>JAIQFW010000232.1 GCA_020073105.1 Terriglobia bacterium
TGGCTACGGTTTGTTGTCTTGCGTGCAGATCACAGCCTACAATTTTCATCTCGGCCTCCTTCGTCCCGAGCCTTTTTGGTTGGATACCGCAAAGTCTACTCGGTCCGTTGTGGGGCCGACGTCGTTATGACATCAGTTAAGATCGGCAGAATTCGTGCCAGTCTGGTTTTGCCCTGCTGGGCGATTCATCCATTCTGTGTGACCCATGTCACTGACATTACGCTGTCATTCGTGTCAAATTGCAGCTGTTTAGCCTCCCCGAAGAGCACTTCCCACCACACGGGATGCAGCACCCCCTGAGGCGAAACGACCCCCGGGTTTCGACCAAAGTCTCAGTAATCGCTACGCCTCTCCGAGAAAAGTGGCTTCCAGACATGGAAGCCCAATACCCGCTGAGGCACGTAACATCAACTCACAAGAAACTCATCTAGGAGGTGGGATCATGAGTAGCGTAGCGGCGATTTCACAGCCAAAAAACGCGGAGATTGTGAAGTTCAAGAAGTTCGTTGAAGAACAGGGGATGAATTGTGCTCAGCTCGAGAGCGAAGCACTAGAGACAAAACAAAAATTGCCCGTTCTTGAACGCAGCATCCAATTTGCTGGGGACTTGGCTGCACGGTCACCTGTTGGCACGGTGCAAACTCTCGATGCCGGGTCTCTCCACGCGTCAGCGAAATTGGAGTTAGACACGTTTGTACAGGTCAGCATCGACCCGCCAGTGCCAATACCAGCACAACAGGCGGGGCAGATTTGGGACACAAACGAGAAAGCCATGATTGGCGTGCAGGTTAGGAGCATGTGCTTGCCGGTGAGGGATGTTGTTGTTGAACTCCGAGTGGATGGCGGAGTCACGCTGCTTCCCATACCAATTGTCCCTAGTTCAAGTCCCAACAAACGGTTTATCGCAAGACTTGAGCCCGGCATGACACAGAAACTGTGGTTCTGGGCCCTAGCGCCATCTCACCCAACACAAGCGACCTTTGCTGCGGTTTTGAGCGGCGAAGTGGTTCCCTATGCTTGCAGGTTTCCATCGGGGCGTGTAGTGACAATCGGACAACAATAGACCGTTACCGACAGTCGAGCCTTATACAAGAGGCAGGCCCCGAAATGCTACGCCGCTCGGATTCTTCGAGCGGCTTTTTCTTTTCCATCCACGCAGTCGTTGGTGAACTCTCCACCTTGTTGAGCGACCCCTGTCGTTCTAGACCATTCTCCTCCAATAGCCTTCAGGCTACCTCTTGGTTTTCAACAACCATTTCGGCAGAATTCGTGCTTTTCACCCGACACAAGTAAATCTTGCCAGCCCTCTGGCAATTCCTACCCGGCCCGGGAACCTTACCGGGTGTGCATTTTCATGGATTTGGAATTGGCATGCAGGATGCTACAGCAAAGCCCAGACGAAGTGGCGCGCAACGGGGCGTTCTTGAGAATAAACTTCGGCCAGAGGTTTTCTTGAACGCCCCTTGCATTGTCTAAGGTTTAAAAGGCCGAAGGGAGCCCTCCCCCGGAACCTCAGGCCAGGACGAGCTTCTCGCCCACGTCGATTCCCGCCCCACGTAACAGCCCCGCCACCACCGGTTCTTTCAGCCGCGAGGCGTCGAATTCCACCCGAACAATTCTCTCCTTGGGATCAAACCTGATCCGGCGGATGCCATAGACTTCGCGCATGCTGTCGAGGGCACGCATCGCCATCTCTCCGGGCGATTTGGCATAACGGTAGGCAACTTCCATTTGTGTCATAAGTCCTGACCTCAGAATCAGATTCGGGCTTCCAACCCTGTAGACTGTGAATCGCGAACAGATCCAGAACAATCTTACAATACGAAATGAGGGGAACTAGATGGCGAGTGGCTCTGAAGTGGCCGTGAAGGACCCAGTGTGCGGCATGAGTGTGGATCCTGCGACAGCGAAGCATCGCCGGGAGCACTCCGGGAAGACCTACTACTTCTGCTGCGGCCATTGCGCGGACAAATTCCATGCCGACCCGGAAAAGTACTTGAAACCCCAGCCAGTGGCCGCTCCGAACCTTGTGACTCTAGGCTCGCCGGCGGCCAAGCCGCTTTCTCAGCCTGCGCCTCCCGCCCATGTGGTAGCCACAGTCGCTCCAGTTCCGGCCCCGTCCAAGTCGGCGCAGGGAGACTACGTCTGCCCCATGTGTCCTGAAGTCCGGCAAAACAGGCCCGGCCCGTGTCCCACTTGTGGCATGGCCCTCGAGCCCGAGATGCCCGCAGCCGCCACCCGGATCGAGTACACCTGCCCCATGCATCCGGAAATCGTCCGTCCCGGGCCGGGATCGTGCCCGATTTGCGGCATGGCTCTGGAACCCCGTACCGTCAGCGGGCAGGAAGAAGAGAATCCAGAACTGCGCGACATGACACGGCGTTTCTGGATCAGCCTGGCGCTGACCGCGCCTCTGCTAGGGGCGGCGATGGCGAACATGCTACCAGGCATGCTCGTCCAACACGCCTTACCGGGCGGCTGGCTGTCATGGATTGAGCTGCTGCTCGCCAGTCCGGTCGTGCTCTGGGGCGGATGGCCCTTCTTTCAGCGGGGCTGGGCCTCGATCGTCAATCGCTCCACCAACATGTTCACCTTGATTGCGATGGGCACTGGTGTCGCCTACCTGTACAGCTTGATCGCAGTAGTGCTGCCGGGAATCTTTCCCCCGGCCTTTCTCGACATGACCGGCAGGCCGCCGGTGTACTTTGAGGCGGCGGCTGCCATCGTCACCCTGGTCCTCCTGGGGCAGGTGCTCGAGTTGCGAGCGCGCAGCCGCACTGGCGCCGCTATTCGCGCGTTGCTTGACTTGGCCCCAAAGACGGCACGCATTCTGCGGAATGGCAGCGAAGAAGACATCCCGCTCGATCAGGTGAAACCCGGCGACCGCCTGCGGGTGCGTCCGGGCGAGAAAATTCCGGTGGATGGTGTAGTGCTTGAGGGAACCAGTTCGGTCGACGAGTCCACGATCACGGGAGAGTCGATCCCGGTGGAAAAATCAGCCGGCGGGTGCGTCATTGGCGCCACGGTGAACAGCACCGGCTCATTTGTGATGAGGGCCGAGCGCGTCGGCAGCGAGACACTGCTGGCCCAAATTGTGCGCATGGTGAGTCAAGCCCAGCGCAGCCGCGCACCCATCCAGCGGCTGGCGGACCGTGTGGCCGCGTGGTTTGTGCCCGCTGTAATCGCTGTGGCGGTAGTCACATTTATCGCGTGGAGCTTCCTCGGACCGCAGCCGCGTCTCGCCCATGCACTGGTGAATGCCGTGGCCGTGCTTATTATTGCGTGCCCGTGCGCTCTGGGACTGGCCACGCCCATGGCGATCATGGTCGGCACCGGGCGTGGTGCTCACGCAGGCGTTCTCATCCGCAACGCTGAGGCCCTGGAGATTCTTGAGAAAATAGACACCCTGGTGGTGGACAAGACGGGTACGCTAACCGAAGGGAAACCGAGCGTGGAAGCAGTTGTGGCACGCCCCGGTTTCGACGAATCGGAGCTTGTACATCTGGTCGCCAGCCTGGAGCAAGGAAGCGAGCACCCGCTGGCGTCAGCCATCGTCGCCGCCGCCAAGGCCAACAACATCACTGTCGACAACGCCTCGGAGTTTCAGTCGAAGACGGGCTTCGGCGTGATCGGCAAGGTGGACGGCAAGACCGTGGCCGCGGGAAACGAGAAGTTCCTGAAAGAGCTCGCCATTGCAACCGAAACTCTGGCGCCCCAGGCGGAGCAACTGCGCCGCCAGGGTCAGACCGTGATCTTCACTGCGGTCGATGGTCAACCGGCGGGAACGTTCGGAATTGCTGACCCGGTCAAGCAGTCCACTCCCGCAGCGCTGCGCAGTCTCAAGGCGGCCGGCTTGCGCATCGTCATGCTAACCGGGGACAACCGCGCCACCGCCGAAGCCGTTGCCCGCACGCTTGGGATCGAGGAGTACGAGGCGGAGATTTTGCCAGAGCGGAAGGCGAAAGTCGTAGAACGGCTCCAGAAGCAAGGGCGCACGGTGGCCATGGCGGGCGATGGCATCAACGACGCTCCCGCTTTGGCGCAGGCCGACGTCGGAATCGCCATGGGCACGGGCACGGACGTGGCGATGGAAAGCGGCGGGGTGACTCTGGTCAAAGGCGACTTGGTGGGCATAGTGCGGGCCCACAGGCTCAGCCAGGCAACCATGCGCAACATTCGCCAGAACCTGTTCTTCGCCTTTATCTACAACTCCATTGGGGTACCGGTCGCCGCGGGCGTGCTGTATCCGTTCTTTGGAGTGCTGCTGAGCCCGATCCTGGCTGCGGCTGCCATGAGTTTCAGCTCGGTTTCGGTGATCACGAACTCGTTGAGGCTGAGGAAAGTGGAACTCTAGCTCTCTCGCGGTGGGATTCCGCCTTTCAGAACATCGCGCATACGCCCGCCCATGATGCGCCGCTCCCTCTCCAATCGTCCAATGCGCAGGATTCGCTCTACGGTCAACGCACGCAGCGGCGTGCCCGAGTCGAAAACCCAGACGCCTTGCTCCTTGCGCATTCCAGCGATGTCTTTCTGCTTCTCCATACTCATGAGAGTACCCTAGTCCCGCTCGGGAAGAAACCAAATCATTGACACCTTCGCCCCGCTGCACAACAATGGGAGCGACGAATTCCATCACAATTAGGGAGATACTTATGGCAGATGAGGGCCAACCAGAAGTCCACACCGGGTCAGAGAGTACCGCCGGCAAATGGATCCTGCTTTTGCTCGCGGTGATCTACGTCGCAGGCTCAGCCTATTTTCTTTTCACGTTGCGCACCCGACTCGACGAAATGGGCAAGGGCCAGGCAGCCGGCAACGCCCAGATCGCCGAACTGACCAAGCGCATGCAGTCCGCCGAGGCCGACTCCGAGACTTTGGCCAGGCAACTGGGCATGACGAAGAAGGAACTTGCCGACCGTTCCGCTGAATTGCAACGGCAGCAACACGCGGCTGAACAGCGCCTTTCCGAAGAGCAGAAGAAACAGATCAGCGCGGTAAGCGGGGACATCGCCAATGTAAAGACCGATGTCGGCGGAGTTAAGACGGACGTCGCCTCCACCAAGACTGAGCTGGCGGCCACGATTGCCAAGCTGCAGAGCACCATTGGCGACCTCGGCGTGCAGAGCGGCTTGATCGCCCACACCCGGGATGACCTGGAGGCCCTCAAGCATAGGGGCGACCGCAACTACTACGAGTTCACTTTGGTGAAAGGCGCGGCCCCGCAGGCCATTTCCACGGTAAGTCTGCAACTCAAGAAGACCGACCCGAAAAAGGGGAAGTTCACGCTGAATGTCACGGCGGATGACAAGACCATCGAGAAGAAGGACCGCAACGTCGCCGAGCCCATTCAGTTCTACACCGGTCGCGACCACATGCTGTATGAACTGGTGGTGTGGTCGGTGGACAAAAAGCAAGCCACCGGCTACCTGAGCACGCCGAAAAACGCACCGACGCCGATAACGCCAGGTCAATAGCCGAATGTTCTCCGGCGCGCATGTCTTGATCGAGATCGCCCTGCGGACGGCGGTGATCTATATCGTCGTCCTCGTCGGTGTCCGGTTAAGCGGCAAGCGGGAGGTCGGCCAGATGACACCCTTCGACCTCACCCTGCTGCTGCTCATCAGCAATGCCGTCCAGAATGCCCAATCGTTACTGGGGTCGAAGGAGAACGCGTAGAGCCGGCCATCAAAGCTCGGTGCCGCAACGCGCTCGACGTCTGTCGTCCCCACCGGGGCCACCCACGCCGTCGGACGCTGGCTGATCGTCGTGCCGGTGAGATTCTATGGCCAAGGAGCACGTCAGCCTGGACGAATTGCAGCGTGCGTTACGTGAGCATGGAATCGGCAGTACGAAAGATGTGGCGCTAGCGGTGCTTGAAGTGGATGGCTCGATCAGTTGCCTGAAATACGACGAGATCAAACCGGATGCCAGTACTCACCTCGTCCGCAGAAAGTTCCTGCAGAAACACCAATAAGTATTGGGCCCGCCCGATCGAAGAAAGGACAGGCCTTCAAGCACTGCGAAGAATGCGGTTTGAGGTGGAGCAGCGCTTCAGCGCTGCAGAAAGGCGATCCCCCCGTTACGCGCTTTAGCGCCTGAGGTACTTCCAACTCTTAAATTCTTGCCGGATGGGCAACTTACTTCGTGAGCACCAGCGGCACTGGCTGATCGTAGGGCTGGATCTTTACCGCTAGCGCCTTGCGATTGGCAAAAGCCTCGGGCGTGACCGGAAAGCTGACAACGATAGTTCCCTTGATCTGCGCGCCCGGCTCGATCTTGGCTTCCACCTGTAACGGAGCGGCCGCGTACTGCCTCAGCGCGGGAAAGGCCTGGTAGTAGCGGCCGAAATCAACAGGAGAGGCGGCGTCATCAGTGAAGCTTCCACTCGCGGTCTGCAACTCGGACTTGATGGTGTGAATCCAGAAGGGCTTCGTCCCACCATTCTGGAATGAGACATTGATGGCAACCATCACCGCATTCTGCCCTGGAATTTCTACGGAAACTACCTCGTCAATGGATCCGGAAGCACTGGTGCGTGGTCTTTGCAGGAAGGCGGCGATCGCCCACGCGATCAGAATAGCCACTACGCCGATGATGAGGATCTTTACCGGTGGGAGGTTCTTCTTCGCGGTGCCGAACTCTTCGCCGATGCGAAAATCGGTCTGAGCTCGCGGCGGCTCGGCGGTGGGTGAGACCGGGGTCGGTGTCGGCGGAGTAGGAGTATTTTCCGGCATCGCGTGCGTCTCTGATTCTATCCCTTTCTCCCCCTGCCGATGGCTGAATGCTGAGTGCCGATTTCTACCACCCATGCTTCATCGCCTTGGCGAACTTCTGCGTAGGCAATGTGTTCAGCACGTCTTCCTTCGTCAGCCACGCTCGCCGGGCCTGCAGAACGCCAAACCGGATCTTCTCCAAGTGCGAAGTATGGTGCGAGTCAGTGTTGATGACAATCTTTACCCCATACTGCTTGGCCAGCCGAAGGTGGCGGTCGTTTAAATCCAACCGGTCGGGATACGCGTTGAGTTCCATCGCGACTCGATGTTTGGCAGCAGCTTTCAAGACCGCATCCATGTCAAATTGGTAGGCGTCCCGCCGCAGCAGCAATCGTCCCGTGGGATGGCCAATGATTGATGTGTTCGGATTCTCGACTGCTTTAAGCAGACGGTCGGTCATCTCTGCCGGACTCTGGTTGAAGTGAGAATGCACGCTGGCGATGACCACATCCATCTGCTCCAGCACGGAATCTGACAGATCCAGCGTCCCGTCCGCGAGAATATCGACTTCCACCCCGGCAAAGATCTTGATCTTGTCGAGCTTGTCGTTCGCCGCCCGGATACGTTTGATGTGCTCCACCGCGCGCTTGTCATCCAGGCCATTGGCGAACGCCAGGTTCTTGGAATGGTCGGTGATCGCCATGTATTTGTAGCCGTGGTCGCGGGCGGCCTCGGCCATCTCTTCAATCGAGTTCCGGCCGTCCGTCTCGACAGTGTGCATGTGCACATCACCCTGTAAATCGGACTGGGAGATCAACGCAGGCAAAGCGTGCTCTTCCGCGGCATCAATCTCGCCCAGATTCTCGCGCAGCTCGGGCGGAATGTAGTCGAGTTTGAGCTTGGCATAGATTTCTTTTTCGGTTTTGCCGGCCACGGCTTTTTCGTTTTCCACCCGGGCGAGACTGTACTCGCTCAGGGTATAGCCCATCTTCAGGGCGCGTTGGCGCAGGGCCACGTTGTGGGCCTTGCTGCCGGTGAAATACTGCATGGCCGCGCCGAAAGACTCGGGGGCAAGGAACCGCACATCCACCTGCATCCCACCGCGCAGCCGGAAGCTCACTTTGTTCTCGCCGCGAGCAATGATCTCCATCAGCCCCGGCAGCGTGATGATGTGATCGATCAGTTTTTCCCGCGCCTTGTCATCGCAACATGCTTTGCCCGTTACCAGGATGTCGAGATCGCCGACAGTCTCGCGTCCGCGGCGCAGCGAGCCCGCTGGAGTCACCTTCTCCACGCCGGGATATCCACGCAAATGTTCGATGATCTTCTCGGCTTGCGTTTCGGCGGTATCGAGCAGGAAGCGTCCAGCGATCCGGCGATAGTCCTCAATCGCCTTCAGCAGTTTCTGCTCCTGTTTTTCGCCCTTCAGCAGTTTCTGCTCCTGTTTTTCGCCCATGCGCGGAAGGACGCGAATCTTGCCCTCGCGCGCCAGTCTCTCCACGCCCTCCACATCTGAAACTTGGTAGGCGCTCCAGATCAGGGCAATGGTCTTCGGGCCCAGTCCTTGGATCTTCAGCAGCTCGAGCATGGAAGGCCGGTACTTTTTCAGCAGGTCGGAGTGCACAGAAAGCCGGCCTTCTTTGAATATCTCCTGCAGGTTCGCCAGCATTCCCTTGCCGATGCCTTGGATTTCCAGCACTTTTTTCGGTTCGTTGATCAGGTCCGAAATCTGTTGCGGCAGGGCTTCGATGGAGTCGGCAGCATTGCGGTAGGAGCGGATGCGAAAAGAGTCCTGGCCGTCGATCTCCAGCAGAGCAGCGGTCTCGTAGAGAATGCCGGCTATCGCCTTGTTGTCCATGTGGTACTCAGATTAAACAACATTGCGGCGAAGAGAAAGGGCAGGAACTTTCGATCCGCGGAGACAAGAATTCCTCCTGCTTGGTAGGGACCGGGGTTCCACGACAGGCGCTGGGAGGGAAATAGTTCGCGTGGCGCAGAGTTACGGAGACGAGTTCTTAGCACTTAATGTTCAGCTTGAAGCAGGCTTCGTAACATTGGCTGCCTGTGGACCCTTAGGGCCTTGGGTGATTTCGAACTCGACCACATCCCCCTCCTGCAAGCTCTTGTATCCTTCCGAGGTGATGGCGCTATAGTGGACGAAAACATCCGCTCCATCGTCCCGTCCGATAAACCCGTAGCCTTTGGCATTGTTAAACCACTTCACCGTACCTTTCAAACGTTCCACGTACGCCCCCTCAGGCACGGTCCCTTTGACTCCCAAGAACGTGCCTTCCGATTTTGATGCAATTCTCGTGCTGTTTAAGGTGGCCTGTCAAGGGAGACCAGCAAAAAGGGCCCTTAGGCCTTCCTCGATGTCTTAAAGTGCTGAGCGAACCACAGCACGCCACAAATCGTCTTGCCGTCGAGGACGCGGCCCGCCATTACCTGACGTTCGATCTTGCTGAGAGGGAAGAATGTCGCTTCGATGACCTCATCTTCCTCAGGCTGCGCCGGGCCGGGCCGCAGTCCGCGTGCCAGGTACACCGCCATGGTTTCCGCCACGAACCCAGGGCTGGCGTAGTACCTCAGGATACGTTTCCAGCGCGTGGCGGTGTATCCGGTTTCTTCTCTGAGTTCGCGCTTGGCCGCTGCCAGTTCGTTCTCCCCCTGATCGATGCGGCCTGCGCAGAGTTCCCACAGGTACTGATGAGCGGCATGGCGGTATTGCCGCACCAGCAAAACATGCGGCTCAGAATGGGTCTCATCAATAGCCAGGATCACCACTGATCCGGTGTGGCGCACGATGTCACGCCGGCCGCGCACCCCGGTTGGTTCCAAGACCTGATCGGTTGTGACCCAGAAGGCGGGGCCGCGGTAAACGACGCGAGAGGAGAGAACACGGGCTTTTTTCGGCGCTCTCTTGGGCATATCAACCATATTACGAGACGGCGATGCGGATTGCTCTCCACTGCTTTGCCGAGGCGGAAGCGCCCTGCTATGCTGCCCACCATGGCAGGCAAGCCGACTATCGCGATTGTTGGCCCGGGGAGACTGGGAAGCGCCTTGGCCCGAAAACTCTCGCGCGCCGGTTACACGATCTCCGAGATCGTCGCGCGCAATACGTCAGCTTCACTGAGGAGGGCATCTGGGTTGGCCAAGTCCGTCCGCGCGCGCTCATCCACGGGTGCAACGGCGCGTCTCGACGCCGACCTGGTTTGGTTCTGCGTGCCCGACAAGGAGATCACGCTG
>JAIQFW010000233.1 GCA_020073105.1 Terriglobia bacterium
GCCAGCGCCGCACCATCTTAAGCGTGGTGGACACGGCCAAGCAGCACCTGGATGCCAGCCAGCTCCCGCGCCGCGCACGCAAACTCGACCCGCAAATCGACCGGGTCACCGTCTACCGCACGCTCAGCCTGCTGAAACGCCACGGGCTGGTGGACGAACTCGACCTCATGCACATGCAAGGCGAGAAGCACTTTTACGAGCGTCGGCCGCAACGCGATCACATCCACATGGCCTGTCTGCGCTGCGGAAAGATCATGGAATTCGAGAGCGATCTTTTCGACCGGCTCAAGGGACAGATCCAGCGCGACTGCCACTTCCACATCGTGGTCAGCCGGTTGGAAGTCGGCGGGTACTGTGCTCAGTGCCGCTCCGCGGGAGCTTGAAAGCGCGCACCTACTATTGCATCTGGTTGCAGCAATCCTGAAACAAAAAATGCAGCACCGCGGTCACGCCTCTTGACTGCGCCAGCGTCGCAATCTACGATCATAAGCGAATTCACTACTTGCAACACGGTTGCAATAAAAACTTATGACCTTCCGCCTTACTATTTTGTTAAGCGCCGTCTTGGTCAGCGGTTGGGCAGCCGCCCAGGAGCGCCCCTATTTTGTGACCTATTCTCACGAAATGGAGGAGCCGGGGAACTTGGAGATCGAAATGTTCAATGTGGTGGGCAAACCAACTGGGGCCAACCGTTTCCTTGGGTCCACCGTCGAGTTGGGCTATGGCGTCAAGACCTGGTGGACCTCGGAGTTTTATCTGGACGGCCAATCCACCGCCAACGACAGCACCATTTTCACCGGTTTCCGCTGGGAAAACCGTTTTCGCCCGCTCATGGGAGAGCACTGGATCAACCCGGTGCTCTACGTGGAGTTCGAAAACACGGCGGCCGACAAGGTGCTGCGCGAAGTGGTCGGCCACGACGGCAATGCCGACTTTGCCGATCCCAACTCCGTGGCCAGGGCCGAACACGAGCGGGAAATGGAATTCAAGCTGATCCTGGGGAGCAACTTCCGGGGCTGGAACATCAGCGAGAACATTATCGCGGTAAAGAACCTGGCCAATGAGCCCTGGGAGTTTGGTTACGCCTGGGCCGCAAGCCGTCCGCTCAAACTGGCCGCCAGCGCCCACAAGTGTGCGTTCTGCGCGGACAGATTTCAGGCTGGAATCGAGATGTACGGAGGGCTGGGAGACCGCTACAGCTTTGGGACCAACCAGACCTCCCAGTATTTCGGACCCACCATCAACTGGAGCTCGCCGCACGGAACCACGCTGTCGTTTTCCACGCAGTTTGGTTTGAACGACTACAGCATTCCCCGTTTGTACCGTATCGGAATTTCCTACGAGATCGAGCAATTCTTTGGCCGCTTTCATCGGGGTGACCAATGACACGCAGGGCGCGGTTTCTGACACTCGCGCCGCTGGCGGTCCTCTGCCTGACGTTGTTGGGGTTGGCCTCCGCCGATGGTGCCTGGTTGGGGAGAGTTCCAGCGGCTGATCACCAGAGGACGAATCCGTACCAGGGCCAGGCGGATGCCATCGCGGCGGGGCGCAATATCTTCGAGGAGCATTGCGCGCGTTGCCATGGGGAAAATGCCGAGGGCAAGAAAAAGCGTCCGCCGTTGAAAAGTCAACGTGTACAACAGGAGGCCAGCGCCGGCGACCTCCACTGGCTGCTGTACAACGGAAACATGAAGAAAGGAATGCCGCCCTGGGCGAAGCTTCCTGATCCGCAACTCTGGCAGTTGGTCAGTTACCTGAAATCGTTGCATGAATAGCGAGTCAGACTGTGGCTAGAGTGACTGTGAAGCGGGAGGGTCTTGCGGTTGCGGTGCTGGTTGCCGGTGTGCAGTTCATCCCGGTCGCCAGGGAGAATCCGCCGATTCAGGCTTCGAATGTCCTTTATGCTACCCAGGTCGTACCCGCCAATGTGCGATCCATTTTCGAAGACTCCTGCAAGAATTGCCACTCCAACCAAACCGCTTGGCCGTGGTATAGCTACGTTGCTCCCTTCTCCTGGATCGTGGTGCGGGATGTCAACCGGGGGAGGAGCCAGCTGAATTTTTCTGAATGGGGCAGGTATTCGCCGAAGAAAAGAGAACATACGTTGGAGGACATCTGCGAAGAGCTGGCCAACGGTGACATGCCGGACGGCAAGTACCTGCTGATCCATCGCAACGCCAAGCTCACCCAGGAAGAGCGCGAGGCAGTGTGCGCCTGGGTTGAAAGCGTGCGCTAACTTGCCTCCCGGTGCCGGTCAGCCCAGCCCGCCCAGGGGACGGTGATCCACATGGTCATTCCGCCCCAGGCGAGGGAAGTGACGTTCGGCGGCGCGCCGGCGAACAGCGTAGAAACCCAGCCAAAGAACAACAACGCCAGCAGCGACCACAAACCATAGCGGCCGGCGTTGTCCCGGGCCCGGGTAGCGCGCAGATAGATCCACACGCCGCCGAAGAAGAAGAGCACCTCCGCTGTGATCGCCGCCGGCAACGAGTTCCACAGCCCAAAGCCCACGCGCACGCTGCCGCCCGGAGCGAGGGGTAAGTCGGGACGATGAACGACCAAGTCCAACACCCAGTGACTCAGTACGCAGGCTGCGACGATCCACGCCGCGGTCTTGTCGCGGCAGACCACGTAGTAAATCCCTCCGGCCAGGGCCGCCCACACCGCCACCATCAACAAGCTATGAGAGTAGGGATAGTCGGTAAAGTTGAATGGAGAAAGCCGGGTGATGCCAGGAGCGATCTCCACATGTTCAATGCCGAGGAGCAGGAGAATCGGCCACAGCAGATCGAGGAATTGAGCGGCGAACACCAGCGTCCCCAGAGAAGTTCGGGGCGCGGCTTTCTTGGCAGCGAGTGCGACGCCAAAGTGTCCGATAAACATTACGATCTCGCTTTCAGCCTAAGGCAAAACGCCATCCGGCGAGCCGGATGGCGTCTCGAAAAAGCCGCTGAGGGGGTCTATTTGTGAGCTGCTCCCACAAGTTCCTTCCCAATCCGCATGCCGTAGAACGAGCGATACACGAAGAAAACCGACACCGCGAAGAAGGCCGCAGCCAGCAGGTGACTGAACGTGCTCCCCGCCTCCACGGTCAGCTTCACTGCCAACTCCACCGCCAGCAAGCCGAAGAGCGTGGTGAACTTGATGACCGGGTTCATCGCAACCGAGGAGGTGTCTTTGAAGGGGTCGCCCACGGTGTCGCCTACCACCGTCGCGGCGTGCAGTTCGGTACCTTTCTGTTTGAGTTCGACTTCCACGATCTTCTTGGCGTTGTCCCAGGCGGCGCCGGCATTGGCCATGAAGATTGCCTGATACAACCCGAAGATAGCGATTGAGATCAGGTATCCGATGAAGAAGAACGGCTCGACAAACGCAAAGGTCAAGGTGCCGAAGAACACCGCCAGAAAGATGTTCAACATTCCCTTCTGCGCGTATCGCGTGCAGATCTCCACCACTTTCTTGCTGTCGGAGACTGAGGCTTTCTCTACTCCTTCCAGCTTGATGTTGGCCTTGATGAACTCCACCGCCCGGTAGGCGCCGGTCGAGACGGCTTGCGTAGATGCACCGGTGAACCAGTAAATCATCGCTCCACCCGTGATCAAGCCCAGGAAAAACGGCGCGTGCAGCAAGGAGAGCTTTTGCACGTTCGCGGTCAGCCCGTTGGTGAGCGCCATGATGATGGAGAAAATCATCGTGGTCGCACCCACAACGGCGGTGCCGATCAGCACCGGCTTGGCAGTGGCTTTGAAGGTGTTGCCCGCGCCGTCGTTGGCTTCCAATAGGTCCTTGGCGCGTTCGAAATTTACGTCCATGTTGAAGTCTTTCTTGATTTCTCCCTTCACATTCGGGACCTGCTCGATCAGCGAAAGCTCATACACCGACTGCGCGTTGTCGGTGACCGGTCCGTAGGAATCGACCGCGATGGTCACCGGGCCCATCCCCAGGAAACCGAAGGCCACTAGACCGAAGGCGAAGACAGCCGGAGCAGCCATCAGGGCCCCCAGACCTTCCAGGCTGAAGTAATAAGAGATGGACATCAGCGTCACCATCGCCAGTCCCAGCCAGTAAGCGGAGAAGTTGCCGGCCACAAAGCCCGACAGGATACCGAGCGAGGCCCCACCTTCCTGCGAGGAAATTACAACTTCTCTCACGTGCCGCGACTCGGTCGAGGTAAACACTTTGACCAGTTCGGGGATGACCGCTCCAGCGAGCGTACCGCAGGAGATGATCGATGCCAGCTTCCACCACAGCGTGGTATCGCCAGCGAGGTCCGGGACCATGAGGTGAGAGATGAAGTATGTAAGCGCGATTGAAACCACTGAAGTAATCCAGACCAGCGAGGTCAAAGGCGCCTCGAAGTTCATCTCATCGACGTGACCATACTTGGCCTTGGCGATGGCGCCGTTAATGAAATAAGCCGCAGCGCTGGAGATCAACATAGCGATACGCATGACGAAGATCCAAACCAGCAACTGCACCTGCACCGTCGGCTCCTTCACCGCCAACAGGATGAAGGTGATCAAAGCCACGCCGGTGACACCATAGGTTTCGAACCCGTCAGCCGACGGCCCCACTGAGTCGCCCGCGTTGTCACCGGTGCAGTCGGCAATCACGCCGGGGTTGCGCGCGTCGTCTTCCTTGATCTTGAAGACGATTTTCATCAGGTCGGAACCGATATCGGCAATCTTGGTAAAGATGCCGCCGGCAATACGCAAGGCTGCCGCGCCAAGCGATTCGCCGATGGCGAAGCCGATAAAGCACGGTCCTGCGTAGTCTCCAGGAACAAACAGGAGGATGAAGAGCATGATCAGCAGTTCCACGCTGATCAGCATCATGCCGATGCTCATGCCCGCCTGCAGCGGGATGTTGTAAATCGGATATGGTTTGCCGGCCAGGCCGGCGAACGCGGTCCGGGAGTTGGCAAAAGTATTTACCCGAATGCCGAACCAGGCCACGCCATAGCTGCCCGCAATCCCGACAATGCTGAACAGAAGGATGATGGCCACCCTCACGGCCTCAAACTTCAGCAGCACGCCGAAGTAGAGCAGGATGATGACGGCGATAAAAATCCACAACAGCAGCAAAAACTTGCCCTGGGTGACCAGGTAGGTCTTGCAGGTCTCGTAGATCAGCTCGGAAATCTCCCGCATGGCGCGATGCACGGGCAGGCCCCTTGTGCCCATCGATCCCATACTTGAGAAAGCTGACCGAAGAAAGGTCGGGCAGCTTCAGGTTGGCCTCGCCGCCGGCCTCTCCGGAAGGCTGGGCCCAGGCAGCGGACGCGCCAAGGGTCAAAAGGCCGAAAGCGATGAACACGGTCTTGGCGAGATGGCATCCTCGCGACGCAGCTTGAACGAACCAGGTGCGCATAGGAAATTCCTCCACGAATGAATGATTAAGGATGACTACGAGTTCAGGTACCTCAACTGGCATTCCGCCATCCCAGCGTTCCGCAAAACGCCGAGGCGAAGGGCCGGAGTTCCCAACACGCTTCCACCGCAAGACTTGAACAGGAATGCTGAGCTTGGCCGCGTCGGATATTCACCGTGCATTCCTAACATGCACGTGCACAAGTGTCTGTGACAAGCGAACCCGCGAGCAGAGGATGCGACTCCTGGGGCTGACTTGGCAGCAAGACCAGTTTTTATAACATGTTAGGGAGAGCAGGTCAAACCACGACCACTCGTGGAAGGGTCGCGGTTTCAGCAACTCGAGGGTCCTGGAACCGATTTGCCATCTCCGCGTGCTCGGCGGCCGTTCTCCGCGAGCTCCGCGATTTAGGACTTGTTGAAGTGCCCGCTTATTTCAGCTTCACGAACAGCAAAACGAAGATCGCCCAGATGCCAACCGTTACCGGGAACTGCACCAGCTGCGCGTCTCGCAACGCACCTCCCCGGGGAAGCGCATAGGTCAGCAGGAACATCGCTAACGCTGTTAAGATCCCGAGCACCAGCTTGCTTTTCCAGTTCATGGTCGCTTTTCCTCGCTTTTCGCCGTCACCTACCTAAATATCGTCGCTCGTTGGGGGTTGCCCCCTCTTTCAGCGAAGAAGTATACGCGAAGCCGTCGCGAGTGTGCAGTATGAGCGGAGAGCCTCGTTCACGTACCAAGAATGTGTAGCGGGGGCTCGCTCGCCGGTTCCAGGGTCTGCAGCCCCTGGGTTATCGCGCCGGAGGGGTGAAGTTTTCAGCCGCCACGCCCGATGATATGATGGAGATCGACAATTTGTGCACGCCCCGCCTGGGGCGTGTAGCCACACTCCTCAGTAGCTCAATGGCAGAGCATCCGGCTGTTAACCGGAGGGTTGTAGGTTCGAGTCCTACCTGAGGAGCCATTCTTTCAGCAAGTTAACCTTCCTTGCGCTCTGTCTGCACTCCGTTTGCCCGGAAAGCAAGCTGAGAACTGCCCACGTTTCATACTTAAGATTTTGCTTGGATCGCTCGCAGAACTGCTGATTATCACGCGCGTAATGATCTGTTTCATTTCTCGGGCAAATTCCATATCCAGACGATCCCCATCGGAACTGATTTCCCACACTGTAGGTCGGCCACGCTTAGGTTTCTGGAAAACATTTTCCGAAATTGCTGTAGATGGTGCGCTCATGCTTGGCCTCGCATGCTCTCGATCCCCGCATCAATGGCTTGCTGCCTGAAAGCCTGAATAGCGGCAGGGACCGCAGCCGCCGCTGTGATGCGTTCCCGCGTGCCTAACGCCGGGATGATGATTGACCGAATCTCCAAGCCGTCCACGTTGCCGGGAATCAGCATCAGCACAAGGGCAGGGAAAAATTTCTCTCCGATAAGCTCGGCTTCGGCAAATGAAGCACGAGCCAAGTCCGTGAAGGGCACGTTGACGATATGTCCATCTTCATGCGCCCATGCAATCGCCATGTAGAGCGCCGATGGTGCGGCTTCGTTCGCGGTCTCAAACCAGCCCATAGTTTTTGACTCCTTTTTGTCTTGCTCTTGCAATGCCCTTAGCAGAATCTTTCGCACGCTCTCTCCCGGCACAAAGGGACGCGCCCAATTCCGGGAGACTCCCGCCTTGAAGTCGTAAATGCGAAACAGGCAACCAAGCACCTTCGGCTCGGTAAGCAAGTCAATTTCTTTGGTCACGGCGGAGATTCCCCCCGGCGTGGGGTCCAGCAAGATAGTTCGGAACGTATTGCCGGAGTGTTGCACGCCGATGGCACAGAACAATTTTTCGGTCCGTGGGTCCATGCCGAGGGCAATCATGTCTTCGAGGACTTCATCTGCGAGAATGCACGCCTCTAGCACTGCTCGGAAGGGACTCAGGCCCTTGTTGTTCTTGAGCCAACGGCGCGGTGTGTGCTTCTGCCTGACGCGCTGCGCGGGCGTGTAGTTCGTGCTCTCCCGTAAAGAGGCGACTCGTTGTTGTTGCACAGCGTCCATTTCCGTCCTCTATTGGCTATCATATTGCCACGTTGACTACAGTTCTGTCAACTGTAAAGTGCGCGAAATATCGTCCTTCTCATCGTGCCTGTCTAAAGGGCCTCGTTAAGTGTATCCATAACGTTATGAGTGAGTTACGAGACTTTCGATACTTGCGCGGTGTGCAGGACTCGGGGGAGAATGTGCTCATGCCTGGAGGGGCTAATCGAAATGAGAACGACGAGACGGAACGGGAGACCGGCTGGAAAGTATTGCCGCATTGTTGTCCTTACGGACTTGCGGTCCAACTTCGCGGACTTCGTTTTACAGGACCGGCAGGTAGATATTCAGGACTATGACGCGGCTGCATCCTCTGAGGAGCCGATGCCTCTGTCCCTATGCAAAGCCCTTAAGCTGCCCGCTGAATCTACTTTCCGGCAAGGCGCAAAGGCTTGGCGCGTACGGCACACCCCGGTAGGCATCGGGGACGAGGGGACGCCGCGCAAACGTCGCCGGGTAACGCGGTCGCATGGGGACGCAGTGCAATTTCTGGAGCGGCTGTATCGCTTGGAGGACACGCGAAGTTAGGTAGCTAAGTGTACCTTGAGCCGCGATTGCCGCCGCCCGGCCTTTGGGTTTCCCGTCGCCGTCATCTGACGGCAACGGGGATTGCGTCCCACGTTTGAGCGCGGCTTTCTGCCGGGCCTCGGCTTCCTTTTTGAGCGCGTGCTCGGAGACGCCTTGCTCTTTGGATACCTTAGCCCGCGTTCTGTCTTGGGAAACTTGGGGGACGTTTTCGTCCTCCGAGTTTTTCTTATTTCCCCTACCGCCTTGCTTGCCGCGCTCGGACATGGAAGCCTTCGCCCGGCGTTCTGCAATGTCGCCCTTAGCCTCGTCGTGGGTGGTTTCGTCCACCACGCCTATTTTATCGTTTCCAACAGTCGGAAAAATTCCTCGCGCTTCTCCGGGTTTCGCTCCAGCTCGCCAATTACCTCGGGCGCATCCGGCGAATTCAATCCCAACTCCTGAAATAAATCCAGCGTCATCTGGCACACGCCACAAGCGCACGGCTCTTGGCAGCCTTGCCGGGCTTTCTCGCGGTCATGCAATTCGCGATATAGCTTTAAGGGCGTGGTGAGCAAGCCGTATTTGCCTGCTGGATGTCGCGCCAAGGCTTCGAGGACTTCTGGTCTTAGTTCCACCGTCGCACCTCCCGCGCTGAATTGCCCCGCTTCCCATTCCACAGGGTCCGGCAAAGCGGGGCAAGGTTACTTCGGTGGCATGAAAAATCGGGAGTACAATTTATGAGAGTGATTACCGCCGAACCTGCACAACCGCCATCGTTGCAAGTCCTCGCCGCATTGTCAGCGGTCATTGCCGCCGGTGTTTCCGGCGTTGCAATTGTGCTGAACAACATTCTGGAACGTAGATCACGTACTAAGGAAGCCACTTTGGAACGGGAGGCGCGCCACTACGAGGCGGTACGGGAACGATCTGCCAATCGAAAGCAATTGCTGATGCAGGAAGCCGCCAAGTTATCTGATTGGCGGATGGAAACGTATAAGAGGATGTCCGAACTCAGCCAGCGACCAGTAGAGCTTACAGACCCTATCATCGGACTGGAAACCTACTACAAGTTGCTGACGCACCTTTGGAAGCACGGAAATCTTCCAGACGATCCGAAGCCCCAACGTTAAATCAAATTTCTATCCGCGCACCACTGCCACATTTGCACTCGGAAGCTAGAATGTACTGTTAAGCACCGGGGAGTACACCGTGACCTTCAAGAAAACGCTCTGGGCTTTTTGGATCGCGTTTCTGATCGCTGTTCCTGCATTAGTGGCTGAAAACTATCCACTCACAATAACGGGAGTCTTCACCAACGGCAATTCCGCACTCCTGTACAGAGGGCAAATGTACCACAGCGGGGACTACGACTGCACTCGTGGGGATGAAAACAATGCCCCCGAATGCCACACTGTCTCGGAATGGGCACAACTGGAATCCCTTGCCGGGACTCCCAGCACCGTCGTATTCACGCTAGCAGACGGCTCACAGGTTGGGGTGCAGAGCGAAGCAGTTAACAAGATTCCCGGCTTTATCGAATGTGGGGCCGGGACGCCTATTATTTTCTGCGAGCTGTACTTCGAGTTTCTAGGGCGTCAGCAAGTGAACAGGATGAGGAAGTCGCAATACGGCCAAACTGAATTTATGTCGGCAGAAGAATATGAAGCCACGTCCGAAGCAAGAAGACGTGAACTTTTCGGAAACGGAAACACAATGACGCTGACTTTCCGCTATCGGCTAAACGGAGACACGGTGGATGGCTTCCAGCGAATCGAAGTCGATAAGTCAAGCTGCAATACGGACGAGCACAAAGTCAACCACTGTGAGGGTGGACATGTGCTCCACGTATTGAATTCCCGAGGAGACGGCTACCTCGTAGGTCAAAGAGTAACTGCCGTGCCATCTCAAATCAGCGAAATGAAAGGTAGCTCCGAGATAGGTAGCTCATCGCCCGCCGACGCTGCTGCTTTGGCCGAGAGCCGTCCCCTCGATCCAGAAAGGGCTAGCCTTGTTAGTCAGGGGCAGGCATCACGGTGCGCGGTCGTGAGCACGCCAAGCGGGGCGGAGGTTTACATTGACGGACGTAAAGTTGGAGCCACGCCCTTCGCTTTCATCCTACTAAAGCGAGACGCTCCCCGAACTATTACCGTCAAACTGGATGGCTACCAGACATTTGAAAAACAGTACGTTCCTGATGGAAGGACAATTTCAATCGCGGTACAGTTGCAAAAGAACCAATGAGCCAAGAGCAGGGGGCCAGTAGGGGCTGATCTACTGCGTGGCAGCCACCCATTGACAGAAGGGCGTATCCTAAATGGCAAAAGGGAGCAAGTGTCCGTCATGCGGCGAATTGAGGTTTCACGGTCACGCCGTGATTGCGCTCAGACTGCGCTCTATTTGCGCTCCGTTTGTGCGTTTACCACTGCTTTCCATGCGCTAGAGTGTCATCCGCTGCGCTGCATGTCGTTGAAACTACATTTGACTGTTAATTCGAGTCCTACCTGAGGAGCCATTCCTTGCCTGAATCCAATCAATCGATCGGTGGGGGGCTGGCCCATCCTTCGGTCCTCATCTTACCCTCGAGGGTGCCCCGCTCAAGCCGGTTTTGCTTGGGCGGGGATTTTCATGGAGAGGGAGATTTGCTCTCCCAGGTTAGCTCGCCAACCGCGCTCGCGAGCCTGGGCCACCCGGCGGGTGGCCCACCTTAAGTCTTAGTTTCTTGCCTGCACCATTCCAACCGGGGGTGCCCCATCCTAGCGCGTTTGTTGCGCTAGGGTGGGAGGCAACCCTGCAAGCATCGAATTCGGAGAAGTGTTAGTGAAATTGATTTTGCCAGAGTCGGACCTTCCATCCACAAACCCCCACCCGAGCAAAACCGTGTTCAGTCTCATGACATCCTTTACA
>JAIQFW010000034.1 GCA_020073105.1 Terriglobia bacterium
CAGCACCTCGGCCGGAAAACGGTGCGGCAGGTGAAATTTGCGGATGATCATTTCGACGTCTACGCTGAAGTCGTCTTCGTAGCCCAGGATCTCGACGACCCGGCCGCGCGGATTTTGCGTGGCCGATGGCCAGTCGGTTATCTCGACGTCCACGACGACGTTTTCGAGGTCGTCCCAGTGGCTCCGGCGCGCGGCTTCTTCGCCCAGAACGCGATGGGGATCGCTTTTTCTCTGTGCCCCCTGTGTCCTCTGTGGTTTGGACTGCGATTTGACCACAGAGGGCACAGAGGACACAGAGTTGGGATACTCCATCCCCGGCGGGATGACGATTTCCTGGGTGATCTTCTGGTCGACCGGTGTGACGTAGTTGCGGCGTTGTCCGTAGTGAAAAATGCCGACCACGGTCGAATGGGCGCGATGAACTGTGCGCAGGATGCGCCCTTCAGCACGGCCATCGGGTCGTATCGCGCCGATTTCAACCAGTACGCGGTCGCCGTGCATTGCCGAACCGATGGCCGGAGGGGGTATGAAAATGTCCCCGGAGAGCCGTTGCTTCAGCCGGTCGTCAAGCGAGGAGGGGTCCGGAATAACGAATCCAAAGCCGTCGCGGTGCATGCTCAACCTTCCGACTAGAACGTTCTTGCCGCTGACGGGCTGCGGAATGGCATAGTGGTCGGAGTCAACTTGCAGAAGCTGGCCGCTCGCAACCAGCTTTTGCAGCCGCTCCGAAAGCCCCCGGCGGGCGTCTCCGTGAAGGCCCAGTTCCCGCACCAGTTGCTTGAACCCCGCCGAGCGCTTGGGCTGGCTGGAAATCTTCTTCAGGATGGCGGAGTCGGACAGCATGGTTTGCACCCGCGCTCTGTCAAGAGCGCTTCATGACCGAGAGATATCTATCACGGAGAACACTCCTGTGATGAAGTTCGTGTCCAGCAATGACGTAAGCGAGTGCGCGCACGCTGATCTCGTTGTTGTAGGCAACGCCACGGCGCATCCAGGCCTCCGCATTCAGATTGCGGAGCAGGCATAGAGTGCCATTGCGCACATAGCCAAACTCCTCAAGCAGGTCCTTCAGCCGGCATTGGCTAAAGGGACCGTAGCGGACGTAGTCATCCTGCTCGAACCCCTCGATCGGAGTCTTGTCGTTGCGCGCGATGCGCAGCGCGCGGTACGCCATGATTCGTTCGGTGTCGATCACATGGCCAACCAACTCCTTGATACTCCACTTGTCGGGGGCGTAGCGGAAATTGCTCTCCTCCTCGGTCAAAGCGGAAAGGACGTCGAGGGTTTCTTTGATCTGCCGGCTCAACGTCGACAGGACATCCGGGCTGGGGATGAGAGAGATGTACCGGTCATAGTATGGGTCGTATTCTCCCGCGTCTGGGCGGGTGGCGATCAAGGTTGCAGGCATGCGCCAGTATCCCATGCCGAAATGGGAACCGTAAAACGAGGTCGCCGGGAGGAGCGCGGTTCTGGTTGCCTGATATAAGAAGTGCCGGACGGAGGGAGGAATTACATGAAGGCCCGGACCCTTCTCTTCCCCGGCACCCTGGGGAAACCATTTGGAAATTGGGGAAAACACAGAATTTCCACAAGACTACAACCGAGTCCGGGAGTAAAATGCGGTTTGGTCACCGAAGTGCGGCAAAAACTCTTACTCCATCGTTCAGGAAAGGAATTTTAGCGCCATGTGGAAGCCCACGACTCAGACCCCCGGAACCCCGGTTCAGCCGGAGCGCACCGCGACCCCTACCCCAATCACGTCGGCCACCGCGACCAGCGAGCCCAGTACGGCCCCGCGCCCGGTGTCGGCCAGCGCCGCCGATCAGGCGACAATTGGCAAGTCACTGGTGATTAAAGGCGAAGTCAGCGGTTCCGAGTCGCTTTACATCGATGGACGGGTGGAGGGCTCCATCAACCTGGCGGGCAACCGGGTGACGGTAGGTCGCAACGGTGTGGTATCGGCGAACATCAACGCAAGAGAGATTGTGGTGCTGGGGAAGGTGCGCGGCAATCTGACCGCCAGCGATCGCGTGGACATCCGCAGCGATGGCTCGCTGACCGGAGACGTGGTGGCCGCCCGCATCTCCATTGAAGACGGCGCCTACTTCAAAGGCGGCATTGACATCCGCAAAGCCGGCCAGAAGCCCAACGGCGAAGAAGCGAAGGCTTCGACTTCAACCGAAGCTATCGCCGCACGAGCGTAAGATCAGGTCTCAGGTCTCGGGTGCAAGATTCGGTGCCTGAGACCTGAAGACTAAGACCAGCTCTCCTACGGCTCAACTCCCTTACTCAATTCCTCGGCTTGCCGCTCTGCTACACGCGGGTAGCTGGTCCCCTTACGGCGACGCAGGTCACCGGGAAGCTGCGATCGCGTCAGCCAGAGCCCAGCCGCCACGGCTCCGGCCCAAGTCAACGTGATCATGGCCAGCGCCTGGAAGTCAGCCATCCGGCTGCCATGGACCATCACGCCGCTGGCTACTCGGTAACTCAACAATCCTGCAACCAGCGCGGTAAGGCCGGCCTTTCCTAGCTCTGTCCAGGGCAATTCCTCTGTAGCCACCAGCTTGCTCCGGTGCAGCAAAATAGCGATCACGAGAGTGTTGGCGACGATTCCCAGGTCCGAGGCGATGGCCAGTCCCACCGTCGAGAAGGCGTGGTAGAGCGCCGAGTACATGGGGATCGACGCCAGGGTGATCAAACTGCTGGCGATCATGGGCGTCAGCGTGTTGCCCGCCGCATAAAATGCGCGTGCATAGAGGGCCTGCGCTGCCCAGAAAGCCAGTGAAAGCGAGAACCAGAAGAAATACACGGCGGTGGTTTGTGAATCCGAGAACTGGAAACGGCCACGCCGGTAGACCAGGTCCATCAGAGGCAGGGCTGCGACCGTCATCAGGCTGGTGGCCAGCAGCGAGGTAGCGACAATCCGATAGATCGAGCCATTGACGGTGGCGCCAAATTCCTTCATCCGTTTTTCACCAAACAGCCGAGCAAAAAAAGGAAGTGAAGCCTGGCCGGTGGCCTGGCCCAGCACCGCAATGGGCACGGCAAAAAGACGCTTGGCATAGTTCAGGCGCGTAATGTCTCCGACGCTGCCGGAAGCGAAGTAGCGGAGGATCCAGTCATCCGCTGTTACCAGGGACACTCCCAGCATGAGTGGAATGGAAAGCCGCACCCATTCCCGAAAAGCGGGGTTGCGGATGTCGAAGGACACACGGTATCCAGTGCCGACGCGAGCGGCGCCAATCGCATTGACCAGGAACGGCCCGAGGAACGCACCTGCCACGGCGCCATAGGCGAGCGACGCGATGCCCAGCCGATGGGAGAACAGAAGGCCTCCCAGAATGATGGCAACGTTGTACAGCAGCGGTCCGAAGGCGGGAAACAGGAACAACCTTCGCGAGAGCAGCACTGCCGAAACGACACCCCCCACGTAGAAGAAAATCTGGGCCGGCAGAAGGATGCGGGTGAGGTGAACGCACAGCTGAATCTGCTCGGGGCTGAAGCCGCTGAACAAGTGGCGTTCAATCTGTGGTGTGAAAATCTCCGCCAGGATCGTGCCGATTCCCAGCACGACCGTCATCACTGTGACAATCACCGAAAAAGTCTTCTGCGCTTCTTCCTCTTTGTTCTGCGCCAGAAAGCGGGTGTAGATCGAAACAAAAGTGATGGAAGCGGTTCCCCCGGCAACAATGTAGTTCAGCCAATCAGGGATGGTGAAGCCGGCGACGTAGGCGTCGGTTTGCGGCCCGGCGCCGAAAGCCCACGCGATGTAGGCTTCGCGGACATATCCGATAACCCGTGAAAGCATGACAGCCGACATCAGCAGCAGCGTCGCCGAGAAGGCGGAGTGCTCGTGTGACGGCCGGAGAAGGCGGAAGACGCGCTTCAGCATCTCAGCTGCAGATTACCAAATAGCGCCGCAGATTAACGCTCAGAACGCAGACTTCCTCTTGGTGTCGCTGGTTCGGATCAGCGCCTATGCAAAATCTGCGGCCCAAGGTTTCTTGGGTTTCTTAACGTCAGCCGCAGATTAACGCTGAGAACGCAGATCTGTTGATTCACTTCTGGTGCAGATCAGCGTTTATCTGCGAAATCTGCGGCCCGAGGTTTCTTAGGTTTCTTAACGTCAGCCGCAGATTGACGCAGAGGAACGCTGATTTTTCTTTTCATTGGCAAAGACTAGTCGTTTGATTTTAGGCATGGGGCCAAAGTTGAGCAACAGGCCGACCTCAAGGTCCGAGGCCCGCAAGTAGTTCAGAAGCTGCGCCTCATGCGCGGGGTCGAGTGCCCGTGCAGCCTTGATTTCAACAATGACACGATCCGCCACCACCAGATCTGCCCGAAAATCACCGATCATTTCGCCGCGAAACCAGACCGGCAGGGGATGCTGGCGTCTCACCGAGATCCCCTCGCTCCGCATGACGCTGGCCATGGCTTCTTCATAGACAGACTCAAGAAACCCGTGTCCTAGTTCGTTGTACACTTTGTAGAACACTTGAATTACTGCCTCAGTGACGTCCTGATGCTTGTAGTTCTCCGGATCCCAGTACACATGATTCTCCCGGTTATTGCCCGTTGATTTTTCGAGGTTATCAGAGGAGGGCTTCGAGTAGCGGCAATCCGGAGAACAAATTCCGCCAACGTTCCCGGTTTGGAATCGCGCGTGCGCAGAGCCACGCTGAGAGACGCAGATCCGTTGATCATACTTCTGGTTCAGATCAGCGATAATCTGCGGAATCAGCGACGGGAAATGTTCTTGAGAATCCAGTGTGCCGCAGATTAGCGCTGAGAACGCAGATTGTTTGTTGTTTCGTTGGTTCAGATCAGCGTTTATCTGCGACATCAGCGGCGACTTTGTTGGCTGCTTCGCTTCCCGAACGAACGCAATCCGGAACGCCGATCCCGCGGTATCCATTCCCGGCGAGCGCCAAACCAGGAAGCCCGGCGAGCAGGGTGTCGATCCGTTGCAGCCGCTCCAGGTGGCCCACACCGTATTGCGCCATCGCGCCTTTCCAGCGGTAAATACGCTTGAACATTGGTTCCGCTGTCAGGCCGATGATCTGGCGAAGATCTTCGCGAACCAGGCGCAGGAGTTGCTCGTCGGAGAGTGCGAGGGCCTGGTCGTTGCGCGAACCGCCGACAAAGCAGCGCACCAGGGCGCGATCGTCGGGGGCGCGGTGAGGGAACTTGTTGTGGACGAAGGTTGCGGCCAGCATGCACTTGCCCTCGCTGCGCGGGACCAGAAAGCCAAAGCCCGGGGGAAGCGAAGTACGCACCTGCTTATCAAATGCGAGGTTCACGGTGATCGAAGAGCTGTATTGGATGGCGGCCAGCTCCGAGGCGAGGTGCGCGCTGCACATACGCACCAGTTCGGCCGCTGCGGTCGCGGGGGTGGCGACAAGGACCGCGTCGAACTGGTCCGAAGCATAGCCGGCCGAGACGACCCAGCCCGAATCCTGCCGCTGCAAGCTTTGCACAGGAGTGCCGGTTTTCAATGTGGACGCCGGCAACCGGGACACAACCGCGTCTACCATCTGCTGCATGCCGTCTCTCAACGAGGTGAACAGAGGTCGGGCAGATCCATTGGCTTGCGACATCATGCGGCGTGCGGCCAGCATGGCGCGGCCCAGGCTGCCGTGTTTCGCTTCCATCTCGGCAAAGCGCGGCAGGACGGCTCGTACGCTGAGCTGACTGGCCTCACCGCCGTACACGCCGGAAAGTAGCGGATCAGCAAGGCGATCCACCATCTCCGCGCCATAGTGACGCTCCACGAAGGCGGCGACGCTTTCATCGGCCTCGGCTTTTCGCGGAGGGTGAAACCACTCCCGGACCATACGCAGCTTGGCGCCGCTCGAAAACAGCCGTGACAGAACCGCAGGCAGGATCTTGGTCGGCACCATGAACATCAGGCCGTCCGGAATTTCGACCAGCTTGCCCTTCACCAGAATGTAGGTTTTGCGGTCAGGGTCGTTGGATCCAATCAGTTGATCGCCCAATCCAACTTCTCGGCAGAGATCAGCGGCCCACGGTTTCTCAGTCAGGAACGAATCCGGCCCCGCTTCCACAAGGCAGCCATCCGCGTGCTCGGTGACCAGCACTCCACCCAGACGCGCGCTGGACTCAAACAAGACATATTCGAGCGCCGCCCCATTGCGCCGGTGTTTCTCGAGCGCAAACGCGGCCGAGAGGCCCGAAATTCCGCCGCCGATGATGGCAACACGTCTCATTGACTAGATACTGGCGCCATCCCGATGAACAGGCCGCGGGCTACAGTCTGCCCAGCCGGGATCTCGCTATGTCCGCGAGCGCTTTCACCAGGAGGGGTGAATCATTCAACGATTCCGCCCGCCACAGCCGCATACCTTGCTTCTCGGCAAACCGCTTGAAGCCGATGTCGATGTCGTAGAGTACCTCCACATGGTCACAGAGGAAGCCGATGGGCTGAACGAAAACGCCGCCGTGGCCCTTTTCCTTTAGAGCGAGAATTGTGCTTTCCACCGTCGGGCCAAGCCACGCCCCGCCGGACATGCCCTGGCTCTGGAATGCGAACGTCCACTCCTCTGCGGCAAGTGACCCTTCCCGCGCCACCAGTGACGCTGTTTCTTTCGCCTGGATCTCGTACGGGTCGCCCTCCGTGACAGTGTGCTGGGGGACGCTGTGCGCAGTGAAGATGATCGGAACCTTTGC
The DNA here is from genome assembly GCA_020073105.1 of Terriglobia bacterium. Taxonomy (GTDB): domain Bacteria; phylum Acidobacteriota; class Terriglobia; order Terriglobales; family Acidobacteriaceae; genus JAIQFW01. The sequence continues at coordinate 6,688 of JAIQFW010000034.1, forward strand.
GCCGATTTCGTGACCGGCACGCTGCCATCCAGCCCGAAGCTTATCAGCGAAGGCCTTGATCAGCAGAGGCTGGTCGTGCCAAGACTCGACGAAATCAATCTCGAATGGGAGTCCATCTCCCACCAAGGCTGCCCGATATAACCCGACGCTGGTCCGCGAGTTCTGTGGTGCCAGACAGATCACCACGGCGCGAGCGATCCCATCCGCAGCCATTGCCTGCACGGCGGCCGCGATGAATGGCTTCCAGTTACGCATTCCAACGTACACCGGCAAGCCCAGTTCGCGCGCCAGAAGCTCTGCCTGTTTCAGGGTCAGCTCAGTGAGCGGAGACTGGCCAATCAATCCATAGCGGTGCTTCACCTCTTCCACCACTTGTGGAGGAAGAGGCCGGCCACCGGTGACCTGGAGGAGAAATTCCGGGACTTCGTCTACAGAATTCGGGCTGCCGTGCGCCAACAGCAGGACAGCGGTTTTCGCGGGTTTGGAGAGATTGCTCAATCTCCGCTACGCTCTCGTAAGAACTTCGCCAATGCCTTCACGTTCTCTACCGGGGTCTCGGGCAGGATGCCATGGCCGAGATTGAAGATGTGTCCGGGGCGCCCACCCGCGCGCTGCAGAATCTCTTCTGCCCGCTGCTTCAGTTCCTTCCAATCGGCAAACAGCAGGACCGGATCGAGGTTGCCCTGTACGGCTCCTTTGTGACCCAGGCTGCGCCAGCCTTCGTCGAGCGGAATCCGCCAGTCAAGCCCGATCACCTCTGCGCCGGTCTCTTGCATGGACGGGAGCAGCGTGGCGCTGTCGGTCCCGAAATAAATCACCGGCGCACCGGTCTTCTGGAGCTTCTTCACTAGTTCGGTCGTACGCGGCAGCACGTATCGCCGGTAGTCTTCCACGCTCAAACAGCCAACCCAACTGTCGAAAATCTGGATAGCGTCAGCGCCAGCCTTCACCTGCTCGGCTGCGTACTCCGAGGTTACAGCCACCAGCTTCTGCATCAACTGGTCCCAAATATCGGGGGACAGATACATCATCTTTTTGGCATGGACGTAGTTTCGGGAGCCGCCGCCCTCGATCATGTAGCTGGCCAAGGTAAACGGTGCACCGCAAAAGCCAATTACCGGAAGGTTTGCGGCGAAATGCTTGCACACTAGGTGCACCGCTTCGGAGACATATCCGAGTTCCGCCGCTTGATTGGTGCGCAGGTGGGTCACGTCTTCCTTCGTTCGTAGTGGTCTTTCGATCACGGGGCCTTCGCCCGCGGAGAAATGGAACGGCAAGCCCATGACCTCGAGCGGGAGCAGCAGATCAGCGAAGATAATGGCCGCGTCCACCCCCAAGGCTTCCGCCGCCGTGATCGTGACCTCGGCGGCCACCTTGGGCTTCTTGCAAATTTCAATGAGCGAGTATTGTTTGCGGACAGCGCGATATTCCGCCATATAGCGCCCGGCGTGGGGCATGAACCAAACCGGCGTGCGGTCCACCGCCAAGGCCTTGCAGGCCTTTACGAAGCGGGAGTCGGGGGCAGACATGAATCTTCAAATGTAGCATTTTTCGTGGTGATCGACCCTCGCTCGGGGCCTCCGATCGTGTCTCAGTTTCAGCAAACTCGGGGATTCCTCAGCCGACTCTGCGGCAGTTCTCAGCGGTCTCGGCGTTTCAAGGGCTTGACGAGACTCGGCAACACAAACTCTTAAATCGCGGAGTTCGCGGAGAACAGCCACGGAATGCGCGGAGGAGCCCAGCAGAGCAAGACTGAGCACCACGAGGCCTCTGCTTTGCGGCATGCACCTCCGCGTACCCGGCACCAAGAAAGGTACCCTCCTGCAGTACCGGATTCGGCCTATCATCGCGGAAAGCAGTCATCGTTCTTGACGTAGGAGGTGCCCACGTGGCGGCGAGTCAGGTGGTTCTTTATTTTGAGCGGCAGGAAGACGCGCTGCGTTTTACCCTGGCGGCCAGTTCGGCAATTTCGGCGGAGGGAACTCTGCTTGCCCACGAAGCTGGCGCCGAAATGGCGAAGGAAATCTGCAAGGCCAACCGGATCACGACTGAGGGCACGGTGAACACCTCTACCGCGGCGAGAGAAGATCATCGAGGCCCCACACGGGACCGTTGCGCTTAGCATCTTCCGACCGGCTGTCACTGCCCGGCAATTGGGTCGGTGAGACCCGCCTCATTACTTGTTTTGACTTCGTAAGAAAGCAAGTATTCTTGGAGCGCGCCCCTAGCCTACTGGGATAATCAATGATCGCACTCCGGTAGAGAGTGCCGATTTGGGGGAGAAGAGGACGACATGTCCAATCGCCTCATATTCTGCCTTTGGCTGACTTTGACTCTTTGCTCCTACGCCGAGGCGCAGGTCGGGGTCATCAAGGGCTTTGTGGTGGACGAGCAGGGAAAACGTGTGCCCGGGGCCCAGGTGAATTGGCAGAGGATAATGCCAAAAGGCTACGTTGAAGTCTACGGTACTATCGTCCCATCCTCGACAAGTGATGACCAGGGACATTTCTCCATTAACGGGCTTGCTGAGGGTGAGTCCTACAAGGTCTACGCCCAGAAGGAAGAGTCGTACTATCCCGACATGACTGTGGGCCTCTACAACCCAAAGGATGATGCTTCGATCGTCACGGCGCAGACAGCGGATAAGGCGACGGACGTTACGGTTCGGCTTGGACCCAAGGCCGGGCGTCTCTCCTGGCAGTGCAAAGACGCGATCACTGGTCTGCCGATGCATCCGACTCTTTCGGTTAAGCGTACCGATTCTGGCGATGGCTTCGGTGGTGGAGTGGGCCACAGCTTCTTGATACCCGCAGATACCGATGTCACTCTGACGGTTGAAGCTCGGGGATACCAGACCTGGTACTACCCCGGCACCGCCGACAAGAAGCAAAGCGCCCCATTACGCGTAGGCGCCGGCGAGCAGAAGTTGCTGGAGATCCAGTTGGAGCGGCAGAAATAGGACCTATCAGGGTGTCCGGCGCGCGCGTAGAGAAGTAGCTAGAAGCCATCTCATAAATCCGAAAGTTGTCATTCCGAGCAACGCGAGGAATCCCTATTCCCGCTAAGATCGCAGTGGTGATAGGGATGCCTCGCTTCGCTCGGCATGACATCCCATTTATGAGATGGCTTCTAGCTACGTCTCTACGACCTAGTCCGACCAGCGTTTCGGCTTGCGGTCCCAGCGGTGTTGCCGCAGGGCCTTGATGAGTGAAGCATCGAGCGGCCCCAGCTCACTAGTCGCCAGGTTTTCTTTCACGTGATCAGGTTTTCGCATGCCCACGATCGTGGTGCTGACCGTCGGTTCTGCCAGAATGAAGCGCAGCGCCAGCTCGGGCAGGCTCATCCCTGCAGGCAGCAGGGCTTTCAGTTTTTCGACTCGGGCAACAGTATTCTTCAGATTTTCCGGGCCAAAGTAGAGTGCCCGCCAATCATTCTTCGGGAATTTCGTTTCCAACGTCATCTTGCCGCCGAGGCTGCCTTCATCCAACGGCACGCGGGCGATCACGCCAATATTCAATTCGCGACAGACCGGGAACAGCTTGTCTTCCGGCGCCTGATCGAAAATGTTATAGATCACCTGCACGGCATCGACAAGGCCCGTGCGAATTGCCCGGATGCCGTTCTCCGGTTCCCACCGGTTCAAGCTCAAACCGAAAAATCGGATCAGCCCGTCACTCTTCAGCTTTTCGACCGTGTCGCGGAACTCGGCTTCGTCGCTCCAGCCGTCGTCCCACACATGAAATTGCAGAAGGTCAATGGATTCGGTCCCCAGCTTTTCACGAATCCGCCGGGCGTGCTTGAGAACGTGGTCCGCAGGAAACACGTCGCAGTACTTGTCTTTCGGCGACGCCGGCCATTTGCCATTCAACGGCGGGATTTTGGAGGCAGCGTACAAGCGTTTGCCGCGGTTACGCGAGAGGATCTGGCCCAGCAGACCATCACTCTTTCCCCCTCCATAGGCCCACGCCGTATCGAAGAAGTTGCACCCGAGGTCAACCGCCAGTTGCAGAGCTTCGAGAGATTGACGATCTTCCGAACCGCTCCATCCGCTCATGCCCCAAAGCCCGTGGGCAATTTCGCTGACTTCAAAACCCGTACGGCCGAATTTGCGATATTTCATGAAGACTCCCGTTGCGGAGCGCGTCCAACCACCGGAGCGGAGCGTGCATCGTTATCTAAGACCGGAAGGCCAAAACTGCTCCCGGCGTCGCGGCTGCAATTGACATCCCGGCAGGACACTTTTTAACATAGAATCCACCGCGAACGTATGGCAGGATGACTCGTTTTAGGATGTCTAAGTTAGAAACCTCACTTTCCGCAAGAAATTCTTATGATCACAGTCAAAGAGCTTACCAAGAGGTACGCGCGTAACACTGCCGTCGATCATATCTCTTTCGAAGTTCAGAAGGGCCAGATCGTGGGTTTCCTGGGGCCCAACGGCGCCGGGAAAACCACGACCATGCGCATGCTGACCTGCTTTCTGCCCCCCACGGCGGGAGGCGCGACGGTGGCAGGCTTCGACGTGCTGGAGCAACCTCTCGAAGTCAAGAAGCGCATCGGCTATCTCCCGGAATCGCCTCCCTTGTACCCGGAGATGGAAACCGGGGAATACCTGTCCTTTGTCGGCAAACTCAAGGGACTCTCGGGCGCTGAGTTGGGCAAGCAAGTGGACTACGTCTGCGAGCGTTGCGCAGTTGCCGACGTGAAAAACAAGCTGCTGGGGAAGCTTTCCAAAGGCTACCGCCAGAGAGTCGGCCTGGCCCAGGCGATCATTCACAATCCCGATGTGCTCATCCTCGACGAACCAACGGCCGGACTTGATCCCAAGCAGATCAACGAAACGCGGGAACTGATCAAGGGTCTCGCCGGGGACCACACCATTATTCTTAGCACTCACATCCTGCCCGAGGTCGAGCAGACCTGCGAACAGGTCATCATTATTAACAAGGGCAAGCTGGTGGCCACCGACTCGGTGCACAACCTGCAGAACCGGGCCCGTGGCGCGGAAACCGTGCTGGTGGAAATCGCGGGCCGGAACGGCAGCCTGGAAATGGTGGCCGTGCAGAGCAGGCTGCAGCAGATTGCGGGCGTCAGCCGGGTGCAGTTCAAGACGAGCCACGGAAACCGCAATGTTTTCGAGATTGAGAGCCAGAAGGGCTTCGTCCGGGGCGACCTGGCCCGGGCGGTGGTCGAGGCTGGCTGGGACCTCAACGAGCTTCGCCCCGCCGCCATGAGCTTGGAAGAAATATTCCTGCAACTCACGGGATCGGAAGCACCCACAGAACAAGCCGCGACTAAGGGGGCACAATAATGCGCAACATCTGGATTATCTGGCGTAAGGAGATGAACAGCTACTTCGTCTCGCCCATCGCCTACCTGCTGCTGACCATGTTCGGGCTGATTTTCGGGTTCTTCTTCTGGAACGCGTTGGGCTACTTCGCCCTGATGGGAATGGAGTCGCAGATGCGCGGCCAGATGTTCCCCATGAACCTGAACGAGCAGGTGATTCGGCCCCTTCTGTCGAATGCTAGCGTGGTCGGCTTGTTCTTCATCCCCATGATTACCATGCGTTTGTTCGCGGAGGAGAAACGCAGCGGGACCATGGAACTGCTGGCGACTTCGCCGATCCGCGACCTCGAGGTCATCCTGGGGAAGTGGTTCGCCGCGGTCACACTCTATGCCTGCATGCTGCTGTTTACCGCATTGAACTTTGCTTTCCTGTTCAAGTACGGCAACCCGGACTGGAAGCCGCTGGCGATCGGCTATCTGGGCCTGTTGCTGCAAGCCGGCGGGTTGTTGGCGATCGGGACCTTCATTTCCACCCTCACCAAGAACCAAATCATCGCCGGGGCGGCGACGTTTGGCGTTTGTTTGTTGCTCTGGGTCCTCGAATGGGTCAGCGGGTATGAAACGGCAACCTGGGCGCAGGTACTCGCCTATATGTCGGTGATCACGCACTTTGAGTCCTTTGCCAAGGGCGTGCTCGATACCAAAGACGTCATCTTCTATCTGACCGTAATTTTCCTGGGGCTGTTCTTCACCGCGCGCTCCATGGAATCTCTGCGCTGGAGGTCGTAAGTGAATACAGGATTGCTAAGAGCGAGACAAACGAAGTACGTGGCCTACGCGACCGTCTATGTCCTGGTTGTTCTGACCGCCGTGGTCATCGCAAACTTTCTCGCCAACCGCTACAACAAGTCTTACGACGCGACCTCGAACAAGCGCTACAGCCTGTCCGATCAAACCGCAAAGATCGTGAAGGGACTGAAGCAGGATGTGATCATTACCTATTTTGACCAGAGCACCCGCTTCGACCACGCAAAGGACCTGATGGGCGAATACAAGAACCTCTCGCCCAAAGTGAAGGTGGAGTACGTCGATCCCGACAAGAACCCGCAGGAAGCGCGGGAAGCCGGAATCAAGAACTACGGGACCGCGGTCGTGCAGATTGGCAATAAGAAAGAGGAAGCCAAAAGCATGGCCGAGGAAGGCATCACCGGCGCCTTCATTCGCGTCCTCAAGCACAACACCCGCACGGTCTGTTTCGTCGCGGGCAGCGGCGAGCACCAGATCGACGACTCCGGCCGCAACGGCTACTCACAATTCAAGGAATTGCTGGGTAAAGAGAGTTATGAAGCAAACTCCATCGACTTGCTGCAGAAAGCCGAGGTCCCAGGGGACTGTACAGTGCTTGTAGTTGGCGGACCGACACGCGACTACCAGCAACCGCAGGTCGATGCCATCAAGAAGTACGTCGAGGATGGCGGACGCGCGTTGTTGATGCTGGATCCACCGCTGAAGATCGGCCGCTCTGAGGTTGCGGACAACGATGCACTGAACAGCCTGCTGCAGAACTGGGGTGTCACCCCGCAGAAGGACTTGATCCTCGACCTGAACCCCATCGGACAGCTGCTGGGAGTGGGGCCGCAAGTCGCACTGGTGAGGACTTATGGTTCGCAACCGATCGTCAACGAGCTGAAAGGTACGGCCACCGGCTTCCCGCTCTCGCGTTCCATCGAAATCAAGAACGGCGACAAGACCTCGGTGCAGAAGCTGTTTGACTCCTCCGACAGCAGCCTGGCGACGAGTAATCTGAGTTCTAATGCGGTGGATCCGAACGACCCAAAGAACAAGAAAGGCCCACTCACGCTCGCGGCTGCCGGGACCTACGACACCGGCAAGCAGGATTCGCAAGGGCGCTTCGTGGTGATCGGGAGCTCGTCGTGGGCGGCCAATTCGTTTCTGAAGTTCAACGGTAACGCCGATCTGGCGCTGAACACAATCGACTGGCTGGGATCGGATGAAGACCTGATCTCCATCCGTCCCAAAGAACCGGAAGACCGTCGCATCACTATGACCCGTGCCCAATTGACCTGGGTGCGTAGCACAAGCCAGTTCTTGCTGCCGCTGCTGGTTATAGTGGCGGGCGTCTCGGTGTGGTGGAAGAGAAGGTAAGGATTGTGTAGCGCGGGCATTCTTGCCCGCGCAAGAGAGACTAACTTTATGTGTGGCGCGGGCCCTCGCCCGCGGAAACTCACTAATGCCATGAAGCTGCGCGGTCTCATCATCGCAATCGTCGTTCTCGCCGGGCTTACCGGCGCGCTCTACTGGTCCAATCACCATAAACCAGCAGAGACTAGCGAATCTTCGGCCAGTACTTCGCCGAAAGTGCTTTCGCTCAAACAAGAGGACATCTCCGGGATCGATCTCAAGAAGAAAGGCGGAGAGGAACTGGTGCTGTCCCGAGACGCCACAGGTAAGTGGCAGATCATCGCTCCCAAACCACTCCCCGTCGAGCAAGCCACGGTTTCTCCGATGCTCTCCACCTTGTCGTCCCTGAATTCGGACCGCCTGGTCGAAGAAAAGGCCGGCAACCTGGGTCCGTATGGCCTGGCCGATCCTGTGCTTGAAGCCGGCATCACTGAGAAGAACAACCTCACCCACAAGCTGCTTCTCGGTGACGACACGCCCACCGGCAATGCGGTTTACGCCAAGCTCGAAGGCGATCCGCGCGTGTTCACCATTCCCAGCTACAGCAAGACCAGTCTTGACAAGGGCGTGAACGACCTGCGTGACAAGCGGCTTCTGACCGTGGACTCGGAGAAAATCAGCAAGGTCGAAGTCGTCACCAAGAAACAAACCATCGAGTTCGGCCGCAACAAAGACAGCTGGCAGATCGTAAAGCCGAGGCCAGCCCGAGCAGATGGCCTTCAGGTCGACGATCTGGTGCGCACCTTGACCGACGCCAGAATGGACCTCAGCGCATCTGACGACGCCAAGAAGATCGCGTCGGCGTTTGCTTCGGGCGCGCCAGTCGCGACCGCAAAGGTGACCGACACATCCGGGACCCAGGAGCTGCAGGTCCGAAAGAACAAAGACGACTACTACGCGAAATCGAGCGCCGTCGAGGGAGTATTCAAAGTTCCAAGCAGCCTGGGGAAAGGTCTCGACAAGGGTCTCGAGGACTTCCGCAACAAGAAGCTGTTCGACTTCGGCTTCAGCGATCCCAACAAACTGGAGATGCACGACGGTGCGAAGAGCTATTTCCTCACTCGCAACGGCGCCGACTGGTGGAACGAAAGCGGTAAGAAGATGGATGTGAGCAGCGTGAGCTCGCTGCTCGATAAGCTCCGCGACCTCTCCGCCGATAAATTCCCCGACACTGGCTTCACCACCCCGCAGATCACTCTGAGCGCTACATCCAACGATGGCAAACGCGTGGAGAAGGTGATGATCTCGAAAAGCGGCGAGAACTATGTCGCGAAGCGAGAGAACGAACCGTCGCTTTACCAGTTGGACGCGAAGGCGGTAGGAGAATTAGTGAAGTCGGCTGAAGAGATGAAACCGGCAGCTGCCGCGCCCAGTAAGTAGCCTCCCGGCGCAACGATCAGTCAGCGCCCGCTTTCTTCGAATTCTGCTCCTGCTCCAATTTCTCCAGGTAGCTCTCCAGCTCTGCGTGGTCCTCTGGAAGCATCCGTTCGAAGCGGATTCCGTTCCCGAACTGTGGATCACAGGTGACCACCGTCGCCGCCACGAGCAAGGTGTTCTCCAGTTGGAGCTTCATGTCCAAAGTAGTCCCGGCGGGATAGGGGAACATGGTCTCGATGTAGCATCCGCCCCCACTCAGATCAGAAGTTGCTCCCCGCACTGGGGCCGCACCCTCAAGCTGCAACTCCACCGGAATGCGCACTTTTAGCCGGGGATACCCGCGACGATCCTGATTCCCTGATCCAGAAGGATTATTCATGTATCACCCCACTGGTTGCCCCCCTAAATGTACACCTGAAGGCCTCCGGTTGGGCCGGGTTGGACTCGGATCTTGAACGCACTCTCGGAAGGGGTTAACTATTGAAATTCTGGCGGAGAGGGAGGGATTCGAATCCGCCTGAAAACGTAAATTCAACAACATGCAGGTCCACGGATGGCACCGAAGTATACGAAGGGCAGTGATAGACCGGCAAACGGATCGCTAACGGATTGCAGAAATCTCCCAAGGGATTCCGGATTGAACGCGTCCCCCCACTACCCGCGCCGAGTCGGGCGGTTTTTCCCCCAGAATAGTGCGTTACTGAAGTAATTCGACACGGCAACGCAGCCAACTCAAAATGTGGCGGGAGATTCCCCTCATGAAAGGCCCCTGCCGCTCTTTAGCCTTGGTTGCGATGGTGCTTGCATGCATCAGTTGTAATGCGGCTCGAATCAGCGGGACATACGTGGCTCACGCGGCGACGTTTGCTGAGATGCTTCAACTAACGCAGACTAATGACGGCCAGATCAAGGGTGTACTCAGTCATGTCGAACTGAAGCAGGACGGAGCGGTTACCTCTGAGCAGATATCGGTAAACGGCACCGTTGACGCCAACCAGCTAACACTGACCGCCCCATCCCTCCTATCATTCTTACCCGGCTCAAGTTTCTCCGGTACGAATCGCAGGAAACGCCATCCATCTTGAGATCGTCGATTCCAAGGGGAAACGTCTCCTCGGAAGTATTCGTGCGTAGTTCACCCGGCCAATTCAAAGCTTTTGCCGACGAGATGAAATCCAAAGGTGAAGGTATCGTGTTGACTACGAAGCTACTGAGTGGCGCTCAAGAGCTGCGCGATATGGTTTGTAACGCTGAAATCTGGATCGCAAACGCGGAAATGCACGTCGGAAGAATTCCGACCGCGAAGGCACGGTATGAACAAATAGAAAGCGAAATGAAGTCATTGTTGACGCAAGAGCGGGTGACACCCAACTCCGCTGCTAGGTCGCAGATTTCAGTCGCCGTGATGCAAGGAGATGTAGCCGCCGAGCAGGTCGATATTCAGTTGCAGCAGGTTTGGGATCTTGGTATCGGAGATTCGGGATTAAATCTGAGCAAGGAATTCACCAAGTGGGACGCAAATTGCGATCCTCCAGATACGTTCCGAAAACGTGGTGCAACTGCACAGTCTATCGGGGCATGGGAGAGGGCCTGCAAGCAAGCGTTAGCGGAGCGAGAGAAGTTCGTACCCATCTTCAGACACACGATGGAACAGAGGGCCGAATTGAAATCCTTTCAGGCAGTGGCGCAGGCCCATCGGAAAGCTGTGGTAGACGAGGCAAACCAAATTCAGTGACGAAAGAATATAGGGACATTTCACCGCGTGGCAGGTCCGCCACCCAACGAACTTCGGAGTGTTGCTAATGAATGCATTTGTAAATCGGAGAGAGAAGAGGGATGCACCATTGTCCGCCGCACAACAATTAACCAAGGCTGTGCAAACCGCCAAAAAGAATAATCTGGCAAGGTGCCACGTATTGGTGCGTTATCCAGATGATGTACGGCGCGACTACGATGTAATAGCACTACCAGACGCGCCAACCGCCCTTCGCGGCATTGAAGTCGAAATAAGCGACCGGAATGCCCTTGTGGTAGCTGTGGTCGGAGATCACGAAGATGGGCGTAAGAACGTCATCTTTGTACTGGAGTGACGTAGTGCTTACTTGTGATTCACCCGCTTCTTTGGTGATCTCGGGAATCTGAGTCAGGCGGGCGGCAGGCACGAACAAAGGCCTTTCCGAACGGACTCAGCGAGAATCTGACTCTCTGGTCAAATACGTCCTGACCGTTCACCTGGATCGGAAGCGGCTGGTGAATGGTTAGAAGACCTAGCCTTTGCAAGTTGCCGAGCATGACGGCTGATGCCAAGGCAACTGTTTCCGGCTGAAGCCGATATTCCGCCCAGTCCTGACCCCGCCCCCGTTCAGCTACGATGACTTCCTCGAAAGAACGGTCCAAGAACTGGGCTTCTGCACTGGTTATTTCCTTCAGAATGCCGGGAAACGAAGGGAAGACTTCGCTCTCAAAATCTGGCGTTGCAGCATTCGTCAGAAGCGCAGCCCAACGATGCTGCAGTTCATCGTCATCTTCGAGCGATGCACCATCAAGAATTGGAAATAATAGGCGTGGCGCAACCGGTCTGACATCAATACCGGCGCTCTCAACCAATACCTTAACGTGTTCAACCAAACGAATGGCCCGCTTTAGACGCCACACGCGGGCGGAGTCTGCAAAACTTTGTCCCACTTCGTCGGCGGCAGGACCGAGCAACCGTTGGAACAAATCCATCACGGGCGCAAGAACCTCTTTGAGTGCGCTCTTGGCTAATTCGGTAGTTTGTCCTGCGTGTGCATCCATGTTGCAAATTCTAGGTGTCCCGCTATGCAACGGCGCTGACGGGCCTAAGACACGCCCGTGAGTAAAGAGGGGGAAACGTCATCTCTGCCAAACTCGGCTACAGTGTTCCAGCTACCCAAAAATGTCCTTATCACCTTGCTGCGCGAACATGTCTCCGTACGTTATCTTGCCCTCCCCGTCCATAGCATATGGAACGAAAACCTCTGCAGAGTAGCAGTCCTCGTGTTCGAGACTGATTTGAATGGCATCACTCTTGTTTTGGCCGCCGGGCAGAGTCACAACGACGTTTGTCACGATTGCGGTCGCCTTGCAAGCACCAGTCCTCGCCATTTCCGAAAATGACTCACGCAGGACATATAACAAATCTCGGGATTTCGGATGATCGAGCCCTTCCTCTTCAACACCGACGTCAACGATCTCGCCGGATGGTCTCATGTAGGCCCCATAAGGGTAGAATTCCTTAAGCTTGCTTAGCATCCGTTCAGCAAGAGGTAGAACCACGTTCATCAATCTTTCGCAGTCATTCTTTCCATTCATTTCGGCCCCAAATCATCCCTTCGCACTACATTGGTATCCTTACCGGCGTTTTCAGTAACGTGCGTTTTTTCACCGGTTACTAACTGGTGCTCTCTTCCACTCTGTTGAGCGGCCTCCTTCTGGATTTGGAGCTGTTCAGTATTGCTAACCCGTTTAGCATCCTTGATTTCACCCACGGTCTTCTCATTCTGGAAATCAGGTATCGATTTCCCTTTCGAAGCCTCTACCGGCTTTGTATTCTTGGTTTCGCCGATGTCTTTCAATACGCGTGTTTCGCTCTCTTTTCCTTTTGCCGCATTCTCCCGGATTGATCCCCCGGAATTCGACCCTGTCTCGGCCATGAGGTGTACGCCGGCTGCGGTAGCCGCCATCGTGCCGTGGCCTTCTAGAAGCGCCCCTCCACTAATCGCAACGACCCCTTCTGGTGCGCCTGCCACAGACAAGGTCAATGCCGTCCCGCCACCCACACCAGCTTGGCCAGCCGCAGCCTCGACCGCTCCCTGCGCCAACGCTGCTCTGTCGCCAGCTATTTGCCCAGCTTGGAAACTCGGGTTATCACTATTGCCATGAAATGCACCAGGCGGGTGGCCACCCTTTCCGTGTTTTATTGTATGCGCTACTTCTACGGAGGGGTGCCCCATCCTTTCGCGTTTGTTGCGAAAGGGTGGGAGGCAATGCTGTGGATGGCAACCCGAATTTTTCGGCAAGAAGGGATTGAAATTCTGGCGGAGAGGGAGGGATTCGAATCCGCCTGAAAACGTAACTTCAACAACATGCAGGTCCACGGATGGCACCGAAGTATATGGAAAGCAGTGGTAGACTGGCAAACGGATCGCTAATGGATTGCCGGGTTATCTGTTAAGCCTCGCACCCTGCGCGGGCATCAAGCGGTGGAAAACGATTCGTTCGTCGCGCAGCTTATTTATGGAACACAACGTCCGAGTCAATTGTTGGTTCGACGATTTCCGCGTTTCCCTCTGAGATCATGGCTAACTCTGTTCAGGGAACTGGGATCAAGTCAGAGTTAAGATGCCAGGTGGACTCTGGGGGGGACAAGCCCGGATCCCCCGGACCACAACATCACGACTCCTTGCGAATCCTTGACACGATTTCCCAAACCTGCTTCATATCAGGTTGAGTCGCAGTTATGGACATCTGGAGTCCGCCCGGTGCGTTACAGCGCCATACTCAGGCTCAGCATCAACGATGCCCCCGCCCAGCGTGTCACCTCCCACACACATAAGTGTTTCTCGGTCTAATGTCACGTTCCTCCTCAGTCCGAGCGGATTTGGAGTCCCTGTTGGACCAGTATCACTTACGGCCTTGACGTTGCAACTCCCGGTTTGGCACGCATTTTGCGCCGATTGTTAATCGGACTTCTTAGCGAGCCACTGATGCACTTGGTCCGGGGTCTTCTCGTCTGCTTGCAAGAGTAACACCCGAACAGGAACGTCTCTGTCCATTGGATACCGGTTATAGAAATCTGTAATGAAGTGTTCGTAGATCGGTGCCTCTTTTCGGAAGAGATGCCGTTGCTGTAAGCACGGATCAAATTCGTTTGCGGCCATTTTTGACTCAGTGCTATTAGTTTCGGCAGCCCTACACCCGCTCTGATAGCCATCACCGTGGCCCATGATGAATCCTCTCACAAACCCGGTCCTTTCTGCAGAGCTCCATCCAAGCCAGACCTGGCCAGGAGAATAGGATCGTGACTCAGGGAACCTTAATCGGCCTACCTGCCCGTAGGCTGGCGATAATAAGCAGAGCAGTGAACAAAAAATTACATTTGTGCAAACGCCGGATCGCTTCATTGATTCACCTCCGGAAGGATGATAACTTTATCTGGCCTGATCAGAACCTTTTGGCTAGGCGCTACCACGGGGCCATTCTTGGTCGGCCATATGATGTTTCCTGGTTTACCCTCTACGGTGTAGGTTTGTCTAAATCCAGCCGGTCCCTTCCCCCCGGTCGACATCACATCGTTGAATTGACCCGCTCGGTGTGCAGCTTCCTCGCCCTTTTGACTGTTTGATGAGCCGTTGGCGGCGTAATCGTAGTTCTTCGCGTCCCCGCCTTCTTTCCCTGGAAGCGGGGTTTCATGAAGGGAAATCTCAGCGCCCCGGACGGGCTTACCCGAAGGATCGACCGCCTGGTAAGTAACATCACGCTTAATCGCACCCAGTCCGAGCGGATTTGGAGTCCCTGTTGGACCAGTATCACTTACGGCCTTGACGTTGCAACTCCCGGTTTGGCACGCATTTTGGCGGGTGGCCCACCCTTTCCGTGTTTTATTGTATGCGCTACTTCTACGGAGGGGTGCCCCATCCTTTCGCGTTTGTTGCGAAAGGGTGGGAGGCAATGCTGTGGATGGCAACCCGAATTTTTCGGTAAGAAGTGCTTGAAATTCTGGCGGAGAGGGAGGGATTCGAACCCTCGGTACAGGTTTTAGCCCGTACAACGGTTTAGCAAACCGCCGCATTCGGCCACTCTGCCACCTCTCCGGCGCCGGTTTTCATCAGTCTAACACGCTCCGTCGAGTTGAGGCATAAGCGAGCAAGAAGGAAAAAGACGACCCCGGCTCACCAGGGTCGTCTTAAAGGCAAACCAAGTTTGGGGCAAAAAGTTAGTCCCCCGAGGGCTGCAAAACGTCCTCGTGGATGGGCTCAATCGTCGAAACCAGCGAAGGACACTCCCCAAGAATCGGCTGGCACGCGGCATCCGGACCACTCTTCGGACGCACCTGCTGCTTCATCTCCGCAAACTGCTCGGCTTCGGTGGAACCCGCCAGCGCGGTCACCGACGAAGCGCCTCCTGCGATCACTTGCGTGACCGCATCGAAGTAGCCGGTCCCCACGAAGCGCTGGTGCTTCACCGCTTCGTAGCCATACTGGGTTTCGCGGGCGAACTCTTTCTCCTGCAGCCGGCAGTACGCCGTCATGCCGGCCATCTTGTATCCCCGTGCCAGCTCAAACATGCTCAGGTTGAGAGCGTGGAAGCCAGCCAGAGTGATGAACTGGAACTTGTATCCCATGGCCCCCAGTTCGCGTTGGAACTTCGCGATGGTCGCGTCGTCCAAATTCTTTCTCCAGTTGAACGACGGCGAACAGTTGTAGGCCAGCATCTTGCCGGGATATTTCGCGTGCACTGCCTCGGCAAACTCGCGCGCCTCGGCCAGGTCCGGATGCGAGGTTTCACACCAGATCAGGTCCGCGTAGGGAGCGTACGCAAGCGCCCGGGCGATGGCCGACTTGATTCCGCTGCGGATGCAGAAGAAGCCTTCAGGCGTCCGCTCTCCGGTCAGGAACTCACGATCGCGGGGATCAATGTCGCTGGTCAGCAGGTGGGCGCTGTCGGCATCGGTGCGCGCCATGATGAGTGTTGGCACGCCCATCACATCGGCTGCCAGCCGGGCCGCAACCAGTTTCTGGATTGCTTCTACGGTCGGCACCAGAACCTTGCCGCCCAGGTGCCCACACTTCTTGGCCGAGGAAAGCTGGTCTTCAAAGTGGACGCAAGCCGCGCCCGCTTCGATCATGGCCTTCATCAGCTCAAATGCATTCAGGTTTCCTCCGAAGCCGGCTTCCGCATCGGCAACCAAGGGTGCAAACCAGCACATCCCGTTCTTGCTTTCGGAATGATGGATCTGGTCGGCGCGGGTCAATGCCTGGTTGATGCGGCGGCATAGGTTGGGCACGCTGTCCGCGGGATACAGACTCTGGTCGGGATACATTTGGCCGGCGTCGTTGGCATCGGCCGCTACCTGCCAGCCGCTCACGTAGATGGCCTGCAGTCCGGCCTTCACTTGCTGCACCGCCTGGTTGCCGGTCATGGCCCCCAAAGCGGCCACATAGGACTCATTCTGCAGCAGTTCCCACAGGCGTTCCGCGCCCAACTTGGCCAGGGTGTGTTCAATGTGGACCGATCCCCGCAGCCGCTCGACGTCCTGAACGCTGTAGGGCCGGGTGATTCCCACCCAGCGCGGGTTGGAGATCCAATCGTTCTGTAGGTTCGATTTCGTTCCGTTGCTTCCCATCTTCATTTCCTCTTTTTCCTTGCTGCTGAGATGTCGCAGACCAGCTAAACGTGACTGCCTACCAGGGCCGCCGGCCAGTTTCTACAGACATCCCTGTAGGTCGGACCGGGACTCACCGCTCCCCACATCTCCGGCGATTCTGGGCTTGCGCGCGCATCCAGTCAAACGGAACGTTTCTATCACACTGATACATGATTGTTATCAGTGGAGAGATCTGTGATAATCAACTGTTGTTAGCCAGGCGACCCGGAGTCGAAAGGCCTATGGAGATCGACCAGGTAGAAACCTTCCTAGCTGTGGCCACATTCGGAGGCTTCCATCGCGCGGCCGAAGCCTTGCGCATCAGCCAGCCGGCCGTGAGTGCGCGCATCAAAGCACTGGAAGGCTCGCTCGGAGTACGACTTTTTACTCGCTCCCGTGGCGGGCTGGTGGTCTCCGATGCCGGCCGCACCTTCCGTCCCCACGCCGAACAGCTCCTGCGCACCGCTGCCATGGCCCGCCAGGCGGTCCACCAAGCACAGCCGGCCAGCGGAATTCCTTTGCGGATCGCGGCTGCCTTGTCCATTTCGGTCTACTTTCTGCCTGACGTACTGAAGCGCTTCCAGCAATCCCATCCCGATGTCATCATCAGCATTCGCCCGGGGCACTCGAAGGAAGTCCTCGAGATGGTATTGAACGAGGAAGCCGAGATCGGGCTGGCGCGCTCGCTGCAGCACCCTGAGGTCGAGACCATTAGCCTGCGCGAGGACCCGCTCTTGCTGATCGCACATCCACGGCGCGGGCCGGAACATACCCGCAAGGCGAACCTGGAGAAAGTCGCCAGCTGGCCGCTGATCTTTTACGACCACGGATCCAGTGACTGGACGCTCACTCACAGCCTTTTCCGCCGTGCCGGCCTGGTGCCAAACGTCGCGCTGGAGGTGGATTCGATTGAAACCGCGAAGCGCATGGTGGAGCGCGGTCTGGGCTTTTCGTTTCTGCCGCAGCTTTCGGTTGGGCGGGAGCTGCGTTCCCGAAAGCTTACGACGATCACGCTGCTCGATGCCGAGCCTCTGCAACGCAGCCTGGATGTGATCCATCCTCGGCGGCGCCCGCTTCGGCCCGAGGCACGCGCGTTTCTGCAGATGGTTAGGGAAGCAGCCGCTGAAGGCGCGCCGGGAGGCTCCGGCGGAAGCCGGCGGCGGGACTGAATCCTCGCGGGAACAGAAATCTATGAAACCCGCGCTTACAGGCCACGTTGGATGGACGAGTTGCCCTGCCGACACTCCCGACTGCCTGGGTAAATCATTACTGATTGAGGGTCAATGAGTGTAAACGCCTGGTTACGACAGTTATCCAGCACCCGCCCACGAAGCAAGCAGGACGGGCACAATGATTCTAAATGGAATACGCTGTTACGGAATCACACGGAATGGCTTATTACTTGTAAGCGTACCGCCAGGAGTGGTCACAGTGACATAGCCGCTTGTTGCGCCCTGCGGAACTGTCGCGGTCAGATAAGTATCCGATACGACCTTGAAGCTTGCCGGAGTTCCGTTAAGCATGACTGATGTTGTTCCAGTAAATCCCTGACCGAGAATGCCCCCGGTCTGGCCGACTTTGCCGGAGGCTTGGACGAAAGCGACGAATGGGGCGAGGCCCATATCCAGGCTGAAGATCTCGCCGCAAGAATATAAGTATTTGCAGTGGAGATTGAAGCCGCTATTAGCGGCACCGTACAGAATTCCGTTCGTCGCTTGTATTAAGCCGGGTTGGGGATTACCTCCGTCTGTATACTCAAAATTGTGCAAACCGGTCAGGGAACCTTGAGGGGTAATCTTGAAAATTGTTCCACAACCTTGAGAACAAGCCGTCACATCTCCCCCTGCCAGCGTTGTGCCATAGAAGTTCCCATCATTTCCCTGGATCAGCCCAGTTGGGTAGGAGCCATCTGCACATCCGGGTTGGGTACAAAAGCTGTATAAGGAAGTAAATTGTCCTGACGGCGCAATTTTGAAAAGCGCCCCATAGTTGTTCGGTCCTCCGTAGACGGCAGCACCATATAGGTTGCCGTCAGCGCTTTCAATCAGGCTATACGGTGGACGGCCATCTTCGTTATCAAAAGTGTGTAGGACTGTGATTCCGTTTCGCGTAATTTTAACAAGGGCCAGGTCGGAGTTAATTCCGTAAAAACTTCGGTCTGAGGCCTGAATGAGCGTCGAAAGAACGCCGCCGTCATGACAACCGTCCGGGCTGCAAAAGCTATGCAGCGTGCTGAATTTTGCTTCTGGCGTCAGTTTAAAAAGCGTCCCATAATCGTACCGTCCGCCTCCCAGTGCAGTTCCGTAAAAGTTGCTGTCTGTCGCCTGCAGCAAGGTCCAAGGCGTTTCACCCTCAGGACAGTCGCGCTCGGCACAAAACGCATAAAGCATTGTGAATTTCCCTTTCGGCGTTATCTTGTAGATCGTTCCACAGTAATCGGTGAAACAAGAATTCGGTCCGAAAATTGTGGTTCCGTAAAAACTACCGTCGTTAGCCAGAGTTAGTCCCTTTTCTGGTGTCGAATCTGGGGCACAATCTGGGCAACCGAACCTATAGAGCGTTACGAGATCCCCTTGAGGGCTGAGTCTAAAGATCGTGCCACAGCCAACGATTTCACCATTTAGATAGCAGGCGATACCGCCCCCGTACGTCGTGCCATAGAGGTTGCCGTCACGCCCCTGTATGACTGAATTAGGGAAAGCACCATTGTCGAAGTCAAAGGTAAATACTTTGAAGGATTGCGCTTGCACGGTGCCAATCGCGAGCACTCCAAAGAGACAAGTAATCACAGCCTTCTTACACCTGCTCAATGGAAACATGAGACTTCCTCCTTAAGGCGAAATCGAAGAATGGCGCTGAGACAGAAACTCGCGCAAGAGACGGGGGCCCGGCTCGGCGTCAAGCTACAGGGGTGGCAAAGCCGCTGAGCGCAAACATTATGGTGCTGCGTTGGCAGTTCGTCAAGCATGTTTGCCCAGGATCTCGATGAATAGTCGCTATTTCGGGCGCAAGGACATCCGGCGCTATGGCATGGTTGGCGAGAAATCGCGGTTACACTCGTTGACCATGGAGGCCAGGAACGTCTGTGTAAAATGCCTGTTCTCGACGGTCACCTGTCGAACTTGCCTGACCATTTCACTCATTGAACATTCTTAGGGCCAGAAGTCTCTGATCCGAGTCAATGAGTGATAACGCCGAATTTCCGTCAACTACAGCCAGTACCTTCTCCTTCGGATTCACTTCAGCCGGATGCCGCCGACCATGACTTGCATGTCAACGCCATTGCTGCTGTCCATCCAGGCGGCGACAAAGTTTGGCCCGGCCCAGGTATTGCCCGTGTAGTCGCCCATCCAAAGGTTATCGATGAAGCCATTCACATTGGGGTTAGAGAGCGCCGTCGTGAGCTGCACGTCGGGTTGAAAGCTCTTCCCACCATTGCTGGAGATCGTTGCGAAGGCCTGATAGTCGATATTTGCCGGATCATTCCGCCGATCCAGCCAACTCACTCCCACTAATCCCGTCGGACTTACCGACAACCACGGGAAGAACTGATCATGATTCGCGCTGGGTGGCGCCACCGGCACCGGTTTGAACCAAGTGCTACCGCCGTCCGTCGACCGCACCACCCCCACTCGCATGTACGTCCCCGTCCACGAGTACATCACTGCGTACAGATTCCCCGCATACGGACCGTTGCTGTTGTCCACACCGATGGCTGGATAGTTGTAAACCCGGATATTGTTGGTGTTGGGCAGCACTCCGGTTCCGCAGTGGCAGGGAGTCGGAGCCACGGTGATGCTCGCCATCACCGTCGGCGCGGACCAGTGATTGCCCCCGTCCGTTGACTTGGAGAACAGCATGTAGGCTTTGTGGTTTCCGCAAGCTGCTCCCGGGCCTGTACCCAGGCAGTGTTGCCAGGTTAGGTACACCGTTCCGTCCTTGCCCACCGTCAGGTTGGTAAAGTCATCGCTGGCAGGAAAGGGATCCGGCGGGGCCACGGCCACCTGCTTCCAACTGGCGCCACCATCATTGGAGTGCGCAACCACGACTTGATCCTTGTTGCCAAATTGTGCAGGAAGGAAAATTGCCGAGACATAGATACTGTTGACCCAAGGGCTCTGCGGACTTGTATCCACGGTCAGCAAGGATTCGCTCGGTGCAGCATTCTTTGCACTCATGGCCACTGCTGGTGTACTCCACGTGACCCCGTCACCCGACTTCTGAAAGGCAGCCACCGCCGGACCGTCGCTGATATAGAGCGCCGCAATATAGGCAACTCCGTTGCGGTCGTAACCCAGCATCGGCTGACCCACCGGACTGAGCTCGTAGCCCTGATAGAAGAATGTATTCATACATACATGCTTCCAACTCCCTCCTCCATTAGCAGAGAGATGGAATCCTGCCGGATAAGGACAGTTCGAATCGCTGCTGCCCACCAGCAAGTGCTGAGGATTTAGCGGGTCAGCGGCAACCGGAGCATCAGCCGCTTCGGCACCCCCTTCCGAAGCTTGCGTCGGCGGAAGTACGCACGGGGCTGGGGAGCAGCTTAGAACATTGGCGTTGGACAACTCGCCTGATTCCAAATCCTGCTGTGAGACGCCGTTTCCTGGGTGGAGCGCGGGGGACTGTGCGTGCCCTTGGGCACCAACAAAGCAAAACACCATGGCCAAGATTAGAGCCGTGCGTAGCGTGCTCATAGTTTTCATAACCTCCCTCTTCTCTAATGGCATTGAGAACAGGTTCCAAACACGTCCACTTCGGTTCGAGTTCCGACATATACTCGACCCTTGAAAATGGTCGGCGTTGTAAATATCGCTGGGTAACCGATTCCAGAAGCCTGTGAGCTGTTGTAAAGCTCAGTAGCGCCGTTGGCGCCGCCGAGGGTCCGGGCATCATAGGCGTGCAGAACGGCCGGTCCCCATCCGTGATTAGGGCAGCTAGTGGGGTTGCTGCTGTTGCTGAGTTCGACTGCCCACACGATCCCGCTTGTCTTATCAGTGCCATTGGACGATATTGCCGGCGCCCCTCCGTGTCCGCAAAACACCGTCCCGGTAGAATGATCGGGAGTCTGCACAACTGGTGCGTAGGAGCCTGACGTCTGCAGAATGTACATATTGATTGGTAGAGGGGTATTCGTTTTTGTGTCATCCTCCGATGTCGCGTCTACCGAGTAGTAAATCGCCCGTTGGGTCGAACCATCCACCCATTCCCAATAAGCTGGGCTACCCCAATAGCCTTGCCCGGTTTCTATTCCCCCGCCTAGCTTCACGGGTGTCTGAACTTCGTCCACGATTAGGTCTAGGCCACCCGGGGAATTATTCGTGGGCCCGTTGTATTCACCCAGGTGATCGCGGTCGACTACGAAGATCTTCGATTCTTTGTCGGCCTGAACCAGCAGCCGGTCATGTTGCGGGAAAAACGCGTCTGGAAGCAGCATCACCCCACCCGAGCCCAGGTCGGTGTCGTTCTGACATCGACCCGCCGTTGTACTTCCTGGCGGCTGGTAGGTGAAGACATCGGCGGGCGTGAAGTAGTCGGAAACCGTAAGATCAGTTCCCAGCCGCAGCAGACCGTCCCCATAGTCTTGTCCTCCGTTATTGACGTCGAAGGTCCCGTTGCCGACTGGCACAAAAAGGTATGTACCGTACACGTCGTTTACCTTTGCAGTTCCCGCCGCCAAGCCCGCGGCGCTCTCCCACACGCCTCCACCCGAGCCGTTCCGCGTCGTGTTAAAGGTGTTAGCCAGAATGAAACCGTTGGTGGTGTCGTAGGTGTATCTCAAAATCCATCCGTTCTCCACCTCACCATCGGCAGGGAAAATCGCGGAATGTTTTATTTGGTTGAAAGCTTTAAGAGATTCTTGGGAGAGGGCGCAGAAGTAATTGTCGGAACGCAGGTGACAAGAAAGACATTCGGTGGGCAAAC
>JAIQFW010000234.1 GCA_020073105.1 Terriglobia bacterium
GGTTCCATCGGCCGCAGCACGCTGAGCATTGTCGAGTCTTATCCCGAGCGCTTTCAGGTGGTCACGATGGCCGCTGGGCGCAATGTGGAAGCTGCGTTTGAGCAGGCTAGCCGTTGGAGACCGCGACTCATCTCAGTCGCGAACGAGGCGGACGCAGAGGCCCTCCGCAAGCGTCTGGCAGCGACAGGCCTGAGCGAAATCGGGGTCACGCACGGAGCGGCTGGCACGGTGCAGGTCGCAACGCATCCCGAAGCAGATTTCGTGGTCAGCGCAATCGTGGGCGTTGCCGGTCTTGAAGCCACCTACGAGGCTGTGCGCGCCGGAAAAACGGTGGGGCTGGCGAACAAAGAATGCCTGGTCGCCGCCGGTGAACTGATTACCGCAGAAGCGCGCCGCCAGGGCAAACCGCTCCTGCCCATCGATAGTGAGCACAACGCCGTGCATCAGTGTCTGCGCGGCGGCCGCATGGAGGAAGTCGAGCGCATATGGCTGACGGCCTCTGGCGGGCCATTCTTGAACACACCGCGGGCAAAGTTTTCCTCGATCACGGTCGATCAGGCCCTGAACCATCCCACCTGGAAGATGGGCCGCCGCATCACCATCGATTCAGCCACGCTCATGAACAAGGGTTTCGAGGTGATTGAGGCTTGCCGACTGTTTCATATTGCACCAGATCGGGTGCAGGTCATCGTCCATCCCCAGTCCACAATTCACTCCATGGTGGAGTTTGTGGATGGCAGCATACTTGCTCAGTTCTCAGTGACCGACATGCGCCTGCCGATTCTGTACGCGCTCACCTATCCTGAGCGGATTGAATCGGATATGCGCTTTCCGGTCATGGACTTACGGAACCTCGAGTTCTGTCCGCCGGATATGGAAAAATTCCCTTGTTTGCAGCTGGCCTATGAAGCAGCTAGGAGTGGAGGGGCGAAAACAGTTGCACTGAATGCTGCGGATGAGGTGGCGGTGGCGGCGTTCCTGGACGGCGGCGTTCGCTTCGATGAGATCCCTGAGATAATTAAGATGGTGCTGGCGGAGACCAAAGCCGTCCCATTGGAATCTATTGAACAGGTGCTGGCGGCTGATGCCGAGGCGCGTCAGCTGGCCCGCAAACGGGTACAGCAGAAGGGTCTGGCGGTGGTTTCGCGACCCGCTTCAGCTATTCGGTAAGGGGCTAGTTCAACTCTATGTCAGACGTCATTACAGCTATCGTTGCGGTCGCGGTGGTCCTGGGGTTCATGATCCTGATCCACGAATGGGGCCACTACGCCGCGGCCAAGTTGCTTGGGGTGCGGGTCGAAGTATTTTCCATTGGTTTTGGGAAGCGGCTGTTCGGTCTCCGCCGCGGAGAAACCGATTACCGGGTCAGCGCCATTCCGCTCGGCGGCTACGTGAAGATGAGCGGCGAAAACCCCATGGACGAGCGTACCGGCGATCCAGGTGAGTTCCTGTCCCACCCCCGCTGGCACCGGTTCATCATTGCCATCGCCGGGCCGGCCATGAACATCCTGCTGGCCATTGGGCTGCTCACCGGCGTCTACATGGTGCACTTCGAATATCCCGTTTTCCTTGACCGGCCCGCTGTGATCGCCGGGATCAGGCACGATTCCGCTGCCGCCAAGGCCGGGCTGCAACCAGGGGACCGAATCGTTCGCATTGAGGACGTTGAGAACCCAACCTGGGAACAGGTGTATTTCAAGGTCGTACTGAATCCGAACCAGCCCGTAAACGTGACCGTGAAGCGGGGCGACCAGACATTTCAGAGACAGATCGTTCCTAAGGCGGTTACTGCCTCGCAGGTGGGATCGGCGGGTTGGTACGGCGATGAATCGGTAATCGTCGGCGACCTGGAACCCAACATGCCTGCCGAAAAGGCTGGACTCAAGGAAGGCGATAAGATCGTCGCCATGGACGGAAAGCCGCTGCCCTCCATCGACGCCATGATCGAGCGGCTGCAGCAAACCCAGGACAAACCGGTCGACCTGACCGTGTTACGGGACGGGCAGACCATCCAGGTCCAGGTCCGGCCGGTGTTGGCAAGCACCGAAGACCCCAGCGAGAAGCGTTATCGCATCGGCTTCCAGAACCGGGCCGAGATGAAGGTCACCAGCCTGCCATTCGTGCAGGCGCTCAATCGATCGCTGGATGACAACAAGAAGAACTCGGTCCTCATTCTTCAGTTGGTCGAGCGATTGGTCGAGCGCAAGATTTCTATCCGCGCGGTTTCCGGTCCGATCGGCATTGCCCAGGACGCCGGAGAAGCGGCCCAGCAGAAAGGCTGGACACCACTGCTGGAGTTGACATCTGGCATCAGCCTGAACCTTGGAATATTTAATCTGTTGCCCATTCCCATCCTCGACGGGGGCGTGATCCTGCTGCTGTTTGTGGAAAGCATCATGCGGCGCGACATCAGCCTCCGGATCAAAGAACGCATCTACCAGGCCGCGTTCGTGTTCCTGGTGCTGTTTGCCATGATGGTGATCTACAACGACGTGGCCAAGCTCCTTCCCGGACTGGCGGGAAGATTGCCGTAGAAACCTAAACCACGGAGGGCACGGAGGTTCACAGGGTCGAAGCAATTCCCTGTGAAACCCTGTGCCCTCCGTGGTTATGCTTTTCACGGCACGCCGCGTGCTAAACTTGAACATTCCCCATGGCTAATCTTCAGCGCAGAAAAACCGTGACATGCACGATTGGCAACGTGCGCGTCGGCTCGGACGCACCAATTGTGGTGCAGTCCATGACGAACACCGACACCGCCGACATCGCATCGACTGTCCAGCAAGTCGCCGCTCTCGCCCGCGCCGGGTCTGAGCTAGTCCGTGTCACCGTCAATACCGAAGAAGCCGCTGCGTGTGTCGCACCCATTGTTGAGGAGCTTGCCAAGCAAGGTGTGAACGTCCCTATCATCGGCGACTTCCACTACAACGGACACATCCTGCTCAAGAAATATCCCGACTGCGCCCGCGCCCTGGCCAAGTACCGCATCAATCCCGGCAATGTCGGCATCGGCCGCAAAGACGATTCCAACTTCGCCACCATGATCGAAGTCGCCGCCGCGAACCAGAAGCCGGTGCGCATCGGCGTGAACTGGGGATCGCTTGACCAGACGCTGCTCACTCGCATGATGGACGAGAACTCGCGCCTCGCCGAACCCAAAGACGCCCGCGAAGTCACCATGGAAGCCATGGTGGTCAGCGCGCTGAATTCCGCCAAGCTCGCCGAAAAGTACGGCCTCCGTCCTGACCAGATCATCCTCAGCGCGAAAGTCAGCGGCGTGCAGGACCTGGTCGACGTCTATCGTTCCCTCGCCGCGCGTTGCACCTACCCGCTGCATCTCGGACTCACCGAGGCCGGCATGGGTGCCAAAGGGATCGTGGCTTCAAGCGCCGCGCTGGGCGTGTTGTTGCAGGAAGGCATCGGAGACACTATCCGCGTCTCGCTGACTCCCGCGCCCGGCGGCGACCGCACCGAAGAAGTCCGCGTGGCCCAGCAGATTCTGCAATCTATGGGCATTCGCAGCTTCACTCCGCAAGTGACCGCCTGCCCCGGATGCGGCCGCACCACCAGCACCTTCTTCCAGGAAATGGCCGAGCAGATTCAGACGTACCTGCGCGAGCAAATGCCGCAGTGGAAGGGACGCTACGTGGGCGTCGAAGAAATGAAAGTTGCCGTGATGGGCTGCGTGGTCAACGGCCCCGGCGAATCCAAGCACGCCAGCCTGGGCATCTCCCTGCCCGGCACGTTTGAAGAGCCCAAAGCTCCCGTCTATATCGATGGCCGCCTGTTCACCACGCTCAAGGGCGACCACATCGTCGCCGAGTTCATCAAGCTGGTGGATGAGTACGTGGAAAGCCACTACGCGGCGAGAGAAGAAGTGGTGGCTCGGTAACCACGCCCATCTGCACTCATGCAGTCGATCAATTCGCCTTTGTCTTCCAAAGAACTCGGCCGACTACGATGAGAACTTGGCAGCAGTACAACATCAGAACGACGTAGTCAACGATAGTTGGGGACTTCGGAGCGTTGACGGCGATGATACCGCGCACAGCCCACAGACCCACGAAGTAAGCTGCACAATTGACGAGATAGGTTTCTGGTTTTGATTTGAAAGCGACAAACGGAATCGATACGAGCGCCAGTAGCAAACAAAATACCGCAAGAACCTTGATGAACAACGGACGCTGTATTGAGACCGCGAGACCTTTTTCCATCCAGAATTTGGCCTCGTATTTTGGTGCTGGCAACTTGCTGGTGATAGCTGGGTTTCCGTTCCAAGCTAACAATTCTTTTCCCGGAATCTCCCTGGCGACGTAACCGGGAAAGCGAAGGTCGATATCATAGCCTGTAGTTAGCTTACAAGCCTTCTCTTTTCTTACCGCATATCCTCCGGCTTGCATCGTGGCAATTAGCCAATATTCATCGAACGGAAACCATCTCGGATTCCCAACGACCGTTAGTTCTTGATCGACGGGGTCAGGCCTCTTGGCTGTAAGGAACTGTTTGTGCGTCGCGTAGTCAGGGTCGTCAACCCTCTGTTGAATACCCGTTAAGCCCAGAGCTTGATATCCTCTATTCTCGTCCGTTAAGCTCGAGTCCTCGTACAAGATCTGAACGTCCTTCGTCGTACCGAGCGGGCCGAAATACTTGTTACATGTCTCAGAAAGCCACAAGAAGCTATCAGATTCGACCCTGGTGTGTGCTTTCACCTTCCCCAAGTCCGGGTCTAATCCGTCTAGCAGGACGTGAAACTTGATGGGCGTGATGGCAAGATTACGAAACTGCAGCCACAGGTCGACATCCTCTTCGTTAAAGCTGTACCAGCACAAAAACGCCAACCCACCCACGAGCGCGACCCCGCACACCACCAGCAGGATGGGCTTCCATAATCTCCTCGGCTTGTATTTGTAGTTGATAAGGGAAGGCTAGCATAGGCGATGCACAGAATAAACCGGGGACAAAACGAGACGTTTTCTGAACCTTCTGCGACTTCGGCGGGGAGGGGGAGGAGCGTGTCGATCGCCTTGACCCATAACACCAAGTATGACAAAGTAACAACATGCGAGAGAGCAGCACCTTTACCGTTTCGCTCCCTCCGGCGATGGCCCGGCAGATCAAGAAGGCCATGAAGGCGGAGCATCGCACCCGTTCGGAACTGGTGCGCGAGGCGCTGCGCGTGTATTTCAACGTCCGGATGCTGCCGGCCGAGCGACCCACTGCCGCCGAGGCCCGTGCCTACCGGCGCGGCATGGCCGCCTACAAGCGTGGAGACTATGTGACGCTGGGAGATTACGTGAATGGAATGGATCGTTCTCCTCGCCGCGCCGGCAAGAAAGTCTCTTAGCCGCGTCCCCGCCGCCGACCGGAAGGCGGGCGGCCCGCCCCTTATTCCGAGGGTTTTTGATTTGAACCGGGGTGCCCTGCTCCCATCGACTCCGCTCAGGGCAGGCCCTTGCCGCTTTCGCAAGGGGCGGGTGCAGGGCCCAACTACCGAAGAGAACTCCCTGATGCATTCGCGCTGCAGTTGAGGGAGTAGGGATCCTTCGACTACGCCTCCCGATTCGCAAAGCGAATCGAGACGCTCCGCTCAGATGTAATGAAAACAAAGGCGTGCCTCCAAGGGTAGAGTACGTGCTCGAAGCACAAGCCCTGAAGGAGGCACGCAGATGATCCACGTTGGCGTAGATCTTCACCAGAGATTCT
Source organism: Terriglobia bacterium (assembly GCA_020073105.1). Classification (GTDB taxonomy): domain Bacteria; phylum Acidobacteriota; class Terriglobia; order Terriglobales; family Acidobacteriaceae; genus JAIQFW01. Next base: position 5,704 of record JAIQFW010000234.1, read on the forward strand.
GTTACATGACGGCGTT
>JAIQFW010000235.1 GCA_020073105.1 Terriglobia bacterium
AATGGCACGAATTCTTTCCCGGTAGGCAATGGGCATGAACTGGGCGAGCGAGACTTTGTGGCGCACGATGAGGCGCTGAGCCGATTCTGCGCTGCCGTCGGACATATAGAAAGCCCGCCAGATGGTCATCATGAAGGTCAGCAACAGCAGGGAAAGAGCGATGCTCACCAACGTCAGGAAGCTGCGGCGCTTGTTGCGGAAAGCGTTCTTTCTCACAAAACGAGCCAGGGTCATGATCGAACTCCAGGAGAACCCACAACACCTACGCGGCGGGGTTGATAACGAACTTTCAGGATAGCCGATGTCCCTGAACCCGGACAACCGCGCCTTACAACCTTTTACAATTGGGATGATCGCCCCGCCGCGGTATTCGCGCCAGTGGAGATCGTCATCGGCAGGCAATGACAAATGTCACCCCATGGCGGTCTCTATCTATAACGATTGAGAGGGGAAAAGGTTACGGGGTGCGGTGTAGCGCCGGCAGGGCAATGGAGGACGGGCGTCCCCGCCCGTCCCAAACCCAAAACCCCTTGTCATTCCGAGCCGCTCACAGGCACGCTTGCGCGCCGAGAGCGTGTCGAGGAATCTGCTTTTCCCAGCCGCAAAGGCAGACTTCTGCTTCACAGGAAGCGCGTATAATTCGCGGCGCGAGCCAAATCACTGCCCACGCTGCGAGAGGGGGGCACGCCTGGGCAGCCTGACAGAGACTCCAACTAAGACGAGAGAATGGAGGCCAAGATGAGCACAGCAGCGATTCCGATTTCCCCACTGCCAGCGCAGTCCCCCGAAAGCACAAAAGCAAGCAGCCGCTACACAGACGCCTACAGAGAAGCACGGGCAGTGGTGTGGATCGGACAAATCATTAAGACCATCGGTTGGATCCTCGGCACTATCGTTGGCAGCGCAGCGGTGGCTGCCTATGTCGAGCAACCAGAACTCCGAAGAATTGCACCCGCGACTGAAGCGGTACCTTTGGCGCTTGCTATCTGCGCCATCATCGCCGTCCTTGTCTTTTGGGTCTGGGGCGTACTCGTATGTTCAAAAGGGAACCACTTGAAGGCCAGCCTTGACTGCGCCGTCAACTCGTCGCCTTTTCTTTCGAATGAGCAGCGAGCCAAGGTGATGTCTCTGAACTGAAGCCAAACCGTCTGCCACATCCGGGAGCACGTCGCGTGACCAGCAAAAAGCGCTGGCACGCGCCGTTCGGCTCTCCGTGGTGGAACCGTAGAAGCCGCTGCTGCGCACTCGTCGGATCCCGCTCAGCTTCTTCCCGCGCTGCGCCTCAGCTAGCAGGATCTCCGCTGGACCGCCCGCAGCCTCGTTGCCTCGTCCCTACTGCAGGCAGCCCGCAGTCGACGGACGCGCCGCTCCGCACCCCGGAGGCTCAGGGCGGTGTGCTCCGCGTCGCAATGAAACCGGGGAGGAGTGGAAGGTCGGGAAAGGGTTGACTCTTTCAAAACCCGCAGGACACCACTACAATTCTGGACAGCATGCCATCGTTCCTACGCCAGAAGATCAGTGACTACTTCAACTCTGATCAAGCCGCGACCTTTGCTCTGGACGACGTCGTACGTGACTTGCACGACTCGTTCCCGGGCGTGAGTGAGGAAGAAGTACGGGCTGCACTGAAAGCCAAGCTAGGCGAGCTTTCGAGCGCAATGGGAGCCCGTCTGGTCGAAGTTTTCGGACCAGATCTGGACCAGCTTGAAGAGAGCACCGAGAGAATAGCAGCCCTGATCCACACATCGACCACGTTGCCTCCCCGAACTGCAGCGGATGTCCTCCGTGCCGCCGCCGTTCTTTTGCACGCCTACCTGGAGAACTTCCTCAGGTCGCTTGCCGCCGCGTTCCTCCCCAGCGGAGACGGGCAGTCGCTGAATGACATCCCGCTTGCCGAGACCGGCGGACGACGTGAGAAGTTCAACCTAGGCGAACTCGCCCGCCACAGGGGCAAGACAGTAGATACCGTGCTTCGCGAATCGGTCCTCGAGCACCTGGAGCGCTCAAACTACAACAGCACCGACGACATCGCGAGTCTGCTGATCAAGCTAGGTCTCAAGTCCCCAGACCTCGACGTCGCACTTTCCACGATCGCCGAGCTGATCGACCGAAGACACCTAATCGTGCACCGTCAGGACAGGGTACAGCCCGCTGGATCCGACCAATACGTCTTGCAACCGATCGAACCTCCGGACGTCGCGAGGTGGGGAGCCGCCGTCACGGAATTTGCCGGCCGCGTGATAACCATCGCCTTCACCAACAAACACCTAGCCGAGACGATCAATGCAGCTCTCGGGAAAAGCGCATCACCCACGCCCTCAGGCACTTAGCCCCAAACTCGCATCCCCTCCCCCCTCCCCCACCTAAACCACGTGGCCGGCAGCCCGTGGCGCGTGCCCGGTCACGTCCCACGTCCGCTGCAGGAGCGGGGCAGCGGTCAACTCGGGGACGAAGAAGTACCTCAGGCGCTAAAGCGCGTGCGTCACGTGTGGGCCTGTTTCGCAGCGCTAGAAAGCGCTGCGCCACCCAAAACCTGTGACACGAAAAATCGATTGTGAAGATCCCTTCGCAGGCGAGGTCGCGCGACCACACGAGCAAAAGCAGGTTCCTCGACACGCCCTCGACGCGCAAGCGCGCCTGCGGGCGGCTCGGAATGACAAGGGTTAGAAGGAGGTGTTGGCGACCGGCGGCCGCGCCCGTCCTCCGATCTCATTCTATTTTCATGACCCCTGTCCCAAGTACTTTCGTAACTCCAACTTTGCCCCTAACCGTTCTATCCTAAACTTCGCTCCTCCCCTCAGGAACCCACGCCAGATCTCGCACGCGGGAGGCCGTCCTTCGTCCGGACGAGGGCAAGAAGAAATGTCGAACAAGATCGGGCGCTTCGAGATACTCAGCGAACTCTCACACACTGATCTGGGGTGTGTCTACAAGGCCTCCGACCCGGAGAGCGGACAAACCGTGGCCCTGAAAGCGGTCCGTCTGGAACCGCTGGGCGAACTCGCATCGGCCATGGTGAAAAGTGTTCTAGAAGAGGCCGAAACCAGCAAGGTCCTGAACAGCCACAACGTCGCTGCCTTGTACGGGGCGAGCGAACTCGAGGGCCAGCTTTGTGCCTGCATGGAATACGTGCAGGGCAACGCGATTGCCACCATGCTGGCACGCAAGGAAGGCTTTTCCATCTGGGACCTGCAGGACATCGCCCGCCAGGCCTGCCAGGGGCTGGACCACGCCCATGTGCGCAAGGTGGTCCACTACAGCCTGGAACCAGCGAAGATCATGGTGCAGTGGGACGGCATCGTGAAGATTCTGAGTTTCGGTGTCTCCAACATGGGAGCCCACGCCGCGCAGGCCTCAGGCACAATCCCGGACGTTCTGCACTACATGTCCCCGGAGCAACTACGGGGAGAGACGGTGGACGCACGATCGAACCTGTTCAGCCTGGGCGCAATTCTCTACGAGATGGTCACCGAGCGCAGAGCCTTCAACGGCGATGACGCCGACCAGGTGCGGCAGGCCATCCTGGAGGCGACGCCGGTCGCGGTCGACCAAGTGAACCGCAAGATCCATCCCGGGCTGAGCGCTGTCATTATGAAGGCTTTGTGCAAGGCCCCCGAAGAGCGCTACCAGTCGGGGCAAGACCTGGTGAACGATCTGGAGAAGTGCAAAGAGAGCGCGTCCAAGGCGTCGGTGGGCAACAAGCCGGCGGCATCGGTTGCGCCCAAGGTCGAACCCAACATTGCTCCGAAGCCAGCGGTCGCTGCGGCCAAGATTTCGCAACCGGCAGCAGCTACCAAGGCGGCTGCGGCCTTTGCTGGAGCCCGCCAATCGGCTGAGTCCGCTTCGCCCGCGGTGCAAGGTTTTTCTGGCGAGACCGCCAGCATGTCATCGCTGGCGATGGAAGAGGTTGAAGTCCAGGCCCCCAAAATCCATGTCGATCCCATGATGGACGAAAGCAAGCAGCCCGGAGCCAAGGGCCGCAGCTTCTCGGAAATCAGCGAACTGCCGCCGCTGAAAGAAGTTTATGTCGAGCCCGAGCCGTCGGCCCCGCCGGTGGAGGAATCGGTGCCCGTGGCCCAGGCCCAGGCCAAGGCAGCGGTGTTCCGCAACGCGGCGCCGCCCAAGCCCAAGGTGCAGCCGCGCGAAGTGGCGAAGAAAGCGGTGTCGGAGATCAAGCAGACGCCACCTCAGCTGTTCCTGTATTCAATTGCGGGCGCGGTGGCCGTGATTCTGTTGGTGATTGCTGGAATTGCGTACCACATTCACTCCGGAGAGGCTGACGACGACAGTGTTCCGCAATCAACACCTACGGCTTCCGATAGCTCAAGCGCACCCGCCCTGTCCCAGCAAACGGCCCAGGCGCCTGCTCCGGCAGCCACGCAAGTGACGCCTCCGCCGCCAGTGGAGGACACCCCCGACGTCTCGGTGACTCCCAAGCTTGACAGCAAAGCTAACGCCAGGAAAAAGAAAAAGGTCCCGGCTGCAGCTCCCGCCATCGTTGCAGGGCAATTGAATATCGAATCTAATCCGCCCGGGGCCCAAATCCAGATTGACGGCCAGAACACCGGTTTCACGCCGTTCAATCTCGCCGGACTCAATCCCGGACACCATACCGTTACCATCAGCAAATCCGGTTACGCGACGGAGACACGGACGGTGGACGTGGCATCCGGGAGCCGGTCGGTGATCAGCGTGCAGCTATCATCGCTGATGGCCACGCTTGCGGCGAACAGCAGTCCCGCAGGTGCAGCGGTATGGATGGATGGCAAAGACACCGGCCACGTTACGCCGGCGCAGCTTGCCATTGACAAGCCCGGCAACCACACCCTGGTGTTCAAGAAGCAGGGTTACCTGGAGGAAACAGCCTCCGTCAATCTCCAGATTGGCCAGACTTTCCATGTGGCGCCCACGCTGCGCGCTTTGGGCAGCACGGACGAGATCCGCATCGGAGGCGGCAAGTTCAAAAAGCTGTTTGGGGGTGGTGGAGATTCGGCCGGCATGGGCGCGGTGAACGTAAAGACCCAGCCCAAGGGCGCGCAGGTGGCGGTCAACAACCGCATCGTCGACAAGATGTCCCCCGTCGAGTTCTACCTGAATCCCGGCAACTATGTGATTGATATCACGGCCTCGGGATTCAAGAGTGTCCACAAGATCATCACGGTCGAGAAGAATGGCAAGGTGGGAATCGACGAAAACCTGGACCGCGACTAGCGTCTCCTGTCCTTCGTGAAGCCCGCTTCCATCCGGGAGCGGGCCTTTTCTTTTCCCGGGAAACCGGGTCACGCGAGACGGTGACCGGTGTCACAGAGGGGCGGTTTGCGATGGGATACAAGAGTTCGAGGCACGTGAGGATTGTGTGATCGAACATCGTGGAACCCCGCTCCGGGCCGAGCTTTGGGAGGCTTTACGCAGCCTTCCTTGGGTCCCTGTCGAGTCCAAGGCGGAACCCCTGTTTCGTTACGGCCAGTCGCCCCGGGGCGTTTACCTGGTGGAAACAGGCGAAGTCAGGCTGTGGTTGACTGCGAAATCCACGCCGGGGCGCTGCTTCGGAGTCGCCGGCCCGGGTTCGGTGCTGGGCCTGAGCGAAACCGTGACCGGCGGAGATTACAAGCTGACCGCCAAAGCCGGCGAGGGAGCCTGCATTTCCTATATCGACCGCAACGTCTTCCTGCATTGCATGCGCCGTGACCATCAGCTGTGCATGCATATTGTCCGCCT
>JAIQFW010000236.1 GCA_020073105.1 Terriglobia bacterium
TTGAAGAAAGGCGACCGCGTTGCCACCTTGATGTGGAACCACGCTACTCATCTGGAGGCGTACTTCGGGATTCCTGCCGTCGGCGGCGTGGTTCACACGCTCAATCTGCGCCTGCATCCGGACGAACTGGCCTACATTGCGAACCACGCCCAGGACCGATGGCTGATCGTGGACGACGTCCTGGTTCCGATGTATGAGAAGTTTGCCGACAAGGTGAAGTTCGAGCGGGTGATCGTAGTGCCGTTCAGCGGATCGTCGTTGCGTTCCAAGTATGAAGATTACGAGTCGTTCTTGAAGCAGGGCAGCGGCAATCCAACCTACGCCGATCTTAACGAGAACGATGCTGTTGCCATGTGCTACACCTCTGGCACTACTGGCAAACCCAAGGGCGTGGCGTATTCGCATCGCGCCGTAGTCCTGCATTCCCTATCGATTTCCCTGCCCGACAACTTTGCCATGTCGCGGATGGACGCGGTGCTGCCGGCGATGTCCATGTTTCATGCCAACGCCTGGGGCATGCCGCATGCCGCGGTGATGAACGGCAGCAAGCTGGTGTTTCCTGGCCCTAACCTGCAACCCGACGCGTTGCTCGATTTGCTGTCCAGCGAGCGCATTACTCTGACTGGGGGCGTGCCAACCGTGTGGCTGGGGGTGATTGATTGTCTGGAACGCGACCCCGGGCGGTGGAAGCTCACAGAGGGGCTGCGCATCATCGTTGCCGGGTCAGCGGCCCCCGAGAGTCTGTTCCGCCGCTTCGACAAGTTCGGGGTGAAAGTCATCCAGCCGTGGGGCATGACGGAAACCACGCCCATCGCGACCACTTCAACCCTGAAACCGGAGATGGCAAACTGGCCCGAAGACCGCAAATACGAAATTCGGGCCAAGCAGGGCCTGCCGTCGCCGCTGGTTGAGATGCGCGCGGTAGGCGACGATGGCGAGATTCCCTGGGATGGCACGACCTTCGGGGAGCTGCAGGTACGCGGTGCCTTCATTGCAGCCCGCTACTACAACCTGCCCGAAGAGCAGACCAAGTGGACCGATGATGGCTGGCTGCGCACCGGCGACGTGGTGACGATCGATCCTGAGGGTTACATGAAGATCACCGACCGAACCAAGGACCTGGTCAAATCGGGCGGAGAGTGGATCAGTTCGGTGGATCTGGAGAACGCGCTGGTCGGCCATCCCGCCGTCAAAGAAGCCGCCGTCATCGCCGTCCCCCATTCCAAGTGGCAGGAGCGCCCGCTGGCTTGTATCGTGCTGAAAGATGGCGCGGAAGTTTCCGACGAGGAGCTGCGCAATTTCCTTTGCGGCAAGTTTGCCAAGTGGCAATTGCCGGACGATTTTGTCTTTATTCCGGAGTTGCCACACACCTCCACGGGAAAGTTGCTCAAGTCCGACCTCCGCCGGCGTTTCAACAATTTCAGTTGGAAGGAATAACAGCCCACGCCCGCAGCCCCCGCGTCACACGTCTAGTCTGTCCAGTTTTCTGAACGTTTTTCTTCGCGCCACGACCTAGTCACTGGCTCCGGTGACTGGCGTCACTGACTGGTTCACCATACAGCCCATAATGTTTGCGAAAGTGTGCAACTGTTTCCGGACGACGGATTGCACGCAGCATTCTCACCGCTTTTTCATCGCTACTTCCAGGACCTGCGGTGGCCCAGCCACTGCGACGTTTCACACCTTTATCAGAAAGGAAATCGGAACCATGAAACGGTTACTGATGATTTCCGTGACCATCGCCTTGCTTATGGTGACGGGCGGCAGTGGAATTGCCGGCCCACCATCGGCGGCGGGCCTTCCAACCTCCATCTTTGCAGGTGGCAATGTGCCTGCGGCCTCCAACTACACGCTCGTGGCGTGGAGCGAACTCGGTATGCACTGCATCGACGGCAAGGACTACAGGGTTTTCTCGGTGCTGCCCCCGTTCAACACCATTCATGCGCAACTGTTCAAAAAGGGTGAGCCGCCCGTGCAAATCACCAGCGGCGTCACTATCACGTATCAGGCGATGCCCGACACCAACGGTTCGATGAACTCCAACAGTTCCAAGAAGACGAACTTTTGGACTTGGGCAGGAAAACTGTTCCTGGCTTCGCCGCCCCCAGATACCGGGCTTGCGGGGTACAAGACGCAGAGCAAGGTACCGCAGCCCATGACCTACAACGCTGCCGCGGGCTATTGGGAAGGTGTAGGGATTCCCACCGTGCCTTACGACGACAAGGGGAAATTCAATCCATTTCCCATGGCAGCGCTGGTAGCCAGGGATCCGGGCGGAAATGTATTGGCGGTAGCCAAGATCGTGCTCCCAGTGAGCGACGAGATGACGTGCACAAACTGCCATGCGTCCGGTTCAGATCCCGCGGCCGAGCCGGCCGCAGGATGGGTGAACTATCCTGACCCGGCGAGGGACGTGAAAGCAAACATCCTTAGGAAGCACGATGACCGCTTCGACATCACGCCCTATCTGGGCCAGCTGCAAACCAACGGGTGGACCTACAAGTCCACGCTGTTGAAGACGGTCACTTCCGGAACGCCGGTGCTTTGCGCTGCTTGCCACAGCGACAATGCGCTCGGTTTGCCGGGGTTGACCGGAATCGGATCGCTAAGCAGCGACATGCACCTGCTGCACGGACCGCAGGTCAATCCGGCGAACGGCCTGACGCTTGACCAGAACCCGGACGATCTTAATTCTTGCTATTTGTGCCATCCCGGGCCGGTAACCAAGTGCAAGCGTGGAGCCATGAACAAGGTGAACTGCCAGAATTGCCATGGCACCGTCAGTCACGCTGGAGATCCCAACCGCAATCCGTGGTTCATCGAGCCCTCTTGCCAGATGTGCCACAACAACAGCCTGCGTTATGACACCGCGTTTGATAACAATGGCTTGTGGCGCCAGACTACCGATCAAACCTTCGCCACCAACCCGGACGTGCCCATCCAGGGGGCGGACCTCTACCGCTTCAGCCTGGGTCACGGATCGGTCTACTGCGGAGCCTGCCACAATTCGCCGCATGCGGAGTTCCCCAGCTTGCAGGCGAATGACAACGTGTATCCCATCGCCCTGCAGAAATACGCCGCGAAAATCACCGAATGCTCCGTCTGCCACACCAGCGGCCTGACGGCAACTCCTAATGGCGGACCGCATGGCATCCATATTATTGGTCAGGCCTGGGTAAACGCCCACCCGGATTATGTTGAGAACCACGGCCACCAGGCTTGCGCCTACTGTCACGGCGCGGATTACCGAGGGCTGGCTCTATCGGTAGCCAAGGTGTCGCGGACTTTCACCGGCGAGGGCGGTAAAAAGAAAACCTTCCCTGCCGGCCATCAATTCAATTGTTATGACTGCCACAACGGGCCTAACGGAGGAGGTTAGTCGTCGTGGTGCGCAGTTTGGGCGGCACATGCAAAGTGTGCCGCCCTTTTTTATTCCGGCAAGACCTGGAGAGTGGCCGCGGGAACTGCGGTATCATGAAAAGCACGGAGTCAGTGTCGTTGGCTACTTCCACTCGACGAAAGCGCGCACGCCTGGACAAGCAGGTGCTCGAACGGCAGGTGCGCATCTGCAAGGCGTTTGCGAACGTTACCCGGTTGCACATGCTGGACCTTCTGGGAGATGGGGAGTGGGCTATCGCGCATCTGCAACGCGCGCTTGGCATCACCAAACCTAATCTCTCCCAACACCTGGCGATCCTGAGAGCCGCAGGAATCGTAACCACACGACGCAAGGGCAAGCACATCTACTGTTCCCTGGCGATGCCGGAAGTGAAACGGGTCTGCCACCAATTTCGCGACATCCTGCGCGCTCAAATTCGCAGTGGACGGAATCTGCCGGTGTAGCGCGGACCTGCCCTGAGCGAAGTCGACGGCGCCCTCGCTCGCAAAACAGGACCCGAGAGAAGCAGCGGTTGTGAGCGCGGGTCTGCCCCTCCTGCTCCCCCGCCTAACGTAAACTGTGACCTCAAACCAGATGAGGTGAGCGAGCTAATGAAAACCGGTTTTGTCGGCGTTGGCAGTATGGGAGGCCTGCTGGTGCGGGCGCTCATGCGCTCTGGTGCCCTCGATCCCAAGGATGTGTGGGTGGCGAACCGTTCCCCACAAAGACTCGAGGTGCTGACGGCTGAGTTTCCCGGCATCCGCTTGACCACAAATCGTGAACTGGCAGGTCATTGCGACTTGATCTTTCTCTGTGTGAAGGGGAGTGATGTCCCGACGGTACTGGCCCAGATGGATTCGGAACTCTATCCCGGGCAGTTGCTGGTGACCACTGCCAGCGTTATACAGCTCAGAGCGCTAGAAGATCGTGTGCCCTGCCGCATCGCCAAGCTCATCCCGTCCGTCACACAGGAAGTAGGGGCAGGGATCGCATTGCTGATGTACGGCTCACGCGTCACCAAGGACGATCGCAAGTTTCTGGAAGACCTATTGGGTCGCATCAGTCGGCCGGTCGTGATTACGGAGTCTCAGGCGCGTCCCGCCATCAGTCTCGCTTCCGGTGCTCCGGCATTCATCGCCTACCTACTGCAATCCATGGCAGAGGAGGCGGTGCGCAGCAACCCTGAGCTTTCGTCTGAGATGGCACTCGGCATGGTCCAGGAAACCGCCACGGCAACGCTGCGCCTCATGGACAAGACAAAGATGACTCCGCAGGATGTGGTTAGTCGGGTCGCGGTACCGGGCGGCATGACCGCGCTGAGCATTGAAATCTTGTCGCGCTCTGTGCCGCAAGCGTGGCAGGCGATTTTTCGGGAAACCGCGGAGAGGGAAAAGAAAGATCGAGAGAGGCTGACGCTGTGAGTGGCGTGTAGGGATGCTTCGACTGCGGCTGAGGTTCGCTGCGCGAAGCTCAGTCCTCGCTCAGCATGACATGTTACCGGTCGAGTGCTGGATCGCCTGGCATCGGATGCGAGGCGTCATCGGCATGTGGCACGAGCTCCAAGTACACCGAGCGCGGGAGGTCGGTCTTCCAGTAGCCGGCGGTCTTGGCGAATCCCACAATTCCAAGAAACAGCGCAGCAATTCCCACCGCCATGGCCCAGGCCGGCGTGGGGCGCGTTGGTGGGGTCTTGGTGATGGAGGGAAGCGAAATTTGCAGTGCTCCCTGCGCTGGGCAGACGGCCACGCACTCCAGGCAGCCGGTGCATTCGGCGGACTTGATGGACACGAGTTTGTCCACCGGCAACAACGAAGGGCAGGCCTTCGCGCATTTTGCGCAATCGATACACGCCGACGCGTTGCGGCGGATGCGCAGCGGGCTGAATATCGACGCCAGACCCAGCAGGGCGCCGTAGGGACAGAGAAAACGGCACCAGAAGTTCTGCACGAACACCGACGCGACGACCAAAATTCCGAGGACCATTAGGCCCGTCTCGCCAATGTGGCGGAAGAAGTTCAGCATCTTCACGTCGGCGATCACGGCATAAGGGCTGCGCATGAATGCGGCGATTGCATCCGCCGGCATGGAAGAAACCGCCCACACGAAGAATCCCAGCAGCAGATACTTGAGACCCCGCAAAGGAATGTCGAGCCAGCGGGGGAGGGAAAAGTTCCGACGAAAAAGCTTGCGCCCGGCACGCCACAGATATTCCGACAGCGTTCCGACGGGACACAGCCAGCTGCAGAAAGCTTTGCGAAACAGAAACGCAATCGCCAGGAATGTGATGAGCAGGAACATGGCGGCCGGATGGATAGCCGGCAC
>JAIQFW010000237.1 GCA_020073105.1 Terriglobia bacterium
GGTGCTGGCCGCCCTGGCCGTGCTGGCCACCTTACTCCTGGCCGAGCCGGCCCTGGCGGGCAAATTGGAGGAGGCCATCGCCAAGACCCCGGTAGGCGATGGGCCCGGAATGATCCATCCCGACGCCGCCAAGGGCTTCATGGGGATTCCCGGGGCGCCGCATCACTTCTTCCTGTTTTACATCCTGTGGGGCATCTGGGTCGGCTGGATCTTCTCCTCGGTGGGCGCCTTCGGCGGCGTCATGGCGGGGGTCGGTCATATCAGTGTCTACGGTTTGTCGGATTACGCCAGCACCTTCAAGAAAACCAGCCCTGGTTTGAACAAGATGCTGACCGATTCCATCCGCACCAGCAACCAGTATCTGGTGGGATTGTCGGCGTTGATCTCTTCCTTCACGTATTACCGCATGGCTGCCAGGCTATCAACCGGTTACCGACTCCGCAGCACGAGCCACCGTGGAGGCAGCTTGGGGAGCCAGGATACCAGCCACCCCAGGATCAGGGGCCCGAGCCATTCTTGGCAACCGTGACCAAAGCAAGGTGAAGGCGCTATGGCTCTGCCGATATGACCCGGTCAGTTCTTCGCTGTTCGACCTCGCCGGCTCCCTGGGTCAGTTCGAGTTGGTCGTGGTGCAGCACTTGTTCATGACCGACACGGCGAAGTACGCGCATGTCATATTGCCAACCACCGCCTTCGGCGAGGAGCGAGTTTCGTTCACCAGTACGGAGCGGCGCATTCAGCTCGCCGAACAGATGGTTGAACCGTCTCCCGGCTTGACCCCGGCGTGGGAGCAGATCGTCAGAGTCGCGGGTCTCATGGGCGCCGACTGGGACTATCCATCGGCCGCGGCAGTCATGGAAGAGATCGGCGAAGTGGTTCCGTTTTACGGCGGCGCCAGCTACGAGAACCTTTCGCGCGAGTACGGCCGGCAATGGCCCTGCACCAAGGATCAGCCTTTGGGTACGCGGTTCCTGTTCTCTGAGGACAATGGTCGCAAACCTTTCAAGTTCATCCCGGTGCCGAAGCCCGCGCCAGCTCCCGCTTCGTCAAAAGACTTTCCTTTGACGTTGGTCTGCGGAAGCTCGCTCTATTACTGGAACCAAAACGTGCTCATCCGGCACAGTGAAGCCCTCAGGCGGGAATACAGCATTCTATTGATCGATTATCCCGAGGGCTTCGTCGAACTCAATCCTGAGGATGCCAAGGGCCTCGGGGTTCGCGATGGTCACAAGGTTCGAATCTACGCAGAGGCCGCATCCGCGGTGTCGACCGCCCGGGTTACCGCCGAGGTGCGCAAGGGTACGGTTTTCGTCCCCTACTTCGAGCATGACCTGGAACGGCAGATTCTGGGGGAGAGACGGGACGGCTCAGCCCTTGTACCTGTCCGAGTCGAGAGGGAGAAGGCATGAAGGCCCGCATCCTCGACCGCGCTGACGTCCTGAAGATCGTGGACCTGCTGCGCCAGCAAGGCTACGAAGTGGTGGCGCCGTTCTACGGACGTGGACGGGACACTTTCTTTGACACCGTGACCGACCAGAACCGGGACCGGATCCAGATCCATCTTCCTAATCCGTACTATCCGCCGAAACGCTTTGTATTTCCCCACATCGAGCGCCTGATGAAGTTCGAGCGCAGCGACGGGCAGATCCACATCGAGCCCGTGTACGAGCAGCCCAAGCGCGCCATCTTCGGCATTCGTTCCTGTGACCTGGCTGGAATCTATCACCTCGACCGTTTTTATCTCGGCCGCGAATTTCGCGACGTCTACTACGAGAACCATCGCAAGAACCTGTTCCTGGTGAATGTCGTCTGCAGCGATGTGGACCGGGACATCAACGACGAGTGCTTTTGTGTATGCACCGATACCGGCCCGGCTGCGCGCGACCACTTCGACCTTCAGCTCATGGACTTGGGCAGCGAGTTCATGGCAGTGGCCGGGACCCCGGCAGGCGAAGCTCTATTCGCTGACCCCATTTTCAGGAAGGGCGAGGCAGCCCACATCGAGAAGCGCCATGCCATCCTCGATGAGCTTCGCAAGCGCTTCAAGACCACCACCAGCTGGTTTTCTGCGACCGTCCGCTACGTGACGCAAGGTGACATTCTGGAAAAAACCTGGGAGGAAATTGGCAATCGCTGCCTGGAGTGCGGCGGCTGCACCTACGTTTGCCCCGCCTGCACCTGCTTTACGGTGAGTGACCGCCCAATCGGGCCCAACGAGTTCGAGCGCGTGCGAGTGTGGGACGCCTGCGCTCTCAGCGGGTTCACCCGCATGGCGGGCGGACACAACCCCCGCAAGGCAGTGCACGACCGGCGGAACCGCCGCTTCTTCCGCAAGCTGGCGCATTTCTTCATCCAGAGGGAATTGGCCATGGCCTGCGTCGGATGCGGGCGTTGCGCCGCGGTATGTCACGGAGACATTGGAATGCCGAGCGTGGTGGAGATGATCCGCCGCGCCACCGGCGAGGTTGATAAGCATGAGCGCGCCAGCCACTGAGAACGTCTACTTGCCGAAGACCGCGGTCCTCGAGCGCGTGGTGTCCGAGATCGCCGAGGTCAAGACTTTCTATTGGCATTTCGAGGATTCCGCAGAGCAAGAGGCGTTCCGGCAATTCCGTCCCGGGCAATTTGCCCAAGTGTCGCTGTTCGGAGTGGGTGAGTTTCCGACCTCTCTGCCTCCAAGCCCCACCGAGGGCGAAACGTTTTTCACCGTGCGCCAGGTCGGCAGTTGCACTTCGGCGCTTCATCGCCTCCAGCCGGGCGACAAGTTTGCCGTGCGCGGTCCGTACGGCAACGGCTTCCCCATGGAGGACTACTACGGCAAGAACCTGGTGTTTGTAGCCGGTGGCATCGGTCTCATCCCCCTCCGTTCCTGCATCGTGTACGCCCTCAAGAACCGCAACAAGTACAAGAGTATCCAGATCTTTCACGGGGCCAAGACGCCTAAGGAACTGATGTACGTGCCCAACTTGCACGAGTGGGAGCAGACTCCGGGCGTCGAATGCTACCTCACCGTGGACCGCGCCACGGATGGCTGGAACGGAAACGTGGGCGTGGTCGGCAGCCTGTTCAAGAAGCCTGGGGTGCAGGTACCGGTGGAGAACACCACCGCCTTCGTCTGTGGGCCTCCTGTCATGTTCCGCTTCGTCATCAAGGACCTGCTGGAGATGGGCTTCAGCGAGAAAAACATCGTCTCCACCCTGGAACGCTACATGAAGTGTGGCGTCGGCAAGTGCGGCCATTGCTGCATTGGCGTGGCTTACGTCTGTGTAGATGGCCCGGTGTTCACCTACGAGCAGATCAAGAAGCTGGGGGAGGACATCTGATGGGGGGCATCCTATGAACGACCTCCGCCAACAACTCGAGCAGTGCCTTCCGGGCCGAGTCTGTTTCATCGGTGTAGGCAACGCGGACTATGGCGATGACGGTTTTGGTGTGCGGCTGGCAGAGCAACTACAGGCCGCCGGTGTGCCGGACGTGATCGTTGCGGGAACCACTCCAGATCGCTGGATCGGCAGCCTCACCGGTTTCGACCACGTCGTCTTCCTGGATGCGGTCGAATTTGGAGTCACTCCCGGCTCCGTGCTTCTCCTCAGCAGTAGCGAGATGTCGGCCACCTATCCGCAGATTTCCACTCACAAGATCTCGCTCGGCCTGCTCGCGGGATGGGTCGAGGCCAATGGCAAGACCAAAGCCTGGCTGATCGGCGTGCAACCGGAATCGCTGAAGGCGGGGCCACAACTCACTCCTACTTTGCAGACGACGCTGGAAGTGCTCGCGGAACTGCTGCGTGACATTGGCAGTGCCCGCGTGGAGACAGCCGCCCAAGCCTGCCCTGAGCGCAGTCGAAGGGGCTGTCCTGCCGAACGCCAACTCGAACTGGAAGTGCACCCATGATGACGCCGGAACAGGCCGTGCTGGCCTCCATCCTCATCTGTGTTGGGGGGGCGTTGCTGACCCTGCTGGTGTCGCGCAGCAAGACCATAGCCGGCTGGCTTTCGTTCCTGACCACGGCTTTCACCGCGGTCTTGATCCTCTCGGCCGTCGCCAGAGTGCTGACCGAGGGGCCATCGCCTCATCCTGCCGCGTTTTGGGTTGCGCCGGTGTTTGGTTTCGCCCTGCGAATCTACGTGGATGGGCTCTCGGCCTGGTTCCTGATGCTGGCCGCGCTCATCGCCATCCCCGCCGCGTTCTATTCCATCGTGTATATGCGGCACTACCGGGACTACGGAGTGGCTCGCTACTACCCCTACTTCCTGCTCTTTCTCGCGGCCATGTACGGGCTGTTGAGCACCACCGACATGATGTGGTTCTTCTTTGTCTTCTGGCAGCTGATGACGCTGCCCGGCTATGCCCTCATCCGCTTTGAAAACAAGAAGCCGGAGAACGTTCGGGCAGCCAACAAATACCTCGTCATGATGCAGGTCGCCTGCGCCGCCACCATGGTAGGGGCAGAGTTGCTGGCGGTGACCGGCGTGGCCGTTCGCGGCAGCACGCGCCTCATGTACGATTTCGACACCGTAAGCGCAAACTTGCCCGCGCTGCTCGCCGCCAACCCGGTGGTAGCGGCCTTTGCATTCGCGCTCTTCCTGGTGGGCTTCGGCATCGCCATGGGCATGTGGCCGTTTGGCCAGCTTTGGCTGCCGGATGCAGAGCCTGCTTGTCCATCACCGGCAAGCGCGCTGCTTTCCGGAGTGATGATCAAGGTCGGAGTTTACGGCCTGATTCGCTATTTCCTGTGGCTAGTGCCAGCAAGCACCCGGAATGTTTATCCCCTCGCCCAATGGGGTGGCCTCATTGCCGTGCTCGGCACCATCACTTTGTTCACCGGTACCATGCAGGCACTCAAGCAGGAGCAATCGGAACGGCTGCTGGCTTTCCACAGCATCGGGCAAATCGGATACATCCTGCTGGGAATCGGGACTTGCATGGCCCTGCTGCCGTCCACCAGCCCGACGGCTGCGACACTCGCCACCATCGCGCTGGTCGGCGCCCTGTTCCACGTGCTGAACCACGGGCTGTTCAAGGGACTGTTGTTTCTCAACGCCGGATCCATGTTGCACGCCACCGGCACTCAAGACTTGAACCGGCACAGCCCGCCGGTCGCCGCGGCAATCCCGAGATCGCGATACCGCGCATAGGGCCGCAGGCCGTCGGAGCTGAACTCGCTGTCGCGCGCGTGGCTGACGGTGAAGCGCTGTGGCTTCTTGCGGGCGGCGGCTTTCGGCTTCGCGGGCGGAGCGGCGCGCGGGGTGCGGCGCTTGGCTGGCGTCTTGGGCCGAGCGGTGGACCGGCTCGCGGCTTTGGACTTCGGCTTGGCGGCGGCTTTTGCCATGTTTCCCTCCCTGCGCCTGATGGTGCGTGGCGCAGTATCGGCACGTTGCGCTGTGTGCTTCAACTCCCCCTCCCCGACCCTCCCCCGCTTCGCGGGAGAGGGAGGTAGCATCAATGTGCTGCGCTGACCTCGTCCAACACCGCGCCCAGCAGATCCATTGCCTGATCGATCTGTCCCGGCGTCGTGGTGGCGGGCGGAACGAACCGCAGCACGCTGCCGCCGCGGCGCAAACTGAAGATCAGCCCGCGCTCGAAACATGCCTCGCCGATGGCCCTGCCCTCCTCGGTCGCCGGCTGCTTGCTGCCGCGATCGCGCACCAGCTCGATGCCGATGAGCTGGCCCTCGCCACGCACATCGCCGATCATCTC
>JAIQFW010000035.1 GCA_020073105.1 Terriglobia bacterium
GACGTCCAGCTAGCTGACCTCAACCCGCCGCACTCCTACACGCTGGAAGCCAGCGCCAAGGGCGGCGCGGCGGGCTTCGGCAAAGGGACGGCCAAAGTGAGCTTAGGCGAAGACGGCGGGCTGGGCGAACGCGTTCGCATTCAGGTATCCGGTAAAAGGGTTCCAGTGCGAAAGGATCGGATCCACTCCCGGCACCACGTTGGGACGCTGGTTGAAGTAGAAGCGTCCCGTGGTGTCATCGGAAGTAATGATCGGAATCGGCCTGCCGCTTTGCACGCTGACAATCCAGTTGAGCGCCCAACCCGAGCCCAGTGCTTTGGGCAGAGCGTTCCAAGTGGGCAGTTCGTAGTTCACCGCGCCGGTGAAACGATGCCGCGTGTCGAACGTGGAAGGTCCGTGCTCGGCTTTCAGGTTGGTCGAGTCTTGAGGGAAGGCAGCACCGGCGGTGAAGTCGATTCCATCGGAGGCATCGTCTAACGATTTCGCCCAGTTGTAGGTAGCGAACCCCGACCAGCCGTGCACGCCCTGGATGCGAAACGTCGTCTGCAGCGCATGGTAGGTGGAGGAACTGATGGGCGCGAGCACGTCGATGGTCCCGAAATTCGGGTTGGGATAGTTGAAGTTCGCATCCGGCTGGTTGGCGTCGTAGAGGCGGACAAGTTTGGTCCCTTTGCTGCCCACGTAGCCGATTTCGAGGGAAGTGTTCTCCAGCAGCTTCTGCTGCACGTTAACGTTCCAGTTTTGAGTGTAGGGAGTGGCAAAGTCGCGCGGCGTGGCAAAGATGGAAAACGGACCGGTGGTGATCGGAGTCAGAACCGGCACGGCGGAATTCGGAGTAGCGAACGCCACTGGGTCGAAATTCATCGGGTAGACTGGCGATGGGCCAATTGGGTTGGTCGCGATGCCCGCAGAAGTGGTGAAGTTGGCGATGAACAGATCCTGCGGCACGTAGTCGTAGTAAAAACCGTATCCGGCCCGGACCACGGTGTTGGGCAGAGCGTTCCACGCCAGGCCGAACCGTGGACCGAAGTTGTTCAAGTCACGGTGGTACACGCCATCGAGCCCGTGGGTGCCGACCATGGCTAAGGTCCCGTCCGGCGCCAGGTTCGAAAGCAGGTTGTGGGCCTCGCTGAGCGGTCCGAAGTACTCCCAACGCAAGCCCAAATTCAAGGTCAGCTTGGAAGTCGCCCGGAAATCGTCCTGAGCAAAAAAGCTGAGGCCTTGGTTGCGCGTGGTGCGCTGAGTATTGCCGGTATTGGCGAGGACGAAGATGTTTCCGATATAGAAGTTCGCCAGCGCGTCCACCACGGGATCGGGATCAAGACCACCCACGTTGACGGAAAAAATTCCCCGCTCCAGGTTGTCATTGAAATTGTCGATGGTCGCGTAACGGAACTCTCCCCCAAACTTGAACGTATGCTTGCCATGCAGCCAGGTGAAGTTGTCGAGGATCTGGTAGGTCTGGCTGGTACGGCCGCGGGGAACACTGAAACCCTGCGCGCCGAGGTTTTCGAGCTGGGGAACGGAGAAATCAAACTCGGGAAGTCCGGTCTTGCCGTTGCCGAAGTCAAGGCCAAGGCTCGTGGTGTCGAAGTTCGCGTCAAGCGAACTGAACGAAGTGCGGTAGCGGCTGTAGCCGAAGCGGACTTCGTTGATGCGCGTGCTGCTCAGCGATGACAGCAGGCTGACGGATACAACTTGCGTGCGGGTGGGTGAGGTCTGGGCAAACTGAGGCAAGCGCGAGCCTTTGCCGAACCCGCCATTGTTCCCCAGAGGGAACGTTTGGTTGCTCTGGCCGAAGGCGTAGCGCCCGGTCAGCAGTTCGGTGTTGGTGACGTTCTCGTCAATCTTCAGAATGAAGTTGTCAAGATCGTTCTTGTCGCGGACCACGGAAGCAATTTGGGGCGTGTTGCTTTGCGGGTAGAAGTCCAAGATTTTGGTCAGCGCGGGATTGATAGCTGTAATCTGGCCGGTTCCGAGCGCCACGGCCTGGGCAGCAGTGATTTGCGAAGGAGTAGGAACGTTCAGCAGGAAGTCCGATCCGACGTTTTCGCGCTGGCCCTCGTAGGCCCCAAAGAAGAACGTCTTGTCCTCGATGATTGGCCCACCCAGCGATGCCCCGAACTGGTTGTTCTGAAAAACCGTCTTGCGCGGCTCGGTGTTGAAGTAGTTGCGGGCGTCGAGCGCGCTGTTGCGCAAGAATTCGAAAACCGACCCATGCAACGTGTTCGTGCCCGAGCGGGTAACAATATTGACGACAGAACCGCTGTTACGGCCGTACTCGGCGCTGAATTGCGATTGCAGGTTGAACTCCTGGATGGCATCGACCGGCAACAAAGTGGCGGGTGCGCCGGTGATTCCAACCTGGTTCAGCGCGGAGTTATTGAAAAAGGGGTCGTTGTTGTCGGTGCCGTCGAGTGCGTAATTGTTGGAGCGGTCGCGGTTGCCGTTGATATTGAACTGGCCAAAGCCGAACTGGGTGCCGGCGACCCCGGAGGGCTCCACAGTGACGCCGGGTACGAGAGCGACCAGTTTGCCGAAATCACGACCGTTGAGGGGGAGTTCGTTGACCAGTTGGCGCTCCACCACCTCTCCGAGCACATCGCGAGTCTGGTCAATTACCGGGGCCTGGGCGGTCACAGTCAGTTGCGTTGCCTGGCGCTCGATTCTGGTCAGGTCGAAGTCGGCGGTGGTATCGGCGCCAACGCTCACCCTGACATTCTGCGCAACCGGGGATAGCCCCGCGGCATGCGCGGCTACGGTGTACACCCCGGCCGGGAGTTCGGCCAACACATAGGCGCCATCGTCGCCGCTCTTGGTCTCGCGGACCAGGCCGATGGCAGTGTTCTTCGCGCTGACGGTCGCTCCCACGATGACGCTGCCGGTGGGATCGACGATTCGGCCGCGTATCGAGCCGCGAAAGCTCTGGGCAAAGACTAGACAAGGCATCAGCAGGAGAAGGATGAACAGCACAATCAGGCGTTGTTTGTGAGGATTGCGAACAATCGCTGGGATGGTCATTGTGTACTCCTCCGTGCTGAAATTCGCGGGCGCAGTATGACAACCGGCTGTGGTGGTTTGATGCCGTAAATGGCTGAGAAGCTCCCCTGGTTGACGGCAAAACCTAACCGCCCCCGGGAATCGATGTACACGAGTGGCTTCTTCAGAGGCACATCACTGAAGGTACGCACGAAGGGAAGCGTCATGCTTTTTTTGCCGATGGTCACTGGAACCGTCTGTTCGCGCGCGTAACCCAGTTTCAGGAAGTCGTCGCCGCTGATGTTGGTCACGAGGTTGCCGAACGGCCCGTCGGTCGCAATCACTTCCCCGCTGAGACCATGCGCGTCCAGCTTGGCGGGAGCCAGGTCGAGACGCACCAGCTTATCCACCTCGACAGCCGGGCCGACCTGGGTCCAATCGTCGCCGCGTGCCAGGTGGGCGCCGGCGGGCGAGAAAATGTCCCGGCCGTGGAACGTAGATGACAACGCGGCGCCGATCATCCAGGCAGGGTTGGTGATTTCGCGTGCCGCTTCGAGACCGTCGCGGTCTTGGACCAGGGTCATCAGACCGTTGTCCGGCAAGACGAAGTACTGCCCGCGCTTCGACTTCACAACGACCGCTCTTCGCGTGCTACCGACTCCCGGGTCGATCACGACTACAAACACCGTACCCGCCGGATAGTAAGGCGTTGCGCCATACAGAAACCGCGCACCGTCAAGAATGGAGAACGGGGTGACTTGGTGGGTCAAATCCACGATGCGAAGATCGGGCACGATCGAGTACATGACGCCCTTGCAGATGGCAACCGAGTCGTCGACTACTCCGAAATCGGTCATGAACACGATCGTAGGCCGTGGTGAAGGCGCATCATGGGCGGCGGCAATAACAGGGGCTGCCACACCCAGGACGAGAACGATGACGATTAGACGGCGAGGCAACCGCTGGAGTATGGCGTGCGGCATTCGTTTTATCCGGCTGAATGGAAAATTGTAAACGTTGCGCGGCCATATCAGAAACGCGCATGGGTTGATCCCAACACGATCCGCGGTGGACAGCTATAATCTTCCTTGGATCGCTGCTCAGCGCGACCGTGAGGGAGGTTGGAATGGCTGGAGGTATTCCGGAAAAATATCGCGATCTGTTCAGCAAACGTGCTTTCGCCAGTTTGGGAACGCTCATGCCCGATGGACGCCCGCAGGTGACGCCAGTGTGGTGCGATCTGGAAGGTGATCTGGTGATCTTCAACTCCGCCAAGGGCCGCCAGAAGGACCGCAATGTGCGCCGTGATCCCCGGGTGGCGATGGCCATCGTGGACCCGGACAATCCTTATCGTTATCTGGAAATCCGGGGCCGCGTGGTGGAAATCACGGAGCAGGGTGCCGACGCACACATTGACAGAATGGCCAAGAAATATCTCGACCAGGATAAGTATCCGTACCGGCAGGCCGACGAGGTTCGTGTCATCTATAAGATCCAGCCCGAACACACCACCATGATGGGCTAGTAGCCGTAATTTGAACCGGTCCTTGTCCGACCCTTTCACGCATGCCGAAGGAGATACCCACTCGCATCTACAATCTCTGCCTGCTTGGTTTTGGCAACGTAAACCGGACTCTGGTTCGGTTGTTGCAGAAAAAAGCCGGGGCACTGCAGGAGCGAGGGGTTGCGTGGCGGATCACGGGGGTTGCGACCCGGCGCCTTGGATGGATCGCGAGTGCGAGCGGGCTAGATGTTGAGGCGCTGCTGAGCAGTGGCGGTCAAACTGGCTCGCGGGCGGGGGCGCCCGCGCCACACGATGTGAGAGATTGGTTGAAGGCGGCGCGGGCAGACGTCTTGTTCGAAGCTACGTCGCTGAATGTTGAGAACGGGCAACCCGCGGTCGATCACGTTCGCGCGGCGCTGGAATTGGGGGCGCATGCGATCACCGCGAATAAGGGGACAATCGTCCATGCCTACGAGGAACTGCGGTCGCTTGCCGTAGCGAAGGGCAAGGGGTTCCTGTTCGAATCTACGGTGATGGACGGTGTCCCGATCTTTGCGATGTTTCGCGAGAGCCTGCCGGTTGTGCACCTCCACGGGTTTCGTGGCGTGCTGAACTCAACCACCAACGTGATCCTCAGCGGGATGGAGGAGGGACTGAGTTTCGAGCAGTCGTTGAAGCGGGCCCAGGAAATTGGCGTGGCGGAAACCGACCCTACCCATGACATCGACGGCTGGGACGCGACGGTGAAGGTAGCAGCGCTAGTGCGGGTGCTGATGGGCGTACCGATCCGGATCGATGAGATTGAGCGCGAGGGCATCGGCAAGCTCCGCGGAGAGGTGGTGCGGACCGCACGGGCTTCCGGCACACCTTATAAGCTGGTTTGCCGCGCCCAGCGCGAAGGAGCGCGAGTAAGAGCAAGCGTCAAGCCGGAGCAGGTTCCATCGAGCGATCCGTTGGCGGGCGTCATGGGAACATCGTCGATTGTGTGTTTTGAGACGGACATCTTTCCGGGACTGACGATCACCGAGAACGACCCTGGGCTCGAGGCGACCGCGTACGGAATGCTGGCGGATTTTGTGAGGGCGGTCGTCGGTCGTTAGTCGTCGGTCGTTGGCCGGAATGGACAGTACCTGAGATTGGAGAACCGATGGCTTTAGCGCAACAAGAAGGAACACGGAAAATTGATGTGGCCTGGGTACGATCGCAGTTCCCTTCTTTGGCGCAAACGGTGAACGGCCAGCCGGCAGTTTTTCTTGACGGACCCGGTGGCACCCAGGTTCCACAACGCGTGATCGATGCCATCACCGATTACCTGAGCCGTGACAATGCCAACACCGGCGGCGCTTATGCCACTAGCCACCACACCGACGCCAGGATTGCGGGTGCGCGTGCGGCCATGGCGGACTTCCTCGGCTGCGACGCAGACGAGATCGTTCTTGGTCCTAACATGACGTCGCTCACCTTCGCCATGAGCCGGTCGCTCGGGCGTGAACTCGGACCTGGCGACGAGATTGTGCTTACGCATCTCGATCACGACGCCAATGTTTCTCCCTGGAAAGCGCTGGAAGAACGAGGCGTGGCCATTCGCATGGTGGACATTCACGAGGAGGATTGCACCCTCGACATGGATGACCTGGCGCGAAAGATCACAGACAAGACGAAACTGGTTGCGGTGGGTTACGCGTCGAATGCCGTGGGCACGATCAATGATGTGAAAGAGGTAGTGCGGCTCGCGCACCAACATGGGGCGCTGGCCTACATTGACGCCGTACACTACGCACCCCACGGGCCGATCGACGTGCGCGCTTTGGATTGTGATTTTCTGGTGTGCTCGACCTACAAATTCTTCGGCCCGCACATGGGCGTGCTCTATGGCAAGCGTGAGCATTTGCAGCGGCTGCAGCCGTACAGAGTTCGCGCCAACACCAACGCGATTCCCAACCGCTGGGAGTGGGGAACGCTAAATCACGAGTGCATCGCCGGAATCGCGGCTTGCGTCGAGTACTTGGCTGACCTTGGCCGCCACTCGAATCCTTCGGTTTCCGGCCGACGCGATGCGGTGCTGGCAGCTTTCGAGGCGATCCACAAACACGAGCGGGGGATGATGGAGGCTTTGATCCGGGGGCTGTTAAGAATTCCTGGATTAAGGCTCTACGGGATTACCGATCCCAAGCGATTTGATCACCGGTGCCCAACGTTGGCGATAAGAGTTCAAGGCCACACACCGCTTCAACTCGCAACCAAGCTCGGCGAACGCGGGTTTTTCACCTGGGACGGAAACTATTACGCTCTGAACCTGACCGAACGTCTGGATGTGGAAAAGGACGGGGGATTCTTGCGCATCGGCCTGGCACATTACAACACGATGGAAGAGGTGGAACGGTTGCTGGCGGCGCTACGCGAGATTGCCCGGGCCGTAGAGACGTAGCTAGCTACGTCTCTACCTGGGTGCCGGCCGGTGCAATTCCTGTACCTCGCTCCCCTTCGCAATCAATGCCACACTCGCCATTCCAATAAACAATCCATGCTCGACGACTCCCGGCATGTCGCTTAATTTGCGTGCAAGCCCGGGGGGATCGGGAATCCGATCAAAATGACAGTCCAGTATGTGGTGGCCTTCGTCGGTGATAAAGGGCCTGGCGTCGGCTGACTTACGAAGCTTCACGATCGCGCCCAAATCCGCAATTCGCTTCGCGACCAGGGGTTGGGCAAAAGGAATGATTTCCACCGGCAGAGGAAACTTGCCCAGCACCGAAACTTGCTTGCTGGAATCGGCGATGATGATGAATTGCCGCGTGGCTGAGGCGATGATCTTTTCGCGCAGCAGCGCGCCACCCCCGCCTTTGATGACGCTCAGTTGAGGATCAACCTCGTCCGCACCGTCGATGGTGACATCAATCTGCTGGAATTCCTCGAGCGTGGTCAAGGGGATTCCCAGGCTGGTGGCCAGTTCCTCGGTTTGCGCCGAGGTAGGGATGCCGCGGATTTTTAATCCCGCGCGGACGCGTTCGCCAATCAAGCGCACTGCATAAGCAGCGGTCGAGCCCGTACCCAATCCGACAATCTGACCGTCGCGCACAAAACGCAGGCTGGCGCGCGCTGCAGCCTCTTTTTCGTTCTCGTTGGCCATGTTGGGTCTTTGATCGTGACGACCGACTACTCTACAGCTTTTTCGACCAAGGCTCCAACTCCGGAGATGTTTTTCACCAAATCCTCAGGAATGCCGTGCCGCTGTTTGAGGTATTCGGGGCTGTTGTAGGAGATCCAGACCTTGCCTTCTGGATCTTCCCAGACCAGCACTTTTAGGGGGAGATCAAGGGCCACCGTGGGAGCGGCGGCCATGACCAGCGTGCCTCCCTTCGGGCTTCCAAAGATCAGCAGTTTGGTTGACCGCATTGTCAGACCGACTTTTTCGGCTTCGCCGCTGTGGTCTATGAGCGAAAACATTTTCAACCCGCGCCCCTCCAGGACCGCCTGAAGCTTTGTCAGGGTTACTGGTACGGAACTTGGGCTGGGGACGTGGACGAGGCCGTTCGCATCGAGGGACATCTTTTTCCCCTGCTCCCTGGACATTTTTCTTGACCCGCTACTTAGACGCTGGACACTCCGGCGGGATGCAGATTTTACGGTTCGCCGTCTGACGACCCTCCCATTCCAGGTTGCAGACTCAGGTCAAAGAAAGAACCGCGGGGAAAACCCTGGTTTGGGTTTCCCCCGGTTGGCGCGTCATGAATAGGATGAAGTTATGAGCGAGCGCCCTATCCCTTCGTGTGCTGCTTGGCTTTGCTGATGAAATCTTCAATCTGTTGCCGCTCCGGGTAGTCAGGATTGGCCTTGAGAAGCTGCTCCCAAGCGGTCACGGCTGCCCTCGGGTCGCCCTTGCCCTGCCACTGCACAATCCCCAGGTTGAACAGGGTTCCAGCATGGTTCGGCCGGATTTTGAGTGACTTCTGAAAGGTAGCAATCGCCTTATCGGCGTCTCCGGTGTACCAGTATGCAGTGCCCAAGTCGGTGATCACGTCCGCGTTGCTGGGCTGAATCTGCAACGCCCGCTCGTAGAACTGAATGGCTTGCGGATATTGCTGCGCGTCGTAGTACACGTTAGCCAGACCCGAAATGCTGCTGAAATCGTTGGGATCTTTTTTTAGAACATCGAGCAGCGGCGCGGTGGCCTGCTCGAGCATTGCCTTCATCCGGGCAGGGTCGTGCGGAGACACGCCTTGGGAACTGGCATCGGCGGATGCCACTGCCGTGCTTGCAGCAGTCGCGGTCGGTGAGGCCGAGCCGCGGAACAGGTTACCCAGCGTGACTCCCAGGACCAGGCAGAACGTTGCAAGCCCGTAGGCCTGCAGGCTCGTCCAGGCGTCCTGTGCACCCGAGGAAGTGTGTGCTGCCTTTTCCATAGTAGTCATTCCACTCCTTTCACATCTTGGCGCCGGCAAGCGGCTTCTGAGGCGTTTCCAGGTGGAACAGCCGCTGTACGGCTGCGGTCATCTGCTCCTGCTCCACCCTTTCCGGAAGCCCCTTGAGTTCGCGGGCCAGCGATCCAGCAATCCTCTGTGTCATCCGGGACGTCACCGCTTGCAGAATCTCGTCCTGGTCCTTGGAAAATGGTCCGCACTCTTCTCGAAAGGAGCCCAGCTCTTGCCGGCAAATTTCGTCCAGCCGGTTGCGTAGGCCGATGATGGTCGGCACCACCCGCTCTGCCAGTAACTTGTGGCAGAAGCCCTGCACTTCGGCAGCAACTAACTTCTCAGCCTCCCCGGCGGCGCTTTGGCGCTCACCGGCATTGTGATTCACAACTTTTTGCAGATCGTCGATGTCGTAGAGAAAGATACCCGGCACCTGTCGCACGCTCGGGTCGATGTCCCGCGGTAGTGCAATGTCGACGATCACCAGGGGCCGCTGCTTCCGCTCCCGGGTCATGATCTGGGCTTCCTCACGGCTCAGGACGGTGTGCGGGCATGAGGTCGAGCTGATGACAATATCGGCATCCACCAGATACTGCCAGCGGTCTTCGATGGCGCTGGCTGTGCCGCCGAGCTTGGTTGCCAGTTCCTGCGCGTGCTCGAGGGTGCGATTCACTACCGTTACGGACCCGGCCCCGCGGTTCAATAAGCCGCGCGCCGAAAGTTCGCTCATCTTGCCGGCACCCAGCAGCACGACTTTCTTGTTCTCCAGGGTGCCAAGTACCTGTCCCGCCAGTTCCACGGCCGCGTACGGGATCGAGACCGCGGCATTGCCGATTGCGGTTTCGTTTCTCGCACGTTTGGAGACCGCCAGGGCCTTCTGCATAACAACGTCGAGAAAGCGCGCGCTGCTTCCGACCTTCTTGGCCTGTTCCCAGGCCCCCTTGAGTTGAGAGATGATCTGCGGCTCGCCGATCACCATCGAGTCCAGACTGGAAGCCACGCGGAAGATGTGGAGGAGGGCTGCGTCGTCCAACAGACGGTAAAAGTGTTCCCACTCGCAAAGCTTCAGGTTGTACTCGGTGCTGAGAAGGCGAAAGACCGAGTTCGCCGCCAGGGACGCGTCACTGGCCCACAACAGAAACTCGGTGCGGTTGCAGGTGGCCAGAACGATGACTTCTTCAATTCCTTCGGCACGGGCCAGCTGCACCAGGACCTCGTACCTGCGGCTTTCGCTGATCCAAAAACGCTCTCGCACACCCACCGGAGCCGTCCGGTGATTCAGTCCGACTACCATCAGGGTGGGTTCCACGGCACTCTCCAGAAAACCACTCGTGGTCAATATGGCACTCCCTGTGCCAAAGGCAGGAGTCGCTGAGGATCTTGGTATGTACCGTTGTTTCAACGTATTACAAATGCTTGACGGGCTGAGGAATCCGGCTTCGAGAGATTGCGATGAGGGATATCGCGCTCCCCAGGGTGTCTTTTCGCGTGGCAGCGTAGGGGATTGTGGCGCCCAGCAACTCCGCCGCCGGCTCAGGGTTATTAGGAGTGCAGCAGCTTGCGTCGCGTGCAAAAAGAGGTTAAGGTGTGCTGCATACTGTTATTGGTGCGGGGAGAGGATAGAGTTTTTCATCATCCTTAGGAGAAGAAGAATGAAGAACCTGACGAAGGCATTTCTGGCAGTCCTGGCATTCGCGGTTGTGTTTTCAACCTGCTCCCTGGCGCAGAGCGGGGCCGATCTTTTCAAGGGCAAGTGCGCCATGTGCCACGGGCCCGATGGCAAAGGCGAGACACCCATGGGCAAGAACCTGAAGGTCCGTGACCTCGGCTCGGCCGATGTGCAGAGCCAGTCCGACGCTGATCTGACCAACATTGTCACCAACGGCAAGGGCAAGATGCCAAAGTATGATGGCAAGCTGACCAAGGACCAGATCGGCGACCTGGTGAAGTACCTTCGCACCTTGAAGCACTGAGCCGGCGTTCGTGAGGAGTTTTCAACCGGGGGCTGGTCCGAAGCGGACCGGCCTCTTGTTTTTGCTCTATTGCACCTTCTGGTATTCCGCTTTGGCTTCGCGCAACAGCGGGATGTCTGGGTCAGCGTCCTTCCACAAGGCAAAGAAATCCTGATACGCCAGACGGCTATGCACCTTGTCACCCTGCATCGCATAGGCGCGGGCCAGACCGAGCTGGTCAAATGGCACCAGGGGATCGATGCCGAAGAAGTGCCTCAAGGCCAGTGCGCGTTGGAACGCCTGTACCGCGTCGCCTGCCTGTCTTGCTTTCACGTAGGCGAGCCCGCGAAGCGCCAGAGTCCCGGAATCCACCCGGGCATACACCATGGAACCGTCGAGCAAGTTGCCCGCCTGCACGGCATCGCCGTGGTTCATCGCAATTTCCGCTTTGATGTTGGGCACCGAGACGAATTGTACGAGGGTGTCATAGGGGCGCTTCGCGGCAATGTCTTCAGCTAGTTTCAGTGCCCTCTGCTCATCGCCGACAAAGGCCAGCACCGAGGCGGCCCCCAGCGCGAGATTGGGCGAGTTGGAGATCTCCAGGGCCTGTTCCGCATCCTGCCGCGCCCGGGCCTTGTCGCCGGCAACGGCTTCGACCACCGCTTCCTGCTGATACTCGGAGGCAGCAACATCCTTGAGGGAAAGACGCTCCGCCGCTTCCCGGGTCTTCTGTCCCAGTTGCCGGGCCAGCTTCAATTGCCCGCGGCAGGCTGCGATGCCCGCCCGCAATCCCAGTACATTCAGCTCACCATCCGGACCGGCTTTCGCCAGATCGAGTTGCCGCTCCATCTCGGGGACGTCGTTCTGCACCCAGGCGATGTTCGCCAACTGAATGTGGAGACCTGAAACACCCAGTTTGCGGTCCAAGGCCTGGTTCAGGGTGGCCTTGGCTTCGTCGAGCCGGTTCAGGGCCTGGTAGGCTGCAGCCAGGTTGGAGTAGCCGCTGACACTGTCGGGGTCAACCTGAACGGCCTGCTGTGCATTGGACAAGGCATTATCAAACTGTCCCAACCGCAAATAGATACCCGAAACGTTGTTGAAAGGGACCATGTCGCGAGGGTAGGTCTGCTTGTACAGTTCCAGCGCCGTGATCCCCTTATCCAGCTGGCCGGAATCGGCGTAGTAGTGCGACATGATGTAGAGCTTTTCGTGCTCGCTGGCCCGGTCCCGTAGCTCAAAGGCCTTCTGACGATTTAGCTCGGAAAGCTCGGTGCGGCCAAGGTTGCCTTGCACTGTACCCAGGCGCGCATACGCCATGGCGAAATTGGGATCGAGGTCCACCGCTCGCTGGTAAAGCGGCAGGGCGGCAAATTCGTCACCGACCTGGTGCTTGGCATCGCCCAGGGTGAACGCCTTCAGCGCTTCCAGGGACGAGGTGGTCGCCTCCGACAAGGGCTTGTCATATTTCTGCACCGAGGCCAGGGATTCCCCCAGTTTGCGGCGCAAACTGGAACTGGCGCGGTGCAACGAATTCAAGACTGCTTCTTTGCCGTCGGCCTGGCTCTGCTCCTGGGCCAGCGATTCTCCCGAGGCCGCATTGACCGCCTCCAGAGTAATCACGTATTGGCTTCCCAGGCTGGCGATGGAACCCGTCAGCATCGCCTTGATCCCGTCCCGCAGACAGATCTCCCTGCCCACCTCGCCGGTGATGCGCTCCTCCGGGGATCGGCCCATGTATTGCAGCGTCTGCCGGATTTTCGGCTCGGGAAACACGTTCAGGTAGGGAGACTGCCCCAGATCGACCGCTACGGCTTTCTTGAGGGTGCCGTCAAAGACCGGGTCAGCGGTAGTGTTGACGAAGTCCGCGACCAGGATGGTGTCCTTATCGCTGATCATCGCCCGGCTGCGGCGGACAAAAAATGTGAGGGCCAACCCAGCGACGGCCAGCACGGCAACTGCTGCCACCACGTAGTTCCACAGCTGGTGCGACTTTTCCTTGCCGGTTGCAGCTCGCATTCCGCGGGAAGAACCGGCCGCAACTGGATAGAGTCCCGATTCCGTGTCGCGGCGCACCCGCTTCAAATCGGCCCGCAGCTCGGCAGCGCTTTGGTAGCGCAGTTCCCTGTCCTTCTCGAGCAACTTGGTGATGATTTCTTCCAGGTGCACCGGGATCTCGGCGTTCAGCCGGACCGGGGAAACCGGAGGGCGATTCAGGATGGCATCAAAGACCACGGCGGAGGTCTCGCCACGGAATGGCAGCGTGCCCGTAACCATCTCGTAGAGAACAGCTCCGAAAGAAAACAGGTCGGTGCGAGCGTCAAGTTCCTTGCCTCGCGCTTGTTCGGGAGACATGTAAGCGACCGTGCCGACCGTCGAGCCCGGGCTGGTCAGCATCTGGTCGTCCACCGTGACCGCCGACCCTAGAGTTGACCCGCCCAGCAGCGCACCTGGCTTGAGCTGTTTGGCCAGGCCGAAGTCGAGCAGCTTGGCCTGATTGCGGTTGGTAACGAAAATATTGGCCGGCTTGATGTCGCGATGAATGATGCCTTTGGAGTGGGCGGCGTCGAGCGCGTCGGCGATCTGGATGCCGAGGTCAACCACCAAGTGCAGGTCTATGGGCTGAGTTCCGATGCGCTGGCGCAGCGTCTGGCCTTCCAGCAGCTCCATGGCGATGAAGTGGCGGCCTTCGACCTGTCCGATTTCGTAGATGGTGCAAATGCTGGGATGGTTCAGGGCGGAAGCAGCGCGAGCCTCAGCCTGAAAGCGTTCCAGGGCCAAGGTGTCTCTTTCCAGATCCGGAGGAAGAAACTTCAGCGCGACATGGCGGCCGAGGTTGAGGTCTTCGGCCTCGTACACGACGCCCATACCCCCACCGCCCAACTGGTGAAGGATGCGGTAGTGGGAGATGCTTTGACCAATCATGGAGCCGCCGTTTCGGGAGCGTCTTCGATGTTAGGCTGCGGCGGAGGGAGGAGTCAACGCGGGAAGAGGATAGTCTGAAGAGGGCTGGCCCACGCTTTCACCGTCATTTTGAAACAACGGGGTGCCCCGGCCTTGTCGATCCGCTTTTTGGAGCGACAGGCCGGGGAAGTTCATCGGTCACAGCAATTCTGGGGGTATGCTCCGTATCGTCTTCCCCATGCCTTGGGGACTGAAGCGATTTCAGCAGGCACGCTGCCTGCATTTTCTTACTTTCAGTTGCTACCATCGCATGCCTCTCCTCCAGACGCCCCATGCGCGCCAGGTGTTTGAGCACACGTTGGAAAGAGCGCGCTGCTGGTACGGATTCTACGTGAGCGGTTACGTGGTAATGCCGGAACACGTTCACCTGCTGCTCAGTGAGCCGGAACGTGGAAGGTTGTCGGTCGCAGTGCAGATGCTCAAACAGATTAGCTCTCAGCAGTTGAAACAACGGGGCACGTCCGCGTTCTGGCAGGCGCGCTATTACGACTTCAATGTGTGGAGTGACGGCAAGCGGACGCAGAAGCTCGACTACATGCACTGGAACCCGGTGAAGCGTGGTCTGGTGAAATCCCCGGAGGACTGGGCCTGGAGCAGCTTCCGTCACTACCTGACGGGAACCGAGGGAGTCGTGGAGATCGAATCCCAGTGGACGGCACGAAAGCGGGAACGATTGGGTGTAACGCTGCAGATCATTCGACGGTAAACACCCCCGGCCTGTCGCTCCAAAAAGCGGATCGACAAGGCCGGGGCACCCCTTCGTTAAGAGTGGACGCGAAAGGCTGGGCCAGCCCCCGTTGGTCGTGAGTGTAAACGCCTTCCAGGAGAAGGCCGGTCCAACTTCCGTGTGATGCAAAGAAAAGCCGCCCAGACATCGGGCGGGGTAAGAGAAATCAAGGCTCTGCCTCTCAAGGGTTATGGCTGCACTGGTTTTTCTCCTGTCTTATTCGGATCAGGCAGTTTCCAATCTGCTTCTCGTTCCGCCGGACCACGGGGCAGGGCGAAGGCGTATACGTTGCCATCCCAGGAGCCGACATACACCTCCCCATTCACCACTGCGGGCGAGGAATCCACCACGTCGCCGGTTTGGTAGCTCCACAGCTTGGCGCCGGTGCTGGCCTCCAAGGCGTATACGTTGCGGTCGTTGGAGCCGACATAAACTACTCCATTCGCCACTGCGGGCGAGGACACCACACTGCCGCCCGTTTGGTAGCTCCAGAGCTTGGCACCGGTGCTGGCATCCAGTGCGTAGACATTTTTGTCGTAGGAGCCAACATACACCACGCCATTCGCCACCGCGGCCGAGGACAACACACTGCCGCCCGTTTTGTAGCTCCACAGCTTGGCGCCGGTGCTGGCGTCCAGCGCGTACACCCAGCGGTCTATGGAGCCGACATATACTACTCCATTCGCCACTGCGGGCGAGGCATCCACATGGTAGCCGGCTGTGTAGCTCCATAACTTAGCGCCAGTGCTGGCGTCCAGCGCATACAGGTTGTGGTCCTCCGAACCGAAATACACCACACCATTCGCCACTGCGGGCGAGGAATGCACCACGTCGCCGGCTTGGTAGCTCCACAGCTTGGCACCGGTGCTGGCGTTCAGGGCGTACACGCTGTGGTCGCCGGAGCCGATATACACTACCCCACTCGCCACCACGGGTGAGGAGTTCACCCAGGTGTTGGTTCGGTAGCTCCACAGCTTGGCGCCAGTGCTGGCGTCCAGCGCGTAAACATTGCTGTCGTAGGAGCCAACATACACTACTCCATTTGCCACTGCGGGCGAGGAAGGCAAAGTGCCGGTAGAGTAGCTCCACTCTAGAGCGCCCGTTCTGGCGTTCACCGCGTACAGCTTGCCGTCGAACGAACCGATAAACACCACCCCATTCACCACCGCCGGCGAGGACCGCAGCTCCCGGCCCGTGGTGTAGCTCCCCTTCAGGCGCAGGTTTCCAACATTGTCGACGTTCAGCACATTCTCATACGGGTTGTAGCGCCTCATGTTTTTGGTGTGAAACTCCGTCCAGTTTTGCACCTTTTGCGCCCATGCCGTCGAGGTGAACGGGAAGCGTCCTGAGAGAACCAACCCCAGACCAACTAGAACTGTGATGATACTTTTTCGTTTCATTGTGCCCCTCTTTCTGATCGCCCCGCGCTTTCCAACTGCATTGTGCTCCGATTCGCCGGACCGCGCTGCTACGGAACGCGAACGGCGTGATCCATTCACCACGCTTCCGGGCGTGGCGAATCGTGTTGAACTAACAAGGGGTGTCGCCTCAGAGGGTGCTGTGTCCCATAGCGGGAGTTTCTCCTCTCGGAGCCGAAGGAATGTGGGGTCGCGGGATTTCTAACAGCGAAGCGAGTGATCGAGGATGGTGAGCGAATCGGAGATGGGGTGTAGCGACTGTTTCCTTTGCCCTACGCGGATTTCGTTAGCTCTGGTCAGGGAACCCGACTGGAACAGGAACCCCGATTCCAGCACGGACTGTGTTGCCCGACGAGACTCCTGCCACACGTAGCTCGAAAATAGAGGAGTACTTTCGTAAGGCAGTGCCTCCGATTCATCGAACGCGGTTTCGGCTGCATCTTCTGGCAGAACCGCCAAAGACAGGCCCATGGTGAGTATCACCAAGAAGACGATGGCCGAGCGTGTGTTTCTCATACGCCCATCCGTTACGGAAATATATTGTCTTCGAGCCGGGCGCCTCAGGGGGTGTTGCGTTCCCGTGGTGGGAAATGCTCTTCGGGGAGGCGAGAGAATTGCGTGCCAAGGTTACTGTTTTGGCTAATCATTGCAAGGACATTGATCACGGTTCGGCGTGATGGGATGGCGAAATAAGGCAGTTGGCGAAAAATCGCTCTAGCACTCATTGAGGGTCATTGCGTGTAAATCATCTGATTTCGCCATTTACGCCTAGTTTCGCCAACTCCGTAAACAGTGAATGACTAGGCAGGACGTTATAGCGGCTCTCCCTACTGTAGTTTCGCGTACTCAGCCTTGGCTCTTCTTAGGATGGGGATGTCAGTTTGGGCGTCTTTCCAGAGGGTGAAGAAATCCTGGTAGGCATTGAGGGCCCTGAGTGCGGGCAGCATCTGAGTCGGCTCCTTGGTCGCGTTCATAGGTGACAGCCGTCACTGCCTGATTGTGCTCAATGGCAGAAACTAAACACAGGAGGAAAAGGAGAGGGAGAGGGAGAGGGAGGTAGTTATGGAATCACAGAGGGCATCTCCACAAAAGCTCGGGCCAGCCCTTGCCCGGTTGAGCTCGTGTGATCCCGAACGTCTCCGGTGGGAGGCGCAAGCAGTAGAGCTCGCCATCGCACGCCGCGCTTATGAGCTGTTTGAAGGCCGCGGCCGTGAACATGGCCACGATTGGGAGGACTGGTTTCGGGCAGAATCGGAAGTGTTACGCCCAGTTCCTATAACCATCGCGGAATCAGGAGACCAGGTTGAGGTTTGGGCTAATGTGCTTGGTTTTGAGGAAAGTGAGCTTAAGATCAGCATCGAACCCCACGGCATTGTGATTCTCGGCAAGAAAGAAGCGGCTGCGACGGAAACCGAAGGAGGAAAAATCGAATACATCGATTGGTCTCCCGACCGGATCTTACGGTTCGTCGCGCTTCCCGCTGAAATTGACCCGAAATCCGCCTCAGTCGAGTTGCGCGAGGGAGTACTTAGTTTTGAGTTACGCAAGGCCTCGGGCCGCCGAGTTGGTGCTAGGCGTAAGGCTGCGTGAAAAGAAGTAGCTTAAGCGTGAGGCATGAAGGTCCCCGAAACCGAGCCAGCCCGCGATTGAAGGAGTAGAGTCGCGTACTGTCGTACATCACAGAAGGAAATCATGAAGATCCTACTAGCCACCGATGATTCAAAGTTCTCAGAAGCCGCGGCAAAGAGCCTCGCCGGGCAGTTCCGGCCTCAGGATACCGAGGTCCGGGTATTGCAAGTGGTTGAGCCGATTGCGATCTCAGAGCCTCCACAGATGTCTTCAGGATACTACCCGGAACTGGAGAGCCAACTCTCGCAAGCACGTGAAGCCGTAGATCGGGTGGCCAAAATGCTCTCTTCCGCTGGCTTCAGAGTGACCACGTCAGTCGCAACCGGCGACGCAAGGAGCGTCATTTTGGAGGATGCTGCGAAGTGGCACGCGGACTTGATCGTTCTCGGCTCTCATGGACGCAAGGGGCTGGGGCGTTTCTTCCTCGGCAGCGTTTCAGAAGCAGTAGCCCGCCACGCGCACTGCTCGGTGCAGATTGTGCGGGTTCCATCGTAAGCACGACGAGCCGACAACAACCAGCAAGCGGCAACCAGCGCGTTCTCGGCTTTGCGCCCGACACTTCCTGATTGCAACCGGTGATCCTCGGATTGTTGTTGTAACATCGCCGTTTCACTCATTGACCGGCATAAGCGCAGCTAATCGACTAGAGGGGGCATTTTGCCGTCGCCGTATACCACCCTGTCAACGCAGAAAATCAAACAGTAATGGGTCAGTCTGACTTGCCAGACTGACCCACTGCCGGGAGGAATGCAGGAAAATCGCTAGCACTCGGCCATTTTTTCCAGTGCGGCCTGGTTCCGGATCAGCAGTGCGGAGCCGTTGAGTGCGATGATGCCCTGTTTCTTGAATTCACTGAGAGTACGGGTCACAGTCTCCCGCGAGGAACCGATCAACTGTGCGATCTCTTCGTGGGTGAGTGTCAGTTTCACGCGAATCACACCATCGCTCATGCGCCCGTCCGCCGCGAATTGGAGCAGCAAGCGTGCCAGCTTTTCCGACACCGAATGGGACAATCCGATGGAACGGATGACACCGTAGGCCGATTGACAGTCGCGGCTGATGTGTTCGGCTGCGTGCAAACAGGCGTCCGCGTGCTCTTTGAGGAAGGCGAGGAAGGCGTCGCGGCTGATGAAAGCCAACTGGGAGGGCTGCAGGGTTTCCACGGTAAGTTCGTGGGGTTTGCCGGTGATCACCGAGTGCACGCCTAGAATTTCTCCCGCCTGAGCGATCTTGAGGATCATGGTCTTGCCATCGCTGTTGGTGGTGGACATTTTGACCCGCCCTTGACACAGGATGTAGACGCCACGCGCGGCCTGGCCTTCCATGAACACCAGCGCCCCTTCCGGGTACGCCGTCGAGTGCTTGATTTCGTCCAACGCGCTGATTGTGGGCTGCGAAAGGCCGCAAAAGAAATTGCTGTTGCGCAATTTGCAGTTGGCGCAGTCGTCAACGATCGGTAACCCGTAAGGCAGGTTCGCCTTGCTCGGAATTGGAGGAAACGAGGTTCGCGGACTCACTGCCAACATTGGGCTTGCCATAGGTCACATCCTTTCCAGAGCTAGGTAGGGCAAGCCGCAGGCCAATCTGTCACGGCTGGTGACTGGAGAAAGAATGTGATCTAAGATCAACATAGGATGGGACTTACGGGGCAGCCCTTGGCTTCGACTGGGTTCCAAGGTGGCAGAACGGGGGCTTGGGTAGCGTTATTTCCCACACTGCTGCGTGATCTCCATCACCCAGCAGTGTGATCCCAAAGTAACCAGCCGGGGGTCCGTTTCAGGTTGGCGCCCAAGAAGCAACCACAGGGGACACTTGTTCCAAAGGGACCATGCTTCCAAGGCTCCCTCTGGGCACCGCTGTGAACCCTGTGGTTGAGACAGCACAGATCTTCAACCTGACCCGCTACCGGAGGATTCCAGCGCCTCATGGATGGCCTTCAGCATAGCCACCCGGGTAAACGGCTTTTCCAAAAGAGGGATGCCGGAATGCGAAAAGTCATGCTGCGCGATCAAGTCGCCGGTGTACCCCGACATATAGACGACCTTCGTATTGGGGTGCGAGGTGCTCAGGCGGCGCGCCAGTTCGGGACCGCTCAGTCCGCGCATCATCACGTCGGTCAACATCAGGTCGATTTTCTGCCGGGTGCTTTCCACATATTTGAGCGCGGCCTGCCCGTCCTCAGCCTCAAGGATAGTGTAGCCCTGCTCTTCGAGCATCCGCCGGGTCAACTGCCGCATGATGTTGTCGTCTTCTGCCAACAAGATGGTGGTTCCATGCCGTTTGGGTAGGGGGGCCTCAGCTTCGGAAGTGGAGGCCGGGCGCATTTTGTGGTTGGCACTTGGCAGGTACATCTTGAACGTCGTCCCGTGCCCCGGCTCACTGTAGACCCAGATGTAGCCTCCACTCTGCCGAACGATACCGTAGACCGTCGCTAGTCCCAGGCCGGTTCCTTTGCCGACCTCCTTGGTCGTAAAGAAGGGCTCGAAGATGCGGGAGACCGTGACTGCATCCATGCCAGAGCCGGTATCGCTGACCGAGAGCTGAACATACTTCCCCGCCGCCATAGGCGGGTGTTCGCGGGCAAAGGTCTCGTCGAATTCCACGATCGCCGTTTCCAGCATGAACCGGCCACCTCGCGGCATGGCATCTCGCGCGTTGACGGCCAGGTTCAACACGATCTGATCGAGCTGGCCGGGATCGGCCTCCACCAGGGCCGTGGCCGGCTTTAGGGTCATGCTGACTTCGACATCGTCTCCCATCAGCGGGCGCAAGAGCTTGCTGACCTCTTTCAGCCGCTCATTTACGTCGAGGACCAGAGGCTGCACCACCTGGCGACGGCTGAAAGCAAGCAGTTGCTTTGTCAGGGTGGATCCGCGGTTGGCGGCCTCGCGGATGTTGCCGATGAACTGCGCGGACACATCCTGAGCGCCGATGCGGTCGCGGAGAAGTTCGGTGCAGGCCGTTATGATCGCGAGCACGTTGTTGAAATCGTGCGCAATGCCGCCAGCCAGGCGCCCGACAGCTTCCATCTTCTGCGCCTGATGCAACTGGCTTTCCGTCCGTTTTTGATTGGT
Organism: Terriglobia bacterium; assembly: GCA_020073105.1. Classification (GTDB taxonomy): domain Bacteria; phylum Acidobacteriota; class Terriglobia; order Terriglobales; family Acidobacteriaceae; genus JAIQFW01. The sequence continues at coordinate 20,657 of JAIQFW010000035.1, forward strand.
AATGTCGCGCCCGATCGCCGAGGCTCCCGAGATTTTTCCGTCCGAATCGCGGATGGGGGAAATGGAGAGGGAGACCTCCAGGTGCCGGCCGTCTTTGGTCACGCGCACCGATTCGTAGTGTTCGACGCTCTCTCCTAAGCGGATTCTCTGCAAGATGCTGGGGATCTCGTCTGGCCGGTCTTTGGGAACCAGCCGGGTGATGGACTTTCCGATCATCTCCTCCCTGGTGTAGCCGTACAGCCGTTCGGCCCCTCTGTTCCAGCTGGTAATGACGCCGTCGAGGGTCTTGCCGATGATGGCATCGTCGGAAGAATCGACAATCGAAGCCAACTGGGTCCTATATTCCCAGAGCTGCTGATCGGTTCTGCGCGCCAATTCTTCGTGGGCCCGGCGGAGATCCTGTTCGATCTTCTTTCGGTCGCTGATGTCACGGATGGCACTCAGTACCAGCATCCCCTGCTCGGTGGAAACCGGACTGAGGCTGATTTCCACCGGGAACTCCGAGCCGTCGCGCCGGACACCGTAGAGATCCAAGCCAGCCCCCATGCGACGAATCTTGGGCTGCTCCACGTAACCTTCGCGATGGTGGTGATGGTGCCGGCGAAAGCGCTCCGGAACCAGGGTCTCGATGCTCCGGCCGATCAGTTCGTCCCGTTGGTAGCGGAATAGCTCCTCGGTCTGCGAATTGATCTGAACGATGGTTCCCTTCTGATCGACCGCGACAATAGCATCGGGAATGGCCTCCAGAAGACGAGGCGGCAGAAGCTTTCCGACTGTTGTCTTGGCCGGGCGAGAACTCCGTGCTCGTTTAGCTCGACCGGGGGTCTTGCGAGGCATGGCGGTATTACTATACCTTCTTCCCGAGATCGGGTGAAGAAAGGTTACACTTCGGCTGGGTTTTCGCGGTCACATCCGCCGGCGCCGGCCGCCCGCCCGCAGTACAGCCCTCATCCCATTCCGTAGTAAGCTAATTAGCAATGCCTGCCGAGAAAATTATGATCGTGGACGACGAGCGCCTGGTGCGCTGGTCGCTCCGCCAAAAGTGCGAGGAATGGGGCTACCACGTGGTGGAGGCAGAGGCCGGGGAGCCGGCACTGAAGCTGGCGCAGCATGAGTCCCCGGACCTGGTGTTGCTGGACGTGCGCATGCCGGACATCGGCGGCCTCGAGGTGCTTGACCGGCTCAAGAGGAATGGAGACGCCCGCGCCGTCATCATGATTACCGCGGACCCTCAACTGGATGACGTGAAAGCCGCCCTAAAGTTGGGGGCTTACGATTTCGTCGGTAAACCCCTGGATTTCGACGAACTGAATGTCACCATCAAGAATGCTCTCGAAGCCACACGGTTGCGCACGGAAGTGCAGTCCTTGCGTGGCGAAGTGCGGCGGCGTACCGGCTATCACGAAGTTATCGGTTCCTCCGCCAAGATGACGGAGTTGATGGCGTTTGTCCGCAAGGTCGCGGCCAGCGAGGCCACGACCATCCTGATTCAGGGCGAGAGCGGGACGGGCAAGGACCTGATCGCTAAGGCCATCCACTACGAGAGTTCCCGCCAGGAAAAACCTTTCGTGGCCATTAACTGCTCCGCCATACCAGAAACCCTGATGGAAGCCGAGCTGTTCGGGCACGAAAAGGGCGCATTCACCGATGCCAAGCAGATGAAGAAGGGCCTGTTCGAAACTGCGGACGGAGGAACCCTCTTTCTCGATGAAATCGGCGAACTCTCGCCCCTGCTGCAAGCCAAGCTTTTGCGCGTGCTCGAAGACCAGGTAATCCGGCGAGTGGGCGGGGTGCGCGACATGCAGGTGGACGTACGGGTCATCGCTGCTTCTAATCGCGATTTGGAAAAAGCGGTGCGCGAAGGTCATTTCCGCCAGGACCTTTACTACCGGCTGGCGATCATCGCAATTTTCATCCCGCCATTGAGGGACCGGAAAGAGGACATTCTGCCGTTGGTCGATTTCTTTATTGAGCGTTATGGCCGCAAGTTCAAGAAGGCAGTGCGCGGGGTGACCGGGGATACCCGCCGGCTGCTGCTCGCTCACAACTGGCCGGGCAATGTCCGCGAGCTGAAGAACTCCATTGAGCGGGCCATGATCCTGGAGGATGACCAGATTCTCCATGCTATCTATCTTCCGTTCTCCGTGGCCGAATCCGGCGGACTCACGGCTTTCGAACGCACTGCAGCCCCCGATGGCGGACAACAACTCGACCATGGCCGCTCCCTTCCCCGGTTGTACATTCCGGAGGGCGGTACCTCGCTCGAGGAAGTCGAGCGCGCCATGGTGGAGCTGGCGATGAAGCAGGCCAACAACAATCAGACCCACGCTGCCAAGTTGTTGGATATCTCCCGCGACGCGCTGCGCTACAAGCTGAAGAAGTTCGGCTTGATGCACGCGGAGGACGAGGAAGAAGCAACTGCGGACAAGGCAGAAGAAAGATAGAACCTCTACCGCGTCATCATCCTTCCCAGAATCTCTTTCAAGATCTTTCCGCATACCATAGCGGTGAGCCCGGAGATGTCCTGCTTCGGGTTGTACTCGACGATGTCGGCGCCCACGAGGTTTCCGGTGATGGCTTGGAGATGGGTGATGACCTCACGAACTGACATTCCTCCCGGCTCACGGTGTGAAATTCCCGGTGCGAAAGCCGGGTCGAGCACGTCGACGTCGAATGAGATGTAGACCGGGCCGGTCAACTTGAGCTTTGCGATCGCTGGTAGCTCACGCATCTCAATCACTTCCACCCCAAAGCGCTCAGCCTGCTGTCGCTGATGATCGTTCATGGTACGAATGCCGAGCTGGATGAGGCGTTTGGCGAATCCGCCCTCCATCACCCGGGCAAACGGGCAGGCGTGGGAGTGGCGGTTCCCCTGGAATTCATCGTACAAATCTGGGTGGGCATCGAAGTGAACCACGGTGAGATCGGGATAGGCGCCGGCGAACGCGCGAATAATCGGGTAAGTGATGGAGTGGTCTCCACCTAAAGACACCGGGCGTTCGTTCTTCCGGAGTATGCTGGCCACTTCCGCTTCAATCACGGCGAAGGCGGTGTCCGGAGACAAGCGCAGGTCTCCGGAATCCAGAAACGCGGAGGGCTCACTCAATTCCACGCCGGTTTCTGACCATGAATTTGAGGACTCGCAGCGTAAGGCCTCACGAATCAGCGGCGGAGCCTCGGCCGCCCCACGCAAGTAGGAAGAGTTGGCATCGAAAGGGATGCCGAGCAGTACTGGCGAGCCAAGCTTCACTCGCATAGCTCCTGAGGTTGCGATTCAATTCCTTGAAACGGTGCTGACCATGATAGCGCAGTGCCCCGTTCCATGATGAATCTGTCTTGATCCGCCCCTCATCCATTATCCTAGTAGTGCATTTATGGCAACCCGACCTAAGAGCGGTACGTCCGGCTCATCCACCGGAGTTCTTGATGCTCCAAATGGCGAGCGCGAGCGGGTGTTCGACACCTTCCGTCGCTGGGGATATCTCGAAGCCGACCTGGATCCGCTAGGTTTCTTTCATCCACAGCCGCACCCTGAACTGCAGATCGACGGCGAAGCTGCGCGTGAGGCGCGCCGCCTGTATTGCGGGACCGTGGGGGCGGAGTTCATGCATATCGCCGACCCGGAGCGGCGCCGCTGGATTCAGGAGCGCATGGAAGGCCCTCAACCAGACGTTGACCAGGAAGCCGCGCTGGACCAACTGATCCGCGCAGAACTCTTCGAACTGGTGCTTCAGCAACGCTATCTGGGAACAAAGCGCTTTTCCCTCGAAGGTGTAACCGCGCTCATTCCGTTAGTCGACGAGATTCTGGAAGCCGCGGGGCAACTCGGCGCCGTGGAGTTGGTCATGGGGATGAGCCACCGGGGACGACTGAATGTGCTGGTGCAGGTGGCCCGGCGAGCGCCGGAAGAGGTATTTGCGGGATTCGAAGATGTCGATCCGCGCAGCGTGCTGGGCAGTGGCGACGTAAAGTATCACATGGGCGCGACGGGCGAGTACGTCACCCGAACGGGAGCCAAAGTTCACATCCATCTAGTTTCGAATCCCAGCCACCTGGAAGCTGTCGATCCCGTCACCGTCGGCCGCACCCGCGCCAAGCAAGACCGGGCGGGAGAGTCGGGGCGAATCAAATATCTGCCGTTGCTGGTGCATGGCGATTCCGCATTTGCCGGCCAGGGGATAGTGGCGGAAACCCTGAACTATGCAGACCTCCCCGGCTACACCGTGGGCGGTACCATCCACATCATTGCGAACAATTTGATTGGCTTCACCACCCTGCCGCGGGAATCGCACTCCTCGCGCTTCGCCGCCCAGATTGCCCGCCGCCAGCCGATTCCCATCTTCCACGTCAACGCCGAAGATGTGGATGCTGTAGTTCGGGTAGGCCGCATGGCGGTCGAATACCGCTACCAGTTTGGCGGCGACGTCGTGATTGACATGATCGGCTATCGCCGCCATGGCCACAGCGAGGTGGATGATCCGACGATCACACAGCCTTTGCTCTACAAAGCTATTAAGGACCACCCGCCGCTCTGGGAGATTTATGCCGAAGATACCGGCATCGAGAATGCAGAGGCGCGAGTTCGCGTGATCCGCGAAGAGCTGGAAGAAGCACAAAAGAAGGCTGGCTCAATCAAGAAGAAACCGACTCTTCGGGACCTGCCAAGTTACTGGGATGCATTCAAGGGAGGACGCTACAAAGCGGAATACGCGGTCGAGACGGGGCTGTCCACCCAAGAATTACGCGAGCTCACCGAGCACCTCACAAGCTACCCCGAAGGCTTCCACATTCATCCCAAAGTGAAGAAGCTCCTCGAGCAGCGCGCAGAGATGGGTAACGGCAAGCGTTCGGTGGATTATGGGATGGCGGAAGCGTTGGCGTTTGCAAGCCTTGTGAAATCCGGCGTGCCGGTGAGGCTCAGTGGACAAGACAGCCGCCGCGGCACCTTCAACCAGCGGCACTCGGTACTACTGGATATCGAAAACGAACACGAGTACGTGCCGCTGCAAAACATCTCGGCGGACCAAGCGCGCTGCGAGATTTACAACTCCACTTTGTCGGAAGCCGGGGTGCTGGGGTTTGAATATGGCTACAGCCGCGACTATCCAGAGGCGTTGGTGCTCTGGGAAGCGCAGTTCGGCGATTTTGCTAATGTGGCCCAGGCAGTCATTGATCAGTTCGTCAGCGCAGGAGAGGACAAATGGGCTTTGCTCTCAGGGGTAGGGCTGCTGCTGCCCCACGGCTACGAAGGCCAGGGACCGGAACATTCCAGCGCCCGCATTGAACGCTTTCTGCAGCTGGCGGCACGAGACAATTTTCAGATCTGCCAGCCATCGAATGCCGCGCAATATTTCCACCTGCTGCGGCGACAGGCGCTGTCCCATTGGCGTAAACCTTTGGTGGTGTTCACACCCAAGAGCATGCTGCGCCATCCCGATGCCGCTTCGCCGATCGAGGATTTCACTCACCAAAGCTTCTTGACCGTGCTGCCCGACACCGAGGTCACGGACGCGAAGCGCATTTTGCTTTGCACGGGAAAGATTGGCCACGAATTGCGCGATGAGCGCAAGAAGAGAAAGGACAATTCAACCGCCATCGTCTTCGTAGATCAGCTTTACCCGTTCCCGGAGGCGGAATTGGCTGCCGAACTGGAGCGCCATGCCAACGCGCGCGACATTCTGTGGGTGCAGGAAGAGCCGGCAAACATGGGAGCGCTGTTTTACATGCTGCCGCGGTTGCGGCACCTCGCGGGAGAGCGGCCGGTGCTTTCGGTCAAGCGGTCTCCCAGCGCGAGTCCGTCGACGGGATCGGCCAAGGCCCATGAGATGGAGCAGAAGACGCTGCTGGCGCTGGCGTTCACAGGGAACGAGTAAGCGATTCCGGAACTCCACTCACGGGCAGCGCCAGCAGCGTTCCAGGTGCTCGGGAAGCAGATTGACAACGACCATACACTGGACGAAATTGGGGGAGATATAACGCCCGCATGATTGCGAATCCCGATACGGCTAAACGGATCAGTGAACTGCTACTTGGTGTCAACGACCGCATCGAAGAATCTGTCCTTGTCGCAAAACAGGGTTGTCCTCCCGAAGAGGCAAGAGAATATGCGCGAGCGGCGGGACGGCTCATCATGAATGTTTTCGACGGGATACTCGAACCACTGTGGTCTGAGCACCCGGTGCTCCGGCCACCTCAAATGCAGTGATCTGGTGTCGGTCGTTCGGCAACCGGCTTGCTTCCCGCGCCCGGCAACGGAGTCTTTGCCCACCCGCAAGAAGTCATACCGCATTGCGTCATCCCCAAGCCCGGACAGGGCTTTGACGGCAACAATCCTGCGCAAGATGGTACGCTATCGTCCGGTTCAATCGCATGGAACGCCGCCACCCTTCGCCGCTCTGCGTCGCCATCGACACTGGCGGCACTTTCACCGACTGTGTCTGGATGGAGGGACCTCGCACCCGCATGCTGAAAGTGTTTTCTACTCCAGAGGATCCGTCACGCGCGATTGCCGACGCGCTGGAGAAGATTGGGACCCGGGGCCCGCTGACCGTGCTCCACGGGACGACCGTGGGCACCAATACATTGCTGCAGCGTAACGGTGGACGGGTGGCGCTGGTGACGACCGCGGGCTTCGAGGACGTGATTGAGATCGGCCGCCAGGCCCGGCCCAAACTGTACGACTTCTTCTTCGAGCGGGTCGAACCACTGGTGCCACGCGACGGGCGGTTTGGTGTTGAGGAACGCACTAGCAGCGAAGGTGAGATACTCCAGGAACCGTCCTTAACCCAGCTGCGAAGCCTGGCGGAAAGAATTAGCGCGCAGAATCCCGATGTGATCGCCATCTCGCTGCTTTTTTCCTTCGTCAATTCGAAAAATGAAAATGCAGTGGTGCAAGCACTGGCGGGCTTAGGTGTTCCCTTGTCGGTTTCGCACCAGATTCTGCCCGAGTTCCGGGAATACGAACGCACCAGCACCGTGGTGGTGAATGCTTATCTGCAACCGGTGATGCAGAGGTACTTTGAGAGGCTGGAGCAGCGAACACGTGCTCGGACCAGTGTCCCCCAGGGGCTGAAGCCCGGTTCAATCGGCGGCCTTGGCGGCACGACTGAAGTCGTGCCCTTCCACGGTGCCGCCAAAGGTGCCGGCCCGGAGACCGCACGGGTCTTCGTCATGCAATCCAGCGGCGGAATTACGGCTCTCAGTTCTGCCGCCCGGGAGCCGGTGCGCACGGTGCTCTCCGGTCCGGCAGGAGGCGTGGTCGGCGCTGCAGCCATGGCGAGCCGCAGCGGGTATGACCGGATTATTTCCTTCGATATGGGTGGCACCTCTACCGATGTGGCGTTGATCGACCATGAGGTACGCCCCAGCACGCAGTCGGAAATCGCTGGTCTGCCAGTCGGTGTTCCGATGCTCGACATTCATACCGTCGGCGCCGGAGGAGGTTCCATCGCACGCTTCGATGCCGCGGGCGCCCTGCGGGTCGGTCCCGAATCTGCCGGCGCTGATCCCGGCCCCATCTGCTACGGACGCGGCTCCCAGCCCACGGTTACGGACGCCAACCTCATCCTCGGGCGATTGCAGGCCGACCATTTTCTCGGGGGAGAATTCCGCCTCGATGAAGAACGCACCTGCCGGATTGTCACGCAGTGGCTGAAAGCGCAGGGCTCGAATCTTTCTCTCCAGCAGTTCGCGGACGGAGTGATTCGAGTGGTCAATGGCACCATGGAGAAGGCCATCCGCGTAGTCTCTGTCGAGCGGGGATACGACCCGCGAGAGTTCACGCTAGTGGCCTTTGGCGGCGCGGGAGGCGTGCCCGCAGCGGTCACGCCGGATTTGACATACCAACGAAAACTTACTTAAGTAAAACGCCATTTTCTGAAATGCCTGGAGGACCGATGGTTCGCCGCGAGAAGACCAACTACGTAATCCAGTCCGTCT
>JAIQFW010000036.1 GCA_020073105.1 Terriglobia bacterium
GAAGCTTTCGCATCGCCGGGCTGGCGCCAACAAAAAAAACATCCTCGCCCAGTTGTTCAATGTCTTCGCTTCCAAAATCTGCCTCTCCGCCCTGATATGGCGATGAGAGATGCCGTCGGATGGCTTGCTCGAGTTGTTCATCGGTGAGGGGACGAACCAGGTAGTCCCGAGCCCCCAGACGAATCGCTTCTTTCTCCCGCCCAGCATCTTCGGGATGGGAGATCAGGATGATTGGCAACTCGGGGCGTAACCGGCGCAGCCATCGCAGGATGTGCAAGCTATCGGCGTCGTTCCGGGCCAGGTCGAGTAGAAGAAGATCGGGCGTGCTCCCGGACTGCATCCGCTCCATCGCCTCCCATCCGCTGGTGGCGGTTTCCAATTGCCAAGAGTTAGACTCCCCCATCGACCAGAGGGGACGGAGAACGGCGGACTCCCTACTGACTACCAACAGACGGGCGGTTTCGATTGCGTTTTGTGCCATGGAGTTTATAACTCCTCTAGAAATGTTCTTTGAGGGGAAATCCCGGGAAAGGAAAGCTATTGTTAGACAGGCTCGACGTCATATCCCTCGATGCGCACCGCCAACGATCTTTGAATGGCATCAATGGATATGACTAGGGTATGTTCGCCGTTCCGCGAAACTAGAATTCCTTCGACTCCGTTCAATGCCCCGTCGCGGATTCGCACACGTTGTCCGATCTTGAGGAAAGGATAGGTGTGCCAGGGCAACTGTTCTTCCACCAGCATTCGTATGGCATTGATTTGTTCGTCCGGGATCGCAGTTCCCTGCCCCCGGACTCCGACGAAGTTCAAAACACTATCTACGGTCAGTACCTGCAGGCGATTCTCGCTGGTGGGTGCAAGCTTCACGAAGACGTAGCAGCTGAACAGCGGTAGCTCAACGGTTTTCCGGCGGTCGCTCCACCGACGAATCTCGTTAACGATTGGAAGGAAGGTGGTTATACCTCTGTCCTGAAGGCGCTGGACAACAACTCGCTCGTGTCGAGACCGGGTATGCACGGCATACCACCTGGCGATGTCCGGCTCCGTCTCGGCCCTCTGGAGAGGAACGACTGCTGGGTCCCATAATTGGCTGCTGGCACTCATAGCTTCGCCCTCTGAGTCACAGTGACGAGTTGACCCTGACACTCACACCTGGTAAATGGGGGAAAAACATCAACTAGGGAACCGGGGGAAACTAGTTGCGAGGGGAGGACTTAATCTCTACTGGATCTGTAGTCAATATCTCACAGATTCTCGTACCGTCAAACACCACGATCGGGCTACTAAGTCGCTCTCCGACGCTGTGCTCACTCCGGCTCGGGGGGACCTAAAATGCACCTCACTTGCACATTCTGGCTTGCCGAAGTGTGTCGAGATTAGTCGTGGATGCAGATTGCTGCAAGTGGTACAAGCTCTCGGCGAAACCCGTCTCATGCCTGACGGAGTTCAAGTTCCTGGATGGATGGAAGAGCAACTTAGAGAAGGTATTCCCTCATCCGGGGCTGAAACCCACCAGATCGAGAGACGCTGGTCATCCACCGAACTGGCATAAGTGATTGATTCTAATGTAGTCCCGTCCCGCACACTTCTTCACGCCTCGCACCAGCCGTAACCAGAGGGTTGTGCAGTGTCTTGCAGCCATGGCACTTTCGTTGCATACCCGGTGGTGGTTTGCACTTGCCTTCACACTGCAATTGCGGTAACTTATTACCGCGTTCGCTTTTAGAGCTTCCCCCGAACGATTCCCCTAAGGTGCAGTTGCAGTCATAATTGTCTGTTGGCAGCAGAGCCGAGTTCTTAACGGCTTCTTGATCGTGTTTTCCCCCCGAAGCTCCGCTGAGGAGAGGTCCATCTGGAGGAGGCTATGCACGACCAACCCGCAACCGGTGACACTATCCGTGTACTAGTCGCCGACAATACTCGAATTCATACCCAACTGCTGGCGGACGCCCTGAAACGTGATCGCCAACTGGAAGTGATCGGCTGCGATTCAGAATCCCGCGGGGTGACCCTGGCCGGGGTCGCACGCAATATTGATGTGTTGGTTCTCAGTTCGAACCTAGACGAGCAGCCCTGTCGCGGGTTCGAAGTCTTACGGGAAGTGCGGGCCTCCTGTCCCGGCATTCGGGCCATCGTCCTCCTTGATTCGTCCAAAGAAGAAGCTATCCTCGAAGCGTTTCGCGCGGGGGCTAGGGGAGTCTTCAGCAGGCATGAGTCCATAGAAACCCTCACCAGATGTATTCGCTGCGTACACCAAGGCCAGATCTGGGCCAACAGTCAGGAAATGTCGCTGGCGGTGGAAGCCCTGGCGACTTCCCCGACAGTCCGTGCTATTGGCGCGAATGGACTGAGCCTGCTCTCGAAGCGTGAACTGGAGGTGGTTCGCAGCCTGGCTGAGGGGCTCACGAACCGCGAAATCGCCGAACGCCTAGGATTGAGCCAGCACACTATCAAAAACTACTTGTTTCGTGTGTTTGACAAGCTGGGGGTCTCGAACCGCTTTGAGCTTCTGTTCATGACGCTGAGCCGGGATGCCACTTCCCAATCGGTGTTGCAGCACCTCCTGAGCAATTCTGAGCAGGGTGCTCCCCTGGATGATGCCGCAGTAGCCGAATGTAAGAAAGCCGCCGAGCAGGGCGTTCCCATGGCACAGCTCGCACTTGCCCAGCTCTATGGGGCACGACGAAACGGTGCCAAGGACTTGGTTCGTTCTTACATGTGGTACCTAATCGCCCAAGAGCAGCTGGGTTCCACCAGGAAAAAGATCATCAAGATGTTGACGCCGGAACAGGTCATCGAAGCAGAGCAAAGAGCAGCCGACTGGCTAAGCAAAGCCAGAAAGATGCCACCGTCCGGAGCATCACGCGCCGGTGGAGGCCACCCTATAACTGGAATAGCAGCTTCCGCCGATTAGGAGTGGCGGGAGTTGTTCTTTGGACGCTGGCCCGGCAACGTCTCGCGAGTCCGACAGCTGGTACCGTGAATATTATCCCGACAGCCGTCTTGCCAGTGGACGATAGGGCTGAAAGTCTCGATCGGGATATGGGCACTCGCGAGCTCAAACAGGGCAGGCCGAGGAGTGACAGCGCAACCTTGAGATGTGGCGGTTGCTAAGGTATGAATTTGTATCCCATACCATGCATGGTCAGCAGGTGGGCAGGGTTAGAGGAGTCATTCTCCAATTTTTGCCGCAGACGAAGAATGTGTTGATCCACGGTGCGGGTCCAGGGATAGTTCTGGTATCCCCACACCTCGTGCAAGAGTTCATCCCGCGAGACCACGCGTTCTGCGTTCTTTATCAGGAACTCCAGGGTCTTGTACTCCTTTGCCGTCAGCGGAATTACCTCGCTGGAACGGGTTACTTCCATTCTGCAGAAGTCCACCCGGACGTTGCCAAAGACGCAGAAGGTCTCCGGTGGAATCCGTGACGCGCGTCTTATAAGGGCTCGCGTACGCGCCAGAAGCTCTCTTGGGCTGAAAGGTATGGTCACATAGTCGTCGGCCCCTATTTCGAGAAGGAGGACCTTGTCGACCACATCGGCGATCGCGCTAAGAACCAGAAGGGGCAGGCCCGGAGCTGTGCGAGTGATTTCCCGGCAGAGATCACAACCCGCAGATCCTGGGGATTGCAAGTCGAGAATTACGGCCGAAGGTGGCCGGCGGCGGAGCATTTCCAGGGCAGAAGCTTCATCAGGCACAAGCTCGACGTCATATCCCTGGGAAGCAAACAGTCGCTGTAGAACCCTCCGCAAAGCCGGGTCGCTCTCGACCACGCCTATCCGATCGGCCCGGACCGACCGTGGCTCCATCACTGGAACATCTGAAGCCGCTACCATCACACTCGCCATACTTGCCTTCCCGCAGCACTATTCCGGTTGGTCACCTACCTCAATGCGGCTCGGTATGCATCAGGTAAGGGCCGGTGGAGTCTTGCATCGATCCAAAACTGGTGAGGCGCGGAGACTGCGGACAGAGAGCAATCACCACCAAGAACCTCCGAAATTCTTCCCCAATTTGAGCAGCCATGATCGGACATTCTGCTTCGTCCGGGATGCACTCAGATTGGAGTTCGGCGTCAGTCGCGATCTGTGTGAGTTGCGGAGATGCGTTTTCAATGACTGCTACGCTCATGATCTACCTCTCCGGTCTTCGAATGTGCAATCAGGGGGCTGACCCAATTTGCTTTGTAGGTTCAATCTTCTTCCCCCACGGAGGAAACATGCGGAGGTTCTTCTAGTTCCTTGGGTTCTGACCCGAAGACCGCATGGAAGCGCTGGCCCAGGAATCGGAGCAGTTCGGTGGTCGAATGGAATCTCAGCTCATTGCCCGAGTCGACTTCCTCCACCCAGCCTTCAAAGTAATTCTGAGCTGGTTTGGTGTCCCGCCCGAGTCGAACTACAAAGGCTGCACGCATAACGATGCGAGAGTATGAGAATGAGGAAAACAAGGCGTGAAATCCTGGTGACGTTTTGGTCCAATTTCGGTGACGATGCCCTGCTTTTGCGCCGGGAAGGAGGCTACGCTTGGAGCCAAGGACGCTAATCGTGAGTGAATTCAATGGCTTATTGCCGTAGAATATGGCCGACATTCCGGGGGCTCCTCATCGCGGACCGAAAGGGCTCTGCAGGTGAAGCTATTCCAATCATTTCGGCTAGACACTGTGAACCACTGCCTGTGGCATGCAGAGGAACGCGTGCCCCTTGCCCCCAAGGCCTTTGATGTCCTTCGTTATCTGGTCGAGCATCCGGGACGGCTCGTCTCCCCAGACGAAATTCTCGACACCCTGTGGCCGGAAACCTATGTAAACCCGGAACTTATCAAGAAGTACATCCTCGGGATCCGGAAGGTGTTAGGGGACAATCCCAACAAGCCGGTCTTCATCGAAAACGTTCCCAAGCGCGGATACCAATTCGTGGCAACGGTGAGCGACGAGGGCGCAGCAGGATCGCGAGACCGGCCGTCATATCCATCGAAGAAAATGGTGGGCCGAGACACAGCCCTTGAGGAACTGGAGCGCTATCTCAACATGGCGCTGGAAGGGCAGCGGCAATTGATCTTTGTGACTGGCGAGGCGGGCATCGGCAAGACAATGCTGGTTGATGTGTTTCATCAACGGGCCACCTCCCGTCCAAGTGTTCGGATGGCTCGCGGGCAATGTGTTGAGGGCTTCGGGGGCAAGGAAGCGTATTACCCAATGCTGGAAGCGCTGGGACAGTTGATTCGCGAAACCGATACCAGTCCGGTGGCGCAGACACTCGCAAAGAGGGCCCCTACATGGTGGATTCAGTTCCCCTCACTGGTAAAAGCGGAAAGAAGAGAAGACCTGCAGCGTGAAATTCTCGGCGCCACGCGCACGCGAATGGTGCGGGAGATATGCGAAGCCCTGGAGGCCATCACGGCAGAGCAGCCTCTTGTCATCATCTTTGAAGACCTCCACTGGGTAGATCCTTCCACGCTTGATCTCATCTCTGCATTGGCCCGCCGCCGGGAGCCAGCCAAGCTTATGCTGCTCGGGACTTATCGGCCCACGGATGTCGCGCTTTTCCAAACGCCGTTGAAGGGTCTAAAGCAAGACTTGCAGGTGCATCAGTTGTGCAAGGAGATCGCGCTCGAACGCCTGGAAGAACCCACAATTGCCGAGTACCTGGCCACGGAGTTCCCCAAAGCGAGCTTGCCGGCAGGCCTCTCGAGTCTTGTTTTTAGGCACTCGGGCGGAAACGCTTTGTTCATGGTCGCGATCGTGCAGGACTTTGTGAAAAAAGGCCTTATTGCACAGGACCACGGCAGCTGGAAGCTGACCCAACCCTTGGAGGGCATCGACCCGGGGGTGCCGGAGACGTTGCAACAAATGCTGGAAGTGCAATTCGAGCAGTTAAGCGCGGAGGAGCAGCGCATCCTGAGGAGCGGCAGCGTCGCCGGCGAGCGCTTCTCCGTCTGGGCTATCACAGCCACGCTGGATATCGAGGCTGACCAAATCGAAGATTTTTGCGAAGGTCTCGCGCAGAAACAGCAATTCATTAAGTCTGCGGGAATTCAGGAACTTGCGAGTGGCATGGTCTCCGCGAGCTACGAATTCCGGCATTCCCTCTACCGGCAAGCTATCTATAAAAGGCTTTCCGACGGGAACCGGTCCAGGCTGCACCGAATTCTGGGAGAGCGATTCGAGGCCCTCTGCTCTCCTGACAAGCCGGAACTAGCATCTGAGGTCGCGTTTCATCTGGAGCAAGGGCACGAACACGAGAAGGCCTTCCAGTACTTGGTACTCGCGGCCGAAGATGCAACACGACGATTTGCGCACCGGAATGCGATCCAGATCCTGCAACATGCTCTCAAACTGGTTCTCAAGATTCCTTCGAGTGCCCGCGCGGAGTTGGAGATTAAGGTGCTAGAACTCATCGGTGAAGCACATTATGCATTGGAAGAGATGCTCGAGGCAGCACAAGCATACGACATGGAGGTCACCCGTGCGTCTCAAGCCAATCTTAAAAGAGCTGAAGTGAAAGCGTTAAGTCGTCTGGCGTACGCAGCATCTCCGACCGATTCGGAGCGAGGCATTGCCGCAAGCGAGCGTGCCGTTCAGGTAAGCAAGGACTTGGACGATCCACAACTTCTTGCTCGCACTCAAATATTGGCAGCGGCTTTCCGTATTCTCCACGATCGCTGGTGCCAAGAAGATGCGCAAGTCTTGGCCGCTAACTTGAAAATAGTGAAGTCGAGCGGCACCCCGCTTCCAGTCGTCCACGAAATGCTTTATGCCTCGCAAGCCCAGATCATGCAAGGCGAATACACGGACGCGTTGCAGATGGTTCAGCCCAACATTCCCAAGATTGCCCAAACCAGCAGCTTGATAACCTATCTCAGCACGTGGGGCGCGGCGCTGGCCCTCCTGCACCAGGGTGAGTTCGGCGAACTGCTTCGAGTTCTGCGAACTGTACTCGAAACCGCCAGAAAAAACGGGAACAACCTGTGGCTTGCTGCCTTCACCGGCATCGAGGCGTGGCTCCGCACCCTGGTTTCAGATTTCGAAGGTGCGCAGAAACTTCGCGAATCAATCCTGCCCATGTGCACCGGACGGTCCGCACGCACCCCGAAGGCGCTCGCTTTCCTGGCCGGTGGGCAGGCCGAACTGGGGCTTGGCAACAGCGCCGGTGCGCGGAAGTATTTTGAGCAGCTCGAAGAGTTGACTGGCGAGCGTTTCTACCTGTACTGGTATTGGCGAATGCATGCCCAACTTGGGCTGGCAAGAGCTTGGCTGGAATCAGGGAATATCGCCAATGCTCGCGTGCAAGCTAATTCGTTTCTAGAGTCTGCCCTCTCAACTTCTGACCCTAGCATGCAGGTCTTGGCTTGGGAGGTCAAGACGAGAATAGCGATTGCTGAAGACGATTGGGTAGATGCCGGCCAGTCGATCCAAGCGGCCCTTACGATTTTGGAGAAGCGCGACGTGCCGGTATCCGCCTGGCGGGTACACTCGACAGCGTGGGAATTCTTCCGCCACCAGAACAACCGTGAGTCCGCTGAGTCACATCGCGTCCGGGCCGAACAGGGACTCCTCGCACTCGCACGTTCATTTCCGGAAGAGGAACCTCTTCAAGCAATATTCCTCGCCTCAAATCCAGTTCGCCGCGTGTTAGGCCATGCACCGGGAAAAACGAAGCCATCGGCAGCAGTGAAACCGCGGGTTAGGCCTTGAGCTCGGGCATCTTCCTTGCTTCCATGTCAAGGGCAAGGGAAACGCGGAAGGCGATCCTCCAGCAACGATCTCAGAAGCAGTTGGGCATCCTGGTGATCCGTCTTCTGCTTGCGCACCCGCTTCGTTCGGGATTCTTGTCAACAATCGGCAAGGGTGAACAGTCGATCCGGAACGCCTCAGATATGCCGCAGTGATTGAATGATCAAAAGATGCCGCCTTCCGGAGCCCCCGTCCCAGCGTGAGCCGTCCCTAGGCCGGAGCAGCTGCCCCGGCCGATTAGCTGTATCTGCTTTTGTACTCACCAGGCCCCGGATGGTTCTGCGCCGCACGCTGGCGTCTCTAATGCTCGGTTTCCCAAGCCGCGGTCTCTTCCCAGTCATCGGGCGTCAAAGGCACTCCCCAAATGTTACATGGCTTATCAAGTTCGATTCCACAGTGCCGCGGGTTCTTAGGATCAACATAGGCAATCCGAGCTGCAGCCCGCTTATCCGTCAAGTAGACAAGAATCGAGATCCTCATTCCCTTCCTCAACTCAATTCCGGTTGCGATCAATGCTCCATGAAGGTTGACGATGATGGT
This sequence comes from Terriglobia bacterium, assembly GCA_020073105.1. Classification (GTDB taxonomy): domain Bacteria; phylum Acidobacteriota; class Terriglobia; order Terriglobales; family Acidobacteriaceae; genus JAIQFW01. The sequence continues at coordinate 8,276 of JAIQFW010000036.1, forward strand.
CTCGCCATCGCAGGTCCGATTCTCAGCGTCACCCTCGATAGCGATTCGGACCTTGAGAGGCACACGAGTACTTCGTCGGGACTCATGAAACGTCGCTGTGGGGGGCATGAGTGAAAGGATACCTACCGACGCAAAGAGCAGCAAGGTCGGCTCGGATGCGAGTCGGTGTAGAATCAGAGCCGCTTTCCAACTCACAACCCACGGAAGGAGAACACAATGAAGCGCAAGCACGTGGTATCGGCTCTTGGGATCATTTTGTTCGCGGCATGTTCGGTGGTCGCCCAGGAAAAACCGGGAACCATCGCCGCGCTGGAGTTCCAGAAACCGAAGAATGGGACGGTGGCGCAGTACGAGGCTGGACGTAAGCAGAAGGCAGCTTGGCACAAGCAGCAGAACGACCCTCTACCATTGTTTGTATGGGAGATACTCAGCGGTGACGATACAGGAACGTACGTGGTCGGCCGACTGGGCCAACACTGGGCTGATTTCGACAAACCACCCATTCCTGACACGGCCGACCGGGAGGAATTTCAGAAGGTAGTCGGGAACTATGTGGACTCCGTCGTCGCTCGCTACTATGACTTCATGCCGAAGGTCAGCAACCCTAGCGATGCGAAGATGCCCCCCAAATTCTCGGAAATCATTACCTTCCACGTGCGCTACGGGAAGGGCTCGGATTTCCGGTCCGCCATCGGCCGCGTCTACGAGGCGACGCAAAAGACGAAGTGGCCCGTCAGCTACGAATGGTACGAGTTGGCGAGCGGCGGCCCGACAGGAATCTATGTGCTGGTCCTGCCGCGCAACAGCTGGGCAGACTTCGAGGATAAGCCTGACGTGAAGCCGTTCCGAGACATGCTCAAGGAAGCGTTTGGGCAAGCGGAGGCGGATTCCATCGTCGATCGGATAGACAATTCAGTGCAGAAGGAGACGAGCGAGATCATCCAATTCCATCCTGAGCTGAGTTATCTACCGGGCAAATAGCGGATAAGGCGCTGGTCCCGTCGCCCTAAAACGGGACTCTTCGAGTCATGAACGGAACCCGCCACGCCAGCCGTGCCGGACCATAATAAATCAAGGCTTCGCCGATCCACGGCTTAGTGTGAGATTTTCCTGCTGCGTTGAGGGTAGGCGGCCCACCACTACTCCTCTTTCTTCGCTCGTGAGGCCCGGCAAATACTTCTCTGCTGATCGATCTCCGCGACTCGAGCCGCACCTTCATACCCTGGAGAAGCATGGTCGCGCAGCTGTTCGAAGGCCGGCAGACACTTTCGAAACCAGTCGTCAGCCAGGCGGCAGTAGGCGGTTCTTTGTTGTGCTGAAACTCCGGCCGATGATGCCAAGCCGACCCCTACTTTGCCCATCCATAGCTGATCGGATGCAACAGCATAGCCAACGATCGACTGCGGGTTGTCCGTTCCCGGCAATTTTTCCAGCAGGTCCAAAGACCGGCCCAACTGTTCACGCGCCCCGGAAAGATCCTTCATACGCGCCATGATCTGGCCGATGCGGCCGAGGGTACGTCCTTCGTCCTGCTGATATTGCATGTTGGCCGGGTCAGAGCGGGCGAGTTGCTCGAATGAGGCCAGTGCAGCATGCTCATGGCTGAGTGCGCCCTTCAGGTCAGTATCCGCCAGCAGATAGCCAACAGAGTACTGGTCATAGGCCAGTAAGCGGCGGTAATCGGTATTGTTGGGATCGCTGTCGAGCAGTTTCTGCTTGACCGCGATCGACTTGCCATAAAGTGCGAGCGCCTGGTCCCGGTCTGCCGGGTCATCCTCTAAGATTCCTGCGGCGCGGCTATAACTGAGACCGAGCGTGCGAAGGACGTGCATGTCACGTGGATTCTCGGCCGTCATTTGCTCCAGCATCACCGATCCCTGGTGGAGATTCTCCAATCCGCCGGCTCGGTCATTGCCGATGTCAGCCTGCTTGTAGCCGTAGTCCATGCGAAAGGTAGCCAGAAGCAAACGGTTGCTGGGGTCGTTGGGATTGGCGCGATAGGCCGCCTCGGCCGCTGCCATCTCTTTGCGCGCGGCTTCCATCGCGCCTTGGGGGTCTCCCATGGTCCACAGCAGGTCGCTCAACCTGCCGTAGTTCGGAGTCAGTTCGCGTAGAAGCTCCACATTCTTTGGATTGGCTGCCGCCAGCCCTTCTCGAATCGCCAGCGCCTTCTTGTAGCTCGCAACGGCGCCTGCCGCATCCCCCAGATTGGCTTGTCGCGGTTGCCCCTGGACGTCGCCAATCCGTTCGTAAGCATCCGCCAACTCTCTCTGTAGAGATTCGTCCCCTTTGGCTTCCTGAGTGAGCCCGTCGAGATATTCCAGCGCCCGGCTCACCAGAAGTTTCCTGGCCGGCGTCGAGCCAGGCAGGTCTTTGATGGAATCGTGGACCTCGAACATCAAAGAGTTGGCCAATCTCCGCACATCGTTGAAACGTCGTTCCGCGCGCTGGCGTTGGACTTGCGCGATGCGTGCCTCCCGCAAAGTAAGGACCATTCCCGTCAGTAGAGCGAGTACGACCATGGCCGTGGCCAGCATCCCAACCTTGTGCCGCCGCGTGAACTTCGCTGCGCGGTACGTCCAGGAATCGCTTCTCGCGATGACCGGCAGACCGACCAGGTGGCGGCGGAGGTCCTCGGCAAGTTGTTCGACGGAGGCGTAGCGGCGTTGAGGCTCCTTGCGCAGCGCCTTGAGCGCGATGTTGTCCAGGTCTCCCGCCAGGCGGCGCCGCAGTTTGGCCGGAGAGCCCTCGTGAATCCGGCCCAGCAGCTCTTTACTGGATTCGGTCCCGTTGTCGCGGCGATTCGGCGTGAAAATCACCGCGCTCGGTTTTGCAGGTTCGTCTTCGCAGACGGCCCGCGCCAACTGATGTGCGGTGCTGGTGTCTCCGGAGTAAGGCGAGCGGCCGGTCAACAGCTGGTACAGGACCACACCCAGCGAGTACACGTCGCTTGCGGTAGTGATGGGCTGACCCCGCACTTGCTCCGGACTGGCATATTCCGGAGTCATCGGCCGAAGCACGGTGGTCTCCCGGTCGGCCGACGGGTCCAGTATCTTCGCGATGCCGAAATCCAGCAACTTGGGTTCCCCGGTTTCCGTCACCAGAATGTTGCTGGGCTTGATGTCGCGATGAATGACGAGCCGTTGGTGGGCGTACTGCACTGCCGAACAGGCTTGCCGGAACAGGTGCAAGCGTTGCGTAATGGAAAGATAGTGCTCGTCACAGTACTGGTCGATGGGTTTTCCTGCGATCAGCTCCATCACCAGATAAGGAATGCCGTCTTCGGTTGTGCCTCCGTGCAGCAAACGCGCGATGTTGGGATGGTCGAGTGACGCCAGTATCTGGCGCTCATGGCGAAAACGTTCCAACACAAAAGACGTATCCAGTCCTACACGCACCAGTTTGACCGCCACTTCCTTTTCATACTGGCCGTCCACGCGCGTGGCGCGGTAAACCTCGCCCATGCCACCCCGGCCGATCTCTTCGACGATCTGGTACACGCCAACCCGGCGCCCCACACGGGCAACCGGCACGCTGTCTTCGGCGGAACAATTGAGCAAATCAGCAGCTGGAGTCTGCAGAAAATGGTCTCCTGCCCGTTCGTGGAAAACTAAGAGCGATTCAACTTCCTGGCGCAGTTCTGGATCGGCGGCGCAGGCTCCATCCAGGTAGGAAGAGCGTTCGTCCGGCTCCAGGTCAACGGCCTTCTCCAGCACCTCCTTGACGTGCTGCCAGCGTTCCGCCTTCATGTCGAGGTACTCCGATCCAGCTCACGAAAAAGCCAGGCCCGCGCAGTAATCCATTCCCGCTTCACGGTGGAAGGAGAGATGCCAAGGACCTCCGATGTGTCTTCGTTGCTCAGGCCAGCAAAGAACTTCAGTTCGACGACGCGGCTCTGCTGTGGGTCCATCTCGGCTAATGCTCTCAGTGCATCATCGAGTGCAATGACATCCACATCGACCGGCTGGGGCTGGGCCTCTGCGTCCAGCAAGGTCAACTTGCAGACACCACCGCCGCGTTTGTCCGCCCGGTGGCTGCGTGCGTAGTCCACCAGAATCTGCCGCATGAGTTGCGCCGCTACGCCAAAGAAGTGTGACCGGTTCTGCCACTCAGGGGGATTCTGGCCGACGAGTCGAACGTAGGCTTCGTGGACCAGCGCCGTGCTTTGCAAGGTATGGTCGGAACGCTCCCGCTGCAGATAGTGGTTGGCCAGGCGGTGCAGTTCGGCATAGACCAGTGGCATCAATGCGTCAAGGGCTTCGCGGTCACCGCTACGCCAGCGAACCAGCAACTCTGTGACTTGACTTGAGGAACGACCGTGCACGGGCTTTACCCAGGATGCGCGCTGGGGAGGGCGCTGGCGGCGAAGCATATCGCCTTCTGGTTGGCATGTCAAGACAATGAAAATACGAGACTTATAACCAGCTAGTATTTTCTTTCAGAAGTTTGAGCCAATTTGCCGGTTGTTTTCCGCCTGTCATAACAAAGCGAGGTGTTTATGACCGGTCTCCAGGTACCGCGCCAGCTTTGCCGATCCGTAGTCACGTCCCTTCTCTACCAGCTTATGTTTCTGCTGCCGTGGGTTTCACCCCTGTTTGGGCAGTCGCCGGCACCAACCGCCGATATTCCACACTGGGTGAGGTTTAGCGGGACGTTACGGGATGCCCAGGGCAACCCGCGTAGTGGTGTAGTGGGCGCCACTTTCGCCCTCTATAAAGAAGAGCAAGGCGGGACGGCGCTCTGGCTGGAGACCCAGAACGTCCAGGCTGATAGTAGCGGTCATTACACGATGTTCCTAGGAGTGACCAAGTCCGGCGGCTTGCCGCAGGAATTGTTCGTCTCGGGGGAAGCACGCTGGCTGGGGGTACAACCCGAGGGGCAAGCCGAGCAACCGCGAACGCTGTTGCTCAGCGTGCCCTATGCCTATGCACTCAAGGCCGGAGATGCGCAGACTGTGGGAGGACTGCCGCCTTCGGCCTTTGTGCTAGCCGCGCCAGCTGGTACGGGTTCCACCTCCACATCCAACACAATTGAGCGCAAGCCACCGCTCATCGCGCGGCAAGCAAGCCAATCGCTGCTCACCTACTGGCAACGCAGCCCGGCAATCGAAGGAAGCACAAAGAACCCAGGAGCCTGAAATGACGCACACATTGCCCCTCAGACTATCAGTGATCGCCATCGCCTTAGTCGTGGTCTCAGCCCTTCACGCCCAGACGACCTACACCGATCTTTATGAGTTTGACGACGCCCATGGTTGCTGCGCGGGTTATCCCGGCATCCTGGCGCAAGGCCGCGACGGCAACCTGTACGGGGGAACATTCTCGCAGGGCAAGTACGGCTTTGGCACGGTGTTTAGAATGTCGGTCACGGGGGCGCTGCTCACACTTCACGACTTCGACTTCACCGATGGCGACGGTGCCCAAGGCGGATTGAGCATGGGCCTCGACGGCAACTTCTATGGCACGACTTACCAAGGTGGAGGTCACAGCGCGGGCACCGTCTTTCAGGTCACCCCTGACGGAACCTTTACAAACCTGTACAGCTTTACCAACGGCAGCGACGGGGCGTACCCGCGCACGCCTCCAGTGCCCGCGCCGGATGGAAATCTCTACGGCACCACCGGCAACGGCACGATCGCCGTCGCTTACAGGATCACCCCAGCGGGAAAATTCACTGTGCTGGCGACACTTCCCGCGCAAAGTCAATCCCCGTTGATTCAAGGGGCTGATGGGCTGCTCTACGGAATGACCCAATACGGAGGAAGCTTCAACCAGGGCACAGTCTTTTCGCTTTCCACCAAAGGTGTCCTCAATATCCTTTACAGCTTTACCAGTACGACCGGCGGCCAGCCCTTGGGTCCTCTCTTTCAAGCCAACGATGGCAACTTCTATGGCACGGCGTCGGCCGGTGGTCCGCAGAGCGGAGGTGTCGTGTTCAAGTTGACCCCCTCCGGCAGCTACACCGTACTTCGCAACTTTGCGGCCAACGATCAGGTCAACGGCTACACCCCTGAGGCTGGTCTGGTGCTGGGCAGTGACGGCTTCCTCTATGGTTTTAACTCCAGGGGTGGCGCCACTGGGTATGGCACTAGTTTCAGGCTCAAAACGAATGGCGCCAACTTCCAGGTTCTCTATACGTTCGACCACACGCACGGCGGTGCAAACCCGGAGGCCACGCCGGTTCTTGATACCAACGGCGTAATCTACGGTCTGACTGAGGACGGCGGATTTTCCGACGATGGCGTGTTTTACAGCCTGAACGCGACGCTCAAGCCCTTTGTTTCTATATTTGTAATCCGGTCAGGCAAGATCGGGGCAACCGTCCCCATCCTGGGACAGGGATTCGCCGGGGCGAGCAAAGTGTCGTTCAATGGCACCTCTGCCAGCTTCACCGTCGTCTCCGATACCTACCTGAAGGCCAAGGTCCCGAGTGGCGCAACCACCGGCGCTGTAGCCGTGACGACTCCGAGTGGCACTCTGCCCAGTTCTCAAATCTTCCGGGTGACTCCACAGATTCTGAATTTCGACCCGCCCAGCGGGCCGGTCGGAACCGTAGTGACGATCACAGGAGCGAGCCTGACCCAGACTCAGGGTGTCGGCTTTGGGGACCGCGTGCCGGCCCAGTTCACCGTGGACTCGGACACCCAGGTCACGGCAACCGTGCCCGCCGGTGCAAAGACGGGGCCCGTTGGTATTCAGACCAAAGGCGGGCTCGCGATAAGCTCGGGAAAATTTACCGTGACCAAGTGAGGCAGGTGAACTAAGTTTCCTGTACGAGGGGCCTGCTCCGAGCCCATGCAGCACCAATTTGATCTGTTCAATATGGTGCTCGTTGTGTTTTTCGGCGACCCGGAGGCCCTAAAATGTCTAGCCCCCATGTATCCTTACCGGAACACCTAGGTAACGTTGACTACTCTAGAGTCAGTTGTAATCCTGCCTATAATGCCGCGAAGGATCGACAAGCCTCGCACCCCCAGCCGACCACCGAGGATCCGTGTCCCTAACCAAGAACGAGCAATCTTCACAGTCGATAACCAAAAGTTCGTCGGTATCGTGCACCGCCTCTCGGTGACCGGAGGATCGGCTCTGCTTGTTAAAGGGCCTATTCCCAAGGGGACGCTCGGCGAAATGGCTTTGAGTACAGTTTTTGGCAAAGTGAATGCACACATTGAATTTCTGCAAACCGGAGCTGATGGTGTACAGCTCGCACAGGCATTCCGCTTCCTTGCGATGGATGGCGTAAGCGCCAAACGCTTCACCGCTGCTGTCGAGCAAATGCAGGGTGCGGGTTTCGCGGACGTCGAACAGAAACAAACACCCATCGACATGGCGGTCGAAAGCTGGGATAAGTTGCGGAAGAGCGTGCGCCAGGTCTCAGACATGCTCACTCCGGGGCGACGGGCTAGACCAAAGGCGTGATGGCCCACTTCCAACAGCCCACAACCATTTTTTCTTTGTTTCTTCTGATCGTGTGGAGGCGTTAGAAAAGCTGTCCCCGGCCGCCTGGACCAGCGCCATGCAAATTGAGACACCCCTCAGCCACGCCTTGCAAGCCTCGTCCTTCCTCATATCGCCAGGGGGCGGCCTCTGGTAGACTCTGTCGGTGCGAAATTAGAAGACCAGATGGCGTGATTGCTCTGCCGTTTCCTGCATTCGCTGTGAAGGCAATCGCCCGGCCCTTGACCAACACATGTTCTTAGAGGATGTGGGACAACTTGTGCTGTGGCTCGTCTTGCTGGTGATGAGCTTGAACCTGGTTTTCCTTTTTTTTCTTCTTCGCCGCCGACTCATTCGCAAGCGCTTTTTCGCACAAAAGGATGCCGCCCGGGAGCGGTATCGTGACCCGGTCGATGCCTTCGTCCTGGGACAGATCGGTCTGGAGCAAGCGGCCGCAGCCCTGGGCGACGCCCGTTCCCCGGCTGAACGCGAAGTCGTCTCGGAGATGCTGTTCGCCGTTTCCAACCCCGAGAACACCGAGCGGATATCGGAATTGTTGTTTTTGTTGGGGTTTGTCGAAGAATGGGCGAAGGTTGCGTTCGGGCGAAAGGCAGCCCGTGAACTGGTAGGCGCCTTCCTGGATCGGGAAGGAAAGACGCCAGAGCTACATTGGCCAAGGCTGCTGCGGCCCATCTACCGGATGCGGCTCACCGCCGTCTCTCGCGCCCTGGCGGTAAACAACCTTGGACGCTTGAGCGCAAAGCATGCCCATCACTGTTTGAGTGCCGCCCTGGCGGATCCCTCCTCGCAGGTCCGAAGAGTGGCCATCGAGGGTATGGGCCGGAATCGAAACCCCCCGGCCATACCGCTGCTGGTGGAAGAGCTGCGGAAGGCAGTGGAGGAAAGCAACGACCTCTCTCTGCGAACGCTCAAAGCGGCGCTGATTCGCTATCGACTGGAGGATTTGGAGCTATTCCTGCCCCACCTGGCGAGTTCCTGCCGCCGTTGTCGCTTTTTTGTCATCGACTCCATCCGACAGATTTGTGATCGGGCGGCAGCGAACGCACGCCTCACCAAGAATGACTTCTCTCCGACCCTGTACCGCGCCGTCCTGGAGCAGTGCCAGTTCGATGAGTTTGAGGACGTCCGCGCGCGAAGTGCCTACGTGGCCAAGTATTTCCGAGATCCCAGCGCGATTGAGATGTTACGGCACCTGATGCAGGACCAGAATGAGTTCGTGCGAATGCACACGTTGCGCGCCTGCGCCGACCGCTTCTATGCGGATCTGGTCCCCGATGTGGTGGCGCGCCTGACCGATCAGCGCTGGCTGGTGCGGGAGGCTGCGGTGCAGGCGCTGCAGGCTATGGGCACGAAAGGGACCGATGCCATGTTCCGCTTTTTCACCGATTGCACCGACAAATTTGCCGCCGACCAGGTCTGCGACGAGTTCCAGCGACGTGGTGTAGTTCCGCAATTGCTAGCAGCGATGGCGGGGGGTGGTGATGAGGGCCTGCTCGCAGAGAACGTAGCGCGCAAGATGGCTTCCATGGGAAAGACTTCCTTGCTGCTGTCCAACCTGAGCAGCAACGATTCATTCGCGGTGCAGATTGCTCTCATCGACACGCTGGCCGTCAACCCCAGCAGCGAATTCGTGTCTTTGCTCAATGTGCTCAGCCAACAGGATTCTGGGCAAATCAGCTCCAAGGCGAGACAGGTGCTGGGCCGGATCCAGTCCGACAGCAACGTTCGCTTCGGCAGCGGCAGCGTGCGCGACACCGGCGGAAAGGAAAATGTCTCCGGTGCATAGGACCCTGCTGCATCTCCTGGACTACGCGAACCTGATCATTCTGACCTACTTCATCGTGGCCAACGCCGCTTACACCATCCTCATGGCCATCTCGCTATATGCCGTGACCCTGCACTCGCGCTTTGCGGCGCACACTAGCCATGCCGACATCGCCGACTCCCCAGCCACGCCACCGATTACCCTGGTCGTTCCGGCCTACAACGAGCAGGACGTGATCGCCACGACGGTCCATGCACTGCTGAACCTGGAGTACCCGGAAAAAGAGATCATTGTGGTGGACGATGGATCCACCGACGAGACTCTTGCCCGTTTGATCAAAGAGTTTGAATTACAGCGCATGGACCTTATCTACCGGGAGTCGATCCCGTCCAAGCGACCCTGGGCGTCCTATCTGAATCCGCAGGTGCCGAACCTGGTGGTGCTGGCCAAGGAGAATGGCGGCAAGGCCGACGCCCTCAATACCGGGCTGAACATGTGCCGCAGCCCGTTCTTCTGCACGGTGGATGCGGATTCCATCGTGGAGCGTAAGGCGCTGCTTCGGCTCATGGCCCCGATCATGCACGCCAGTGTAAATACGGTGGTGAGCGGCGGCTTGGTGCGGATTGCGAACGGCTGCACGGTGGCCAACGGAGAGGTGACCGAGATCGGACTACCTGGCACTTGGATCGAGCGTTGTCAGGTCGTCGAGTACATCCGCACCTTCCTTTTCGGCCGGCCGGGATGGAATTTCCTCAAGGGCAACTTCATTACCTCGGGCGCCTTCTGCCTGCTGCACCGTGAAACCGTGGTCCTGGCTGGCGGCTTTGGGCGCGACACCGTCACCGAAGACATCGACATGATCGCCCGGCTGCACACGTTGATCGAGAAAAAGGGCTGGGAAGCGGACATGGTCTTTACCACCGACCCGGTATGTTGGACAGAATGTCCCAAGCAATTTCGCATGCTGGCTCGGCAGCGGCGGCGCTGGCAACTGGGGCTCGTCCAGACCGTGTTCAAGCACGACCGTTTGATTTGGAACCTGAAGCAGGGACGCCTGGGCCTGTTGAGCATGCCATTCCACGCCTACGTAGAAGCTTTCGGCTCGGTGGTTGAGACCCTCGGTCTAATCATCTTGCCGCTGTCGTTTTTCATCGGCGCCATGCCTCTGTCGCTCTTCCTCCTCATCATGTTTCTGGCGGTGGGGTATGGGACGTTGTTGTCCGTGGTGTCCGTGTTGCTGGCGGAAGCCACCATCCGCCGCTATCCGAAGTACTCAGAAATGCTCACCCTTGTCCTCTATGCCTTCCTGGAAAACTTTGGCTACCGCCAAGCGGTGAGTGCGGCGCGGGCACATGGAGTCTTCCAGTTCGTCCTGGGAAAACGCCGCTGGGAAGTGGTAACCCACGAGGGGGTCGAGGCCTGATGGCACGCCACAGGTTGTGGGTCTTCAATCGGGTGGTTCTCGGATTGGTGGCCTTCCTGCTCCTAGCTGCTGCGTGGGAGTTCAAGTGGAAGCCGCAATACCGCGGCTTCTATGAAGAGGGAGTTCGGCTTTACAAGAGTGGGCAGTATCTCCGGGCCCAGGACGCGTTCAGCACCGCGTACGGAATCGCGCCCAACGCGGTGGACGTGATCATCATGGAGGGCTGGACCAACCTCAAGCTCAACCGCCTGGAGGAGGCGCGCTACTACTTTGATCGGGCCATTCGCATCGATCCCCGCACCGAGGAAGCCCAGATCGGCATGTCGTTCGTCGCGCTGGAGACTGGGCGTGGCGACTTAGATCCGGCGCTCCTCAACAGCATCCTGAAGGGCCGGAAAAACGATCCCAATGTCATGATCCTGCTCGCCGGAGCGCAGGAGAGGCTGGCCGATTATTTTCAGGCGGCGGAGATCTACAACCGGCTGCTTGCGGACAAGGACTACGGCCAAGCGGCGCGATTCGCCATGGACAACATCTTTGGCCTGCGCGGATTCAGTGATGCCCCGCCATCGACATTCCCCCCATTGAAGCGGCCATCCGAGCTACAGGTGCGATACCGGGCGCGTGAGGGCGCGCTGTGGAAGCAGCTGCCCGACGGCCCCTGGTCCAAGCTGTACGTGCAGGGGATTGATCTAGGTGCGGCAGCACCGGGATATCGTCCCACATCGTTGCCCAACGAAGGCGCGATGTACAGCAGTTGGTTAAGGGAAGCGAGCGAGCTTCACGCTGATACCCTGCGCGTGTACACCTTATTACCTCCCTCCTTTTACCGGGCTTTCCATCATTATGTTGCGGATGGAGGGAATCTCTCCCTGATGCAGCAGATATGGGTGGCGACGCCGGATCATTCGGACTTGTTCGAGCCCGGATTTGAAGAGGAAACCAAGGCAGACATTCGCCATGTGGTGGATGCCATCCACGGTAGAGGAGCGGTGCCGGCCAAGCGCACTCGGGGCAACGGCGTCTACGAATTCGACCTGGCAGACCGTGTGAGCGCGTTCCTCATTGGACGCGAATTGGATCCCGAGGTTGTATCACGGACCAATCTCCTCAATGCCGGTAACCGCAGCTATGAAGGTAAGTATTTGTCTGTCGCGCACGCCTCCGCCACCGAGGTCTGGCTGGTGGAGATGGCGGATTATCTGGTCGATTACGAGACCTCGACTTACAACTGGCAACACCCGGTAGCCATGGTCAGCGGAGCGCCTCCGGATCCGTCGAGCGGGGAGCTTCTGGAGGTGAAGGTGACACAGAAGCCGGCATACGTCGCCGGACTGTTCGCTGCCTATCCCGCTTTCCCCTTCTTTCCTGACTACATGGAGAAGAATCCGCGCTATGCGAATGCGCGGGACAAGAGTGGTCCTAATCCCGTGTACGGATTCGTGCGAGACTTGCGCGCGCGCCTTCCGGTGCCCTTGATCGTAAGCGAATACGGGGCCTCCAGCTCGATAGAGCCGCGACGCGTGCTGGCGAGCGGCTGGAACCAGGGCGGATACAGCGAGAACCGGCAGGCGGAGGCAGTGGCCCGCCTGACCCGTTCCCTGCACGAAACCGGGGTGGCGGGCGGACTCTCCTTCGAATTGGCCGACGAATGGTATCGCTATGGCTGGATCACTGAGGGATTTCAAACTTCTGAAGAAAAAGCGGCCCTTTGGCTGAATGACCTGGATCCGGCGAAGCGCTACGGGTTGATCGGGTATCGCACCAGCAAGGCAGAGTTGTTCACTGGCGATCCGGCGGCGTGGGAGAAGGAGAAAAAAATCTACAGCAACGCACCGGATCCGAAGATCAGCGATGGCTATGACGGCGAACGCACGCTACGCAGCGTCGAGATGGCCGCCGATGAGGGATATCTTTACCTGCGCCTGCAGGTGGCCTGTTTGGATTGCGTCCGAGCGGCCCACACCGGCAAAACCCATTTTGACCAGGTGGTCTACGCAGTCGCCCTGAATACGTTGCCGGGAATTGCGGGAACCACCAACCTGCCTTTTGGTGGCGTGAGCGTGGCCGGCGGGGCAAATTTCCTTTTGATCCTGCGCGAACCGGAACGCAGCAGGATGCTGATGGCGGACAATTACAATCCATTCCAACTCGTGCCGCGAGCAGACGATCCCAAGCGTAAGCAGCTCGCCTACAAGAAAGAATTCACTCCCAGCCTGGGGCCTTCGGGAGAATTTCGGCAGGTCGGGCCGGGGCAAGACTACAACCTCGGTGAACTGACCTACGGGCAAGGCAATCCGGTCGCAGCCGATTACAATTCCACCGCGGAATGGTACGCGGACATAAAGCGCAGCGCGATCCTGATCCGGATTCCCTGGGGAAAATTGTTGATCACCGATCCGTCCGGCATGCTGGCTTTCGGCGGTTACGATTCCAAGACCGGTGTGCGGAGCTGGCCGATCAGCGGGCTGCAGGTCAGTGCTTACGTTTTACGTCCCAAAGGTTCTGCCGAGATCAAGGATATGGCTCTATCGGTCGCCGTGCCAGCCAGCGGACCACCAGAACGATTCTCCTGGCAGAAATGGAACACCGTCAAGGTGGAGCCGTACCGCAAGCAGGCGTTCGTGGCGCTCGAAAAAGAGTACGGGCAGGCCGGCGTCACACCTCCAGCGCGGCCTGTCCGAAGAGCATCGGCAGACAAGGCTGGCAGGGCACGTTGAAATGCTCAAGAACTTGAACAACTCGAGATCGAAATCCTTCGCGCTCTTGCTGCTTCTTCTAGCAGCGTTGGTGTACGCATTGCCGGCTGTGGCCGATGACGAAGTCAGCCGGGCGCGGGCGCTGGCTTTCAGCGGAGCAGAGCACCGTGCCGAGGCACTGTCGCTGCTGCAGACCCGGTTGGCCAAGGTCCCTGACGATGGGGACGCGCTGACGCTGTATGGAACGATCTTGTCCTGGGAAGGCCGCTACGACGAATCGCGGCAGGCACTGCAAAAGGTGCTAGACCGGAATCCGGACCACGCCGATGCCCTGCCGGCCATGTTGAACCTGGAACTGTGGTCGAATCATCCGGACAGGGCAGAACAACTGGCGGAAGGCGCGTTACAGCGCCACCCTGGAGATCCGGCGCTGCTGATGTTTCTGGCTCGGGCACAGCGGAATCGGAATCACGAAAAGCAATCTGCGCAAACTCTGGACCAATTGCTGAAGATCCAGCCTTCCAACCAGGAGGCCAAGGAGATGCGGCGACGCATGGTTGGCCAGGCCCGCAAGTGGGAGGCCTCGTATGACTTCACCTACAACTGGTTCAGCAGCGTGTTCGATTCGCAAAAGGAATCCACGGTGAGTTTGCGCGGGCAGACATCTTTGGGGTCGGTGATCGGGCGGTTGGCCCGGGCTGACCGCTTCGGTGACCACAGCACCCAGATCAGCGGTGAATTCTATCCCCACATCCGGCCGGGCACGTATGCGTTCCTCACAGTTGGGGGTTCGCCGGATGCGGTACTCTATCCCGAATATTTTGTCGGGGCTGACCTGTACCAGAGCGCCGGGCACGGTTTTGAAGCCAGCGCCGGATACCGCCGCTTGCAGTTCTCCGACGATGTGAACATCTTTACTGCCGCGTTGTACAAGTACTATGGCAATTGGTTATATTCCGGGCGGATCTATCTGACCCCGGATGACCTGGGCGTGAGCAAGACCGGTGTGTTCGCGGCCCGCCGATTTTTTGGCGATGAAGGCATCCACGACTACCTTGAATTCCGTTTCAGCTATGGCGCTTCCAAGGCCTTAGCAACCAGCACGCTGGATCTCATATCCTTGAACTCCACCCGCTACACGGTGAGCTATGACAAGAGGATCGGGAACTGGGATGCGGCGGTCAGCCTTGGTGCCGGCAGCGAAGACCAGCAGTTCGGGGGTAAGGTGAACCGTTATACGGTGGAAGGCTCGATTTATTACCGGTTCTGATGGCCGACTCCGACAAACCCGGAGAGAATCGTCCCCAGCGGGCAGGGCTCAAACGTGGGCTGGCTGTGCTTCTTCCCCTGCTGTTTCTGGGGCTGGCGTATGTTGTGCTGTACTCTCCCCGGGGTTTGTTCAAATTCCGGCGCGGCGGTGCGAAACCGGTCCTCACCCAGCTGGAGTCGCAGCGGTTATCCGACCTGAGCAAGTCGCTGCTTGGGCAAAACAAATATCAGGAAGCACTCGATCCGACGCTCACCCTTTACCGGGCTTACCCCGAAAACCACATTTACATTGGACGGTTGGCCGAGATCTACGATCACCTCGGGCGATACGATGAGGAGGCAGCGTATTGGGAAAAGTACATGGACCACGCACCGACTCCGGTGGAGGCGTGTCCGCAGATCGGCCAGGCCTATTGGAAACAGGGCGAGAAGTTCGAGCAGCAAGCCGTCACGGCGTACGAACGTTGTGTGGCGCTCGATCCAAAGAATACCGACTCGATTTTTTACCTGGCACATGCGCTGGAAATGTCCGACCAGTGGCCGCGAGCGGTGGAGCAATATCAGAAGGGGCTGGCAATCTCCCCGACATATACCGACCTGACCCTGGGCCTGGCGCGCTGCTGGCTGCGCATGGACAAACCGGATGATGCCAAGAGGCTGGCAGATCAGGTCCTGGCCAAGCGGCCAGACAGCTCCGGCGCGCTCCTGGTGCTTGGAATGTACTATTTGCATCAGGACAACTACAGCGAAGCGAAGAAGGCTTTGACCCGAGGTGTTCAACTCGCCGACGAAGACCCGGACTTTCACGTCCTGTTGGCGCGGGTGGCCGAGCAGACCAACGACAATGCTGAGGCCCTGCGCCAGTACACCCGGGTCTTGGAATTGCGTCCGGGAGATGCAGGGGCTCAGTCGCGCAAAGATGCTCTGGCAACCCAAAACGCGAGCAAATAGAGGATGAAACTCTCCCGCTGGCAGATCTTCCTGGCGCGTCTGCTTTTCCTGGTTTATGTCCTGTTCACCGCCAGCTATTGCCTTCTGGCTTATGTTCCCTTCACCTATCAGCAGATCCACGTGGGTGAACTGCTGCCCTGGCTGACCCGGCTGGTGGGCCTTCATCATTTTCTCTACTGGGTGGCGCTGGCAGCCGCGCTGATTACTATTCTGCCCGACCTGAAGGGAGGGCCGTCGCGTCACCTCGCGCGCGGGTTTGCAGGCGCCGGCATGCTGGCTGGCATCGCGCTGATGTTCCACCCGCTGCTGACCCACCTGACCAACGACAGCAGCAGCCTGCGGTGGTGCCTGTTCTCGCTTATCCCTCTTCTCTGGCTTGCGGCCATCGACTGGATGCACGAACGCAAGACTCTGACTGTGTCGCACGCGCTGGAAGATGGCAGCACGCACACTTTTTTCGCGGCGTGGCAAGCCGCGGTTTATCTCGCCGCGCTTAACTTTGTCATTGCCTTCTTCCGCGTGTGGAACGGCCGAGGCGTGCAGTTCAGCGCGTCGCAGTGGGGCCGAACCTTGGGCTGGAGCCTGGTCTCGCATCTGCTGGTGTTTCTGCTGATCTTCGTAGTGCTCGATCTTGCAGCTACAGCGGCGACACTGCTCCCCGAAGGGTGGAAAGCCCTGGCAACGTTCTTCGGTTCGACGCTGGTAGTGGTGCTCTTCATTGCGCTGGTCATGCGTTACATCATTTTTCCACCGCTCTCGTTCACCGGCATAACCGCCACTCTGGCGGCCACGCTGCTGTCCGTGAGTTTGGTCATCTATGCAACCGGCATCGGTGTTCGGCTTCGAGATCCGGAGGAGAGCGTAGGCGACCATGTTCTTGACCTTCTCCTGGTGCCATTCCGGTTCCTGGGCAAAGCAACCTGGCTCAGCCAAGTCATCGCCCTGACCGTGCTGGGTGCTGCCGCCTGGATTCTGGCCGCTCGCCTGGGCCGCCTGGACTGGGAATTCCTGCTGCAGAAAATGGCCGCGATATTTGTCTGGACCGTGGCTTTTGCTGTGTTCTACACCATCGCGCCGAGAGTTAAGCCCGTCTCACGAACGCTGGCTTATGCCGTGGCTTCCGTCGTGCTCTGTTGCTATCTGGGGCTGGCCGTGATGCAACCGCGAACCGCCGAGGAAAACGGACCTGCAACTCCCACAGGAAAGACGCTGGATCAGTACGCCGACTACGACGTCTCGTTCCGGCTGGTGGATGACATGCTTCGCCCAAGAGAGGCACTGCCGTCAAGCGGTGCGGGGGACACGTTCTTCGCCTTTCTCGCGGAGAACACCAACATCCCGCGCTCCACGCATCTCTCCCCGGTGAATATCACCCTGGCGAACCACTTGGGCTCACCATCCGTGCGGAAGCCGCATATCTTCTTCTTGGTTATCGACAGCCTGCGTCGCGATTACCTCTCCCCCTACAACCCAGCCGTCAAGTTCACTCCGGGGATCGAGGCCTTGGCGAGCGACAGCGTCGTGTTCGAAAACGCGTTCACGCACTACGGAGGAACTGGCCTGTCCGAGCCCTCTATCTGGGTGGGCGGCCTGATGGTGCACAAGCAGTACATCACTCCCTTTGCTCCCATGAACTCGCTGCAGAAGCTGGTGGAGGCCGCTGGCTACCGCGAGTGGATCAGCCGTGACACCATCCTGGAGCAGGTCGTTCCTGCCTCTTCTAAGAGCCAGGATCTGGATGAGCACGTCGGCACCATGTATTACGACCTCTGCAAGACCTTGGACGAACTGACGGGAAGGCTGACTTCGTTGAGAAGCTCCACGGACCCGGTCTTCGTGTATACCCAAGCACAGAACATCCACGTATCGGTCATCGACCGCGAAGGACGTTCCGTACCGCAAGAGGTGAGCTTTCCCCCTGAGTTCAACGCGGCCTATGCCTCCCGCGTCCAGAGGATGGACACTTGCCTGGGAAAGTTCTTCGATGACCTGAAAAAGAGCGGGGCCTACGACGACAGCATCATTATTGTCACCAGCGACCACGGAGACTCACTGGGCGAGCGCGGACGTTGGGGGCACGCTTATACCATCTTCCCGGAGATCGTACGCATCCCCCTCATTGTCCATCTGCCAAGCTGGATGCGCGGAGAGTTGAAATACGACACCCAGGCGGCCGCCTTCCTGACTGACCTGACCCCTATGCTCTACTACCTCCTGGGCGAGAAACCGATTGTGAACAACCCGATTCTTGGGCGACCACTTTTCACCGCCACTTTAGAGGAGCAGGCGCTGTACCGGCGTGACTCCTACCTGGTGGTATCGAGCTATGCCCCTGTCTATGGCCTGTTGAGCCAGAATGGCCACCGGCTGTACATCGCGGACGGGGTGAACTACCGGGACTACGCCTACGAGTTGCGCCCTGATGGCAGTAGCCGCGATGTACCGCTTTCCGAGGATCAACGCGCAGCGGCGCAGCAGGAGGTTCGCCGGCAAATCGATGAAATCGCGCGATTTTACGGCCTACGCTGAGGTTGCAATTCTTTTCACACCGGGTATACCGCCCTGCTGTTCTGCACCTCAAAAAATGTGTTCCACTGACCCCTCCTAGCGACTAAACTCTCGTAGCCGGGGGAGGGTGGGGGTTGATCGGCAAAGAGTTCGGTTCGTACAAGATCGAATCCAAGATCGGCGAAGGCGGCATGGGCGTGGTGTATCGTGCCACGGACACCGACCTCGACCGCCCGGTTGCCATCAAAATGGTGCTGGATTCGACCGCGAAGGAAGGCTCCCAAGGCGCCGAGGCTGTGGCCCGCTTCCTTCGCGAGGCCAAGGCAGCTTCCCGATTGCAGCACCCCGCCATCGTCCACATCTACAAGTTCGGAGTCCAGGACAACACCCGCTACCTGGTGATGGAGTTCATCGAGGGCAAGAATCTGCGGGCAGTGATCGCCCGACGCCCCATGCCGGTTGAGCGCATCTGCGAGATCGCCGCCCAGGTCGCTGATGGTTTGGGTGTGGCGCACGAAATGGGCGTTATCCACCGTGACTTGAAAGCCGAGAACATCATGGTGACGTCTCGCGGGCAGGCGAAGATCCTGGATTTCGGGCTGGCCAAAGTCGCCGACCCGCTCCTCGCGTCCGAAGAGACGACGATGGACGATGGGTATAAGACCCAGCTGGGCACGGTCCTGGGCACGGTCAGCTCAATGTCGCCCGAGCAGGCCATGGGGCGAGAGGTCGATACCAAAGCGGACATCTTTTCCCTCGGCGTGGTCTTGTATGAGATGGCGACGGGTGCAAACCCGTTCCTTGGACCGACGCCACAGGCGACCCTGGCGCGGATCCTGCACCACCAGCCGGAACTCGTCAGCCTGGTGAATCCTGCCATCCCACCTGAACTGGAGCGGCTGATTCACCTCTGCCTGCGCAAAGAACCGAAGCAGAGACCGTCCGCCCAAGAGGTAACCAATACTTGCAAGCGCTTGCTGGCCACGGCGAGCACCTGGGCTGCGACCGCGACCGCGCTGCCTGCTGCGTCTGCGGCGCCGGTTCTAGTCCCCATCCCGGTGCCTGCGCCCCCCGGTTCCGGCGCGGCTAAGCCACCGTCAGGCTCGCAGCGAGTAAGTTCCCCGCTGCCTCCTGCACCCGCCAGCCCGGCAACAGTGAAGCGGCTGGCGTGGACATACTACGGGATCAAAGCCTTTCGCATCCTGATGGCGCTGGCAACACTCACGGTGCCGCTCAGCTTCTTCGTTTACATGCTGGTCGCTGCCCAGATTGTGCGGATTGAAATTGTTGAAGGAACAGCAGTCTGGTCCTACGTCAAGGCGATCGTGATTCCGGCTCTGGCGGCGGCTGAGAAGGTCTTTACCTTCCGGCCGGTGGTGAGTGGTTGGAATCTGATGCTGCTGGGCCTTGGCTTAGGCTTGCTAGTCATCCGGCATTTGCTGATGTTACCAATCGAACGCATGGAATTCTCGGCCAAGGCCCGGCTGGTCCGCGCCCGGGCGAATCCCGCTCAAATGACGGCCGCGCCGCTGACCGATCGTGGGGTCAACAACCGGCTGACCCTGCTGCGCGAATATAGCGAAGGGCAACAGCGCCGCTCGGGGAGGGGGCAGCGGCTGGCAGTCCTTTCCATCGATGTTGTGGGATGGTCGCGTATGACCATGGATGAGGATGCGCTGGTAACCGAGCATGCATTCGCAGAATATAAGAAGTTCATCGATCGCCTGTTGCGCAGTCACAACGCACAGAAGACGTCCTTTTCTCCCAGCGGTACGCTGTGCGCCTTTGAGAGTACCGACGATGCCGTCGCGGCCGCCCAGGCGATCCTGAAAGAGCTGCCCTGGTTCAATGAGGGAGTACACAAGCTGAAGTCGGCCTTCCATGTGCGTTGTGGCGTGAATTCGGGAGAGCTCGCGCTTCCCGAGGGAAAGACGCTGGATGAACTGAGGAGTGCAGTGATTGACATTGCTGCGGACATGCAAAAATCTGCGCCGCCGGACACACTGTGGCTTTCTGGTGAGGTCCTGGCCGAAGCCTCTGACGGCAGCGGCTTCGCCACCGTGACCAGTCAGAAAGTCGACGGCCGCACCTGTTACGAGTGGCGCGCGTTGGTCAGTCGTGGCCACGCGCAACCAGCAACTGCTTGCCGCCGGGCGACCAGTCGAAGTCAGAAATTTCTTCGGCTTTGAAATGGGTGATCTGCCTGCAGTTCCGCCGGCAAGAGGCTGCTCCCAGATATTCCCTACACCTCCCCGGCAGGACATCAATGAACCTCTGCCACCGCTCGCGCCTCCGCCGGGAAGCCGATCCTCCCTTCCAGTTGCGCGAACCGAGGGTCATCATGCAGGTTGTCGAAGCCGGGGTCATGACGCAAGTACATGAGATCCGAAGAACGTTCGGTCACAGCTTTTTGCAGCCACTCAAAAGCCCGGGATTTGTCTCCCAGGGCCGCATATATCTTGGCGAGGCTAAACGGCGACACATACTGATGGCTTGCATCGCGCTGAAGTTTCGCTAACAAGGCGCGCCCATCTGCACGCCGCCCTGAAACCGCGTAGATCCAGGCCACCGCGGCTGACATTTTCGGAGACCCATCCGAGTACTTCCGAGCGGTCTCGAGTTGTGCAGTCGCATCCTGGTAGCGCTTTTGTTCCGCATAGACACCTCCCAGGAAGTAATACGCAGGAACAAACTGGGGATCCAGTTGAATGATCTTCTCGCACTCTTGAGCAGCGAGGTCAAATTGCCCCGCGAAGAAGTACACCAAAGCTTTCAATACCCGGACCCCCAGGGAGAGCGGATCCAGGTCCACGGCACGCTGGATTTCGGCGAGGGCTTCCTCATTTCTGCCGGCATGCATGAGGAACTCAGCATATCCCTTGTGCGCAAGAGAAGAGTTGGGATTGAGCTCGATGGCGCGGCGGAATTCCGTCTCCGCCTCCGCCCACTTCCAGTAGTACTCATGCTCGGCCGTTGCCAGCGTCATGTGGGCTTCCGCAAGATTGGGGTCAAGTTCCAGCGCCCGCTCGGAAGCAGCTTTCGCTTTGGGGTAGGCGTCCGCGGGTTTCAGCATCTCCCAACCCGCAGCCAGCATGTAGGAATATGCCAGGCCGGCGTAAGCCGGGGCATAGGTGGGATCTTGCCGAATCGCTTGCTGGAAGTATTCGAGACTGCTTAGCAGGTTCTGTCCCTTCCGTTTGTTCTCCTGGTAATAGAGCCCCATCAGATAAGCGTCGTACGCCTGTGAATTCACTTCGCGCATCGAACCCGATCGAGGGGTGGGGGTCAGCTTTTGCACAATCGAAATGGAAACTCGCTGCGCCACATCCTCCTGCACGGTGAGCAGGTCTGCAACTTCTCTTTGGTAGGTGCCAGCCCAGAGAACAGCTTGATCAGAGACGCGGAAAAGCTGGACGTTGATGGCGACACGATCGCCAGCGCGGCGCACACTGCCCTCGAGAACGTAGTCGGCTCCGCCCAACTCATGAGCGATCTGGACAAGTGGTTTGCGCTTGCCACGGTATTCCATTGCGGAGGTCCGCGCAATGACGGAAAGACCCGGCGGCGCCTGTTCACCCAGCAGCGTGATCATTTCGTCGGTTACCCCGTCGCTAAAGAAATCTTGCGAGGGGTCTCCACTCAAATTGTCGAAAGGCATCACCAGAAGTACGAGGGGCTTAGAAGACGAAAACAAAGACGGTGACTGCCGGGGATGCCAAACCAGGACATAAAGAGCGATCGTGCCAGCTACCAACAGCAGCACCAGGACAGTGGTTAGTTTCCACGACGGTGTTATTGTGCGGAAGGAGACATGCTCCGCAGACAACGCCGGATCCATGGGCGTGTCAGACTCGCCATCTGTCGCTGATGAGACTTCGGTGTGCTCCACCTTGGTAACTGGTGCGACGAACCGGTATCCGGTCCTAGGAACCGTTTCGATAAAAACTGGATTTTCCCCGGAATCGCCCAGCGATTGGCGAAGTCGATTCAGCGCAGTTTTGATGTTGGCGTCAAAATCCACGAAGGTATCGGCGGGCCACAGCCCGACGCGAAGTTCATCTCGCAGGACAACCTCTCCGGCCCGCTCGATAAGTAAGAGCAGGAGTTGAAGCGACTTCTTCTGCAACTTGATCTTCCGCCCATCGCGGCGCAACTCGCCGG
>JAIQFW010000238.1 GCA_020073105.1 Terriglobia bacterium
GCTCATCCAGTCCAGCTGCCGAATCCGTTCCCCCATCACTGCCTCGATGCGCTGCACCATGTCTTGGGTGCTGGCCTTGAGTTCCGGAGAAAATACCTTGCGCACGTAGGCTTGCCCGATGGCCTCGCTGAGGTTGTAGTCCACGTATTGCACACACCGCTTCCAGCGCGGCTGCATCTCTTTCGCTCCGCGGAGGTACTTGCGATAGAACTCAAAGTTCTCCTGTACGAATGCGGACGACAAAAATGGCGAATAGGAATTTGCCACATGAAAGCGCAGATAGGTCTTCCAGTTCTTCAGCGGCTCACCGCTGAGCTGCGCATTCATTTCTTTGAAGAACTTCGGGGAATCGATGTTGAGGGTGGCAAACTTCGGGTATTGCAGATCGTCGAAGTAAGCCCGCCAGTCGAAGTTCGGCGCTACCTGGGTCAGGCCGGCGACGTCCATTTTGTTCTTCAGCTTGTAGGGATCGCGGCGTTCCACCTGAGTCCACGAGGCTTTCGCCAGCCCGGTCTCCATTTTCAAAATGCTCTGCGCGTTCTTCTTGGCAACCTTGGGAGTATCGCCGAGCAACTCAAACACCTTCTGCACGTGCTGCAGGTAGCGCTCACGGATCTCCTTCGACTTGGCGTCCTGCTTCGTATAGTAATCGCGATCGGGAAGGCCTAGGCCGTCCTGGCCAAGGCTGGCGATCTGCTGCTCGGAGTTGTCCGGGTCCTGCGTGGAGCCGGAGCCGAACAGAAGCGATCCGCCGAAGGGCAGCGGCGTGCCGGCAATGAAGGCCGCCAGTTCGTGCGCGGACTTGAGCTTCTCGATCGCGTCGAGATCCGGCTGAATGGCGGACACTCCGCGTTTTTCCACGGCAGTCTCGTCCATGCACGCGCCGTAGAAGTCTCCGATCTCCTGGGTCACCACATCGCGCTGGCTGCCGCCCGAACCTGCCTGCTCCAAGATGCCGCGCAGAAAGTTCAGATTGTCTTGATACAGCTTGCCGTACACCGACCACGATGTCTGGTCCGGCGGGATCGGGTTGCTCTTCTGCCACCCTCCGCAGGAGTAGTGGTAAAGGTCAACGCAGGGATCGATAGATCGGTCCATGGCGGTGACGTCGAGGCTAGGCGTGTAGGGGAGCACCGGTTCCACCGTAGCCGGCGTGCCGTTGTTCTGTCCCGCCAGCGACCCCAAAGCAAGAAGGAGAAAGAAAAAACAGAAAATAGCTGTCTTGTGCATATTCATATGGACGGTTCCAGAGACAAAAGGTCATAACGGCAGACAACCTGACAGATCCACGTGCAAGCACGAGATTAGCAGATGGACGCGGGTTAGCGCTTCACCGGCTGCCCCTTCGGAAGCCGGACGGCAGGCTCCGCCTTGGCAGGCGTGATTTGAATCAGCGAACGGTTCCCTACGTGAACAAAACTCAATTCGCGGGCGGACAACAACGCGTTAACCGCTTCCTTGATTCGCGAGCGGGGGACGAAGTTGCCGAAGAATGTCTCCACTTCCGCTTGATCGGCGGCAATCACGCAGTCGAGATACTTGGAAAGCAGCGCCGAAAGCGCTTCCGCTACCGAAAGGCCGATGCCCTCCCGCACCGCGTCCGGTGACCAGCGATAGAGAACATCCCAGAAGGCGCCCTCGCCCGCCTTGTAATCCACCCGTGTGATGCGCAACTTCGACCACAACTCGCCCAGGGCGTGATCGAGCGCCGCAAAAGATATGCTGCCACCCAGCTTTTCCTGCATCTTCTGCTTCGAGATTGGCCCATCGCGGCGGATGACCTCATAGGCGTCGCAGACCAGCTGTGAATACTCCGACCGCGGACCCGGCTTGGGCGGCTGTTTGGGGTTTCGATCTCCCACCAGAGCGTAGAAGTAAGGAAAGATTGAACCCGCCACCAGAAAAGCGTTGTTCTCGTAGAAAAGATTGGCCTCGTAGGCGGTGCGCTCCCGCAGCAGACGCACCATCAACTCGGTGGCTTGCTGGGCACGAGGATCAGCGTATGCGTGTTGCCAGGTCGGCAACCGGTCGTCGCCGCCCGCCCATGCTCCAACGAACGTGGGCACGAGCACAGGGGACTTGAGCGGATACATCAGACAAAATCCAACCGACTCGATAAACTCGCGGGCCTCGTCGAGCGTGCGGACGGGATGGCCATCAAGATGCCACTTCGTGCGCCGGAGATGGTCAAGATCAAACATAAGGCTGTCAGCTCTCAGCTGTCAGCTATCAGGGCCCGGAGCTTGAGCTGATGGCTGATAGCCGACAGCTCTTTTCAGATTCTCTTAAACGCCTTCTGAATGTCCTTTAATGAGTATCGCAGAACCACGGGCCGGCCGTGCGGACAGGACATCGGACACTCAGTCTTGGCCAACTCAGCCAGCAGCCACTCCATTTTGTTCTGCTCCAATGGCATGTTGACCTTGATGGCGGCATGGCACGCAATCGATGCTGCAATCCGGGTGCGCACCTTCTCCAGGTTCAGCGCCTGTTCTTCCCGGGAGAATTGATCCAGCAATTCCTGCAGCATGTGCTCGACCTGGGTCGCCTCGACTCCTGCGGGGGCAACCTTGACCGCCACGCTGCGGGTGCCGAACGGTTCCGCCTCAAAGCCGTTGTGGTTCAGTTCTTCGGAAATTTCGACAAACACCGCCTGCTGCCCGGGTGTCAGTTCAAGTACCAGAGGCATGAGCAGGCGCTGGCTTTCCACCCTTTGTGCCGCCCGTTGCTTCAGCACTCTTTCAAACAGCACGCGCTCGTGGGCCACATGCTGGTCGATGATCCATAGGCCTTCGTGGTTCACCGCCAGGATGAACGACTCGCGAATCTGTCCCAGCGGTTTGAGCGAGGCCAACGATGGAGCGAGTTCACTGGGTGCTTCCGGCTCATCCGGAATTGGCGGAGTGCAACCGTCCCCGGGAACCAGTTGCGGCTGGGGCGCTCGTGCCAGTGACAAGGCAGCGTTGCCATCGATGGCGATCCCCTCACCGCCGAATTGAAATCTTTCCGTGACCGCCGGCGCGACCGGCGCCTGCAACGAAAACCCGGGCGCTTCCGCCGGAGCATAGAATTTACGCCAGTTGTCCGCCGCTGGACCACTTCCCTGCGCTCCGGGGGTGAGTGAAGGGCTCGCCGTAGGATGCGCGCTGATCTCGGTCATGAATTGTGGCACCGGACGCGCCTTCATCAGCGCGGCGCGCACCGCGTCCCGAACGAAGTCATGCATCACGCTCTGCTGCCGAAAGCGTACTTCCGTCTTCGAAGGATGCACGTTCACGTCAACTTCTCCGTTCGGCAACTCCAGAAACAGCAGCACCACGGGATACACCGTCGGCGGAAGGATGTTGCGATACGCTTCAGTGAGCGCGTGCTGAATCAACCGGTCGCGGATCAGCCGGCCGTTCACAAACACATACATGGAATTGCGGTTCAACTTCTGGATCTCCGGCTTCGAAACGAAACCGTGGACGCGCATCTCGCCGGGCTCCGGTGCAGGCTGCTCTTCGTCCTCCTCGGTCCTTCGCCATGGCGGGGGCTGAGGCAGACCGACGCGTTCCAGCGGCTGCACCGCCGCTATCTGGATAAGCTGTTCCAGCGTCTCCCGCCCGAACACCTGGTAGACCCTCTCGCTGCGGTCCGCGACCGGCGGTGCCACCAGCATGGCATTGGTCGCCGAATGCAGCTCGAAATGTTTCTCAGGATGGGCAAGCGCGTAGTGCGTGACCAGAGATGCAATATGTGAGAGTTCAGTGGACTCCGCTTTCAGAAATTTTTTCCGCGCCGGTGTATTGAAGAAGAGATCGCGGACGGTGATCGAAGTGCCCTCGGGCAACCCGGCTTCCTCGACTTTGAAGATCTTCCCGCCGTTGATCTCGATGACCGTTCCCGAGTCCTCATCCGCGGCGCGGGTTTCGAGACGAAGCCGCGACACGGAAGCGATCGAGGGCAGGGCTTCCCCCCGAAATCCAAGGGTCGCGATGCTGAGCAGGTCCTCTGCGTTCTTGATTTTCGAAGTAGCGTGCCGCTCGAAGGCGAGTAGCGCGTCATCGCGCACCATGCCGCAACCGTTGTCGGTAATCTGGATCAGCTTCTTGCCACCGGCTTCGACCTGAATCTTGATCCGGGTAGAACCGGCGTCCAGCGCGTTCTCCAGCAGTTCTTTCACCACCGAGGCAGGGCGCTCCACCACCTCGCCGGCGGCGATCTTGTTGGCAACAGCTTCGGAAAGAACGTGGATGCGGCCCATGGGCAGTGATCAGTGGCTTGAACTGGTTTGGCTCTGTTGAACTTCTGTCGTGCTGAGCGAGGATTGAGCTTCGCGCAGCGAAGCTCAACCACAGTCGAAGCATCCCTGCCAGCTCCCCGGCTTTCCTGGGAATAGGGATCAGTTGCAGTGGCCAGTTTCGCAGAAGAACCCAGAGAAGGCAAAGGGTCCAAATTGGGAATTCTGGCAGCCAACAGTTTGCTTTTGGGGAGCAGGGCCTTCAGGCCCGCAAATGCAGCCTACTTCTTCACCTGGATGCCCAACTCCCTCAGCTGCCCTTCGCTCACCGGGGTCGGGGCATCCACCATCAAGTCCACCGCCCTCGCGGTCTTCGGGAACGGGATCACCTCCCGCAAACTATCAGCTCCCGCCAAAATCATCGCAATGCGGTCAATCCCGAGCGCAATCCCTCCATGCGGGGGCGTGCCGTACTCCAGCGCTTCAAGAAAGAACCCAAACCGCGCCCGAGCCTCTTCCTCAGTCATCCCCAGAGCATGGAAAATCTTCCGCTGAATGTCCTGGCGATGAATACGAATCGATCCCGACCCCAACTCCGTCCCATTCAGCACCACATCGTAGGCCAGGGCCCGCACCGCTTCGGGATCGGACTCCAGCTTGTCCATGTCCTTCTCGTGTGGCGAAGTAAACGGATGGTGCGCCGGCACCCAGCGTTTGTCCTCCTCGCTGTATTCGAACATGGGGAAGTCCGTTACCCAGAGGAAGCGGAAATCGTCCGCCGGATTCCCGGTTCTCTCGAACGCCTTATGCCGGTCTCGATATTTATCCGCTAATCGCAACCTGTAGGCTCCAGCCGCCTTGCATAGTCCACCCAGCGTGGCCTTGGATCCGTTCTTCGCCCCCACGATCGCAATCAGATCATCCGGATTGGCGGAGCACATACCCTTCATTTGGTCAGCAGCCTCCGGCATCGATTTCTCCAGCCGATCCGTGTCCAACAAACTCAACTCCGAATTTCCAAACAGTTCTTTGTTTTCGTCCCGCTCCTTGCGCGAAAGCTTTCCGACCTGCGGAATCACTATGGCGAGCAGAGGCAGCGCCGCATTGATTCCCAGCTTCTCCAGGTCGGCGGCCTGGAACGACTCCTGCACATCCGTCATCGCCGGCAATCGCATATCGGGCTTGTCGATGCCGTAGAGCCGGATCGCCTCGTCGTAACTCATACGTGGAAACGGCGTTCGGATGTTATGGCCGGCAGCGCTGAAGGCCGCGGTCAGGAATCCCTCAACCACTTCCCACACCTGCTCCGGTTGCGGGTACGACATCTCCAAATCGATCTGCGTAAACTCCGGCTGGCGGTCGGCGCGCAGGTCTTCGTCGCGGAAGCAGCGCAC
>JAIQFW010000239.1 GCA_020073105.1 Terriglobia bacterium
CAAGAACGACATCGCCATTCACGAACGCCAGTACATCCTTCAACATCGATTCTGGCTCGGACTCTGACAAAACGATGCGCGCGTTCCCGGGCAAGGCAACCGCTTCCTTGAACTTCATCGGTTGAGAGACCTCAGGCGGCGAAACTCGCCGGGATTGTTCGGAGGTCTGGTGGGCGATCCGCTGCCAGCGCTCGACTCTCTTGGCTGCCGCAGCAGCGAGGTGTGCTTCCGTCCGGCGGGCAATGAAGGGCACGATGCGAGCCACTCCCAGCTCCGTGCACTTCTCGATCGCCCACTCCATGCGGTCAAATCTGAAGATTGAGAGCGCCAGGGTTACGCCAGGTGTAATGACAGCCGGCACCAGAGCGCCCAATTCAAATTCCACTCTGTTTTGATCGATGCTGACGATGCGCCCGCGGCGGACCTGGTCGCCGGTGGCAACGTCGAACTCCTGGCCGACGTGGGCCCGGAGAACACGGGACAAATGCTCAGCGTGCGAGCCGACAAGGGCGGCACGGTCTCCGGAAACTTCGTCGGCCATCCAGCGGCGGCGGGTCATTCTCTGAGGTTAAACCACAGAGGCCACAGAGGCCACAGAGTACACAGAGGAGAACCGCCAGGAGAGTGCCCCTGTGTCCCTCTGTGGTTGATGTCTTACCCGAAGATATCCTTCACTTTGCCCAGCAAGGTCCGCCGCTGCGGTTTGTTCTCCACTCGCGCCAGGCCGTCCAATTCCTGGAGCAACTCCCTTTGGCGTTTGTTCAGTTTGCTTGGGGTCTGGACGCGAATCTCTACAAACAAGTCGCCCTTGCCGTGACCGTTGAGGACCGGGACACCCTTGCCGCGGATGCGCATCGTGGTCCCTCCCGCTCGAAGAAGGGATGCTCTTTCACGTGCAATACCACGTAGAGATCACCCGCCGGACCACCGAATGCACCGGCTTCTCCGAAGCCGGTAAACCGGATGCGGGTGCCGTTTTCCACTCCGGCGGGGACCTTCGCGTCCACGGTTCGCTGCCGTAGAACGCGCCCCTGGCCTTTGCACTTGGGACAAGGGTCGGTGATAACGCTGCCCGCCCCCTGGCAAGTGGGGCAGGTGTGGGCCATGCTGAAAAATCCCTGCTGATAGCGCACTTGCCCGCGCCCGCCACAGGAGCGGCAGGTCACAGGTGTCTTACCGGGAGCAGCGCCAGTGCCCCGGCAATCCGCGCAGGTCTCGTGACGACGGACGGTAACTTGCGTCTCCTTGCCAAAAACCGCCTCTTCAAACTCCAGCGTGATGTCTTCGCGCAGATCGGGCCCGCGCTGCGCCCGGCTGCGACCGCGTGCGCCACCACCGAAGAGATCGCCGAAACCGAAAAAGTCGCCGAAGATATCACTGAAGTCCTGGAAAGCTGAGGGATCGAAGCCGGCTCCTCCGGCTCCGCTTACGCCGGCGTGACCGAAGCGGTCGTACGCGGCCCGCTTGTCGGCATCGGCCAGAATGGCATAGGCCTCGCTGCATTCCTTGAACTTTTCTTCCGCGGTGGGGTTATTGGGATTGCGGTCGGGGTGAAACTGCAATGCCAGTTTCCGATATGCGCTCTTGATTTCCTGCTCGGTGGCCTCCCGCGAGACCCCGAGCACCTCGTAATAGTCGCGTTTTACGCTGCTTGCCAGAAGGGTTCGTCCTCGATTCGTCGCTCGTGCCTAGTCTTTGGCTGTTGACCCCACGTCTGCCGAACTTTCGCAAGAGTAAGTCGAAACACCTTGACCGGCGACCCACTGCGAGCATCGTTACTTAGTGCTTCGAATTGCGCGCCACCTTCACCATCGACGGCCGTAGCAGGCGATCCTTTAACTTGTACCCGCGCTGCAGTTCCTCGAGAATTTGATGGTCCTTGGCCTCAGTAGCATCCACCATCTCGACTGCCTCATGCAGATGCGGGTCGAACGGCTCTCCCGTAGCGGGGATGGGACGCAAACCCAGCTTGGCGAGCGCGTCCTGCAATTGCTTGTATATAAGTTCCACCCCGCCGCGAAGTTCTGACTTCTCCGCAGAGCTGACCTGCAATGCACGTTCGAAGCTATCCAGGATGGGCAGTAGTGTCCTGACGGTATCTGTCAATGCATATTCACGGAAGTCCTGCTGCTCACGCGCGGTGCGCTTGCGGGCGTTCTCAAACTCGGCCTGCAGACGCGCCGACCGGTCGAGCAGAGTGTCCCGTTCCGCCCTCAGCTTCTGCAACTCTGCGCTTTCGCCGGACGGGCGTGCTGCCGGAGATACCGGGCCGAGATGTCGGTCGCGGCCACCCAGGCCTGTGGCGCCCGCGCCTTGGCGAGCGCGCTCGCGTAGCAGAGGCCGCCGCCGATCTCGAGGACGCGACGCGTGGTGGGCCCGACCAGCTCGGGGAGCCAGACTTTACTCGGATTCGTTCAGAACTCTGTCAAACATGCGCGCGATGTAGGAAACCGCGGTCATAGTGTGCTGATAGTCAATGCGCGTGGGGCCGATTACCGCGAGCGAACCCATCACTTCACCGCCCACCCGCGCCGGTGCACCGATCAGCACAAAATTGCGCATGGACGGCAGGGCCTGGTCCAGGCCAATCACCACGCGCACCGCTTCCTGCTTAGCGTCGAGGTAGGCACTCAGCAGCTCGACAATCTTTTGTTTTTCTTCCAGCGTCTGGAGCATCTCCTGCAGCCGCCGGCGATCGCTCTCCCCCGCAACCAGGTTCGCGGCACCCTCCACGAACACCGCCTGCGGACTCTCGTCGGCCGACAACGCACCCTGACGGTCGAGTTGCTCGACCGAGTTCATGAGCCGGTCGTATTCGCTGCGCTCCCGCTCCAGACGACGAGCCAGTTCGCTGCGCATGGCGTCAATCGTCCAGCCGCGAAAATTTTCATTGATAAAGCTGGCGGCGACGTCCAGATCCGTCTGCGAGATGTCTAACCGCAACACCCGGTCCCGCACCACCCCGGACTTGGTGACCACCACGGCCAGAACCTTCTGATCGCCCAGCCGCGAGAAGTAAACGTGCTCCAGCGCATTCTTGGGGCCACCGATCGCGACGGCAATTCCGACATTGTGCGAAATCAGCGACAGCACATGGGAGGTACGCTCCATGAACTCCTGCACGTCAGTGATTCCGTGGAGCGAATCGGTAATGATGCCTTGATCCTCATGCGAGAGACGCGCCTGGCCGGTGAGCTGTTCCACGTAGTAGCGGTAAGCCTCCGGGCTGGGAACACGGCCCGCTGAGGTGTGGGGTTGCTCCAGAAATCCGGCGTCCGCCAGATCGGACATCACATTGCGGATCGTGGCTGGACTCAATCCTTCGCGATTGCCACGCGCCAAGGTGCGAGAACCAACCGGCTCACCCGTAGCAATAAAAGTCTCCACTATCGCCGTGAGGATTTCTCGTTCCCTTTCACCGATTGACGGTCCCGAAGGCATGGGGTTCCTGTGTTTGTATTGAGCTGGAGGATTCGCCCGACTTATGCTCTGTGAGAGTTAACCTGCTTAGATGCAACAGTTACATCGCTGGGTGCAACCCGCTCCTGTTTGAATTCTAGGAAGCTTGGGCGGCCGTGTCAAGTTAGCACTCTGGGCTCCAGAATGCTAATCGAGGCTCGGTGTATCTTCTTTTGTTCTGGCAGATGGCGGCGAGGATAGATGGCCCGGAAACTTCATGTCGCGGTTGTGGGTGCAGGAGCATTCGGTGGATGGGCGGCGTTGTCTTCACTTCGACGCGGAGCCCGAGTCACGTTGGTCGATGCCTGGGGACCGGGAAATTCGCGGGCGTCTTCTGGCGGAGAGACTCGTATTGTCCGCGGTACGTACGGACCCAGCCAGCCGTACACCAGGATGACGGCGCGCGCCATGCAGTTGTGGAGCGAGCATGAAAAGCAGTGGGGTCGTCAACTTCTGCACCGGACCGGCGTCTTGTGGATGGCCACGGCCGGTGATGACCAGTTCGAGCGCGCTTCTTTGCCATTGCTGCGTGAAGCTGGCATTAGCTACGAGGAGTTATCCGCCGGAGAAATGGCCCGACGCTGGCAGCAGATCAATTTCGAGGGCGTACGCTGGGGAATCTACGAGCCGGACAGCGGCTTTCTAAAGGCGAGAGTCGCGTGCCAGGCGGTAGTGGAGGGATTTGTTCG
Organism: Terriglobia bacterium; assembly: GCA_020073105.1. Classification (GTDB taxonomy): domain Bacteria; phylum Acidobacteriota; class Terriglobia; order Terriglobales; family Acidobacteriaceae; genus JAIQFW01. The sequence goes on from JAIQFW010000239.1 coordinate 4,149, forward strand.
CGAGGGCGGAGAGTATCGGCAAGCAGCCGTCGTGCCGCAGGTATCGGAGACCAGTTATCGAGGCGGGTTGAACCTCTCGGATGGTACACAGCTGCTGGCCGACAAGTATGTTTTCGCTTGCGGGCCGTGGCTAGGGAGGCTTTTCCCTGAGGCCATCGGCAATCTGATCCGCGTCACCAAGCAAGACGTGTTCTTCTTTGGTCCGCCAGCGGGCGATGGCCGATTCTCAGAAGCAAAGCTGCCAGTATGGGCGGACCATCGCGACCGCTTTCTTTATGGCACGCCGGCGCATGATGGACGCGGCTTCAAGATCGCCGACGACACACGCGGGCGGGAGTTTGACCCGACGTCGGGCGAGCGGAACGTGAGTGCCGAGTCCTTGAAGACAGTCAGCGAATATCTGGGCTTCCGCTTCCCCGGGATGAAAGACGCACCGCTGGTCGAGACGCGCGTCTGCCAGTACGAGAACACGCCGGACAATCATTTCATCATCGACCGGCATCCTGTTGCTGAGAAGGTCTGGATCGTGGGCGGTGGATCGGGACACGGATTCAAGCACGGACCAGTGGTGGGCGAGATGGTGGCGGGGTGGGTGATGGAAGAGAAGAATGCGGATCCACTGTTCCGGCTTTCGCGCTTCGAACAAAATAAGCTCCAGGGAATGTCATCCTGAGGGAGCGCAACGAAACTCAATTGACCCAAGGGTTGATCAGAGGCACTGAAATATCGTCAAAGTGCTGCGTGTTACGGGTCGCCAGCGTGGCATGTTGTGCGAGCACGATCCCGGCGATCATCGTGTCGCGCAGATCACGAGGACGGCCCTTCTTCTGCCGGGATGCCATGAGATCGCCGGCTTGCTGGGCAGCAGCAACGTCGAAAGGGACCACTCGCTGGCCGATCTTATCGAGAACGCCGTCGAAGGCGCGCATTACCGCGGACCGCCGCTTTCCGCTTGGCATGATCTGTAGGCCGAAACGGACCTCAAGGACCGTGATGGAGGTAGTCCAGACGGAGGACCGTGGCTGCTGGTCGAGCCAGGCGACGACCTGAGCATCTGGGGCTTGGCGCATCAGCGCCGAAAGCACGTTGGTGTCGAGAATGATCATTCCTCGAAGGACGGAGGTTTGATCTCATGGCCCCGCAGCTCGGGAATGTCGGACTCGAGGCCACCTTTGGCAAAAAGGCGAGAGATTTCCGTGCCCAGCCCGCCAGCTGGGGGTTCATCTGCGATCACCGCATCGCGCAGAATGTCGCGAACTTCCTCCTCCATGCTGTGGCCGTTCCTTCTGGCACGCCGCTGCAACCGGGCCTTGACTCCATTTTCGATATTGCGGACAATGAATTGGGCCACGGTTTCCTCCCATGTGCTGATTAACGATATCATGATATCATTTGATGAGAGCCATGTCAATTGCAGTGGCAGTTTTCCAGAGATCTTGACCGCAACGAGTGCAACCAAGGCTGTAAGGGACGCTACGGAACCAGTGGCGTCCTGCCCATAGCGCAGCCAACCCTGTCCCATTTGGCCATCGAAGATTCACGATCCATTAACAAATGTCAGGTACAAAGGTGGTCTCAGCTCATTAAGGTGGTGGCTTATGCGGAATAGCGAAATGCGCGGTCAGTTGGACAGCCACTCGGAAGCGTTCCTAACGGTGCGCATCAGCAAACGCGCCGGTTTGGTGGGGCTGGTTCTGTTGACTCTACTTTGTACCCTGATTGTTCTCGACCTTCGAGAGAAAGATGGCCGGCAGTCCGTGAACGATGCGGAAGGGCAGAAGCCTGCGGCGGCCTCGGTCTCGATCGAAAAGGAAGTGGGGATCACAAATCCAAAGGTACCTGTGAGAGAGCCGAATTCTGGGCACGCCGCAGGTCTACAGACGCCTCAGAACCGGGTTGACAATGCATCGGTTGCCACGGCAGAGATTGAGAACCGACGGGTGGCCGGCGACGAAGACCAGGCGCCTTTGGCGCCCACCCTCATCAACAACGTGGAGCTTGCCGTCATCCGGACCGGCCCGGCAACTATCCAGGGGGCGGGCGCGACCTTCCCCTACCTCATCTACTCGGAGTGGTTCAGCGCCTATCACCGACGGCAACCGGAAGTTCAATTCAACTATCAGCCGCTCGGAAGTGGCGGCGGCATCCGCCAGGTGCTCGCCGGTACGGTGGATTTTGGCGCCAGCGATGTCCCGATGACGGACGAACAACTCTCACAAGCGACAACCAGGATCCTGCATGTTCCAACGGTACTCGGTGCGGTGGTTCCCATCTACAACGTCCGCAGTGCGGGCGAATTGAAGTTCACTCCCGAAGTTCTGGCCGGCATTTATCTGGGCAAAATCGTGTCATGGAACGACGCGGCCATCGCGCGGGCAAACCCCACACTCAACCTCCCCAACCAGCCGATCATCGTCGTTCACCGTTCGGACGGATGCGCAACGACTTTCGTCTTCACCGACTACCTTTCCAAGATCAGCGGCGAGTGGCGAGACTCGTCGGGGAAGGGTACCTCCGTAAGGTGGCCGGTTGGCCTCGGCGGCAAGGGCAACGAAGGTGTTGCAGGGATTGTCCAGCCGACGGAGGGCGCGATCGGGTACGTTGACCTGCTTTACGCAGAGCAGTCCGGTGTTTCTTACGGCAGCGTGCGGAACCAAGCGGGAAAGTTTGTGAAGGCCAACCTCGACAACTTGACCGAAGCCGCAGCATCGGTAGGGGGCGAAATACCTGCCGATTTTCGCGTTTCAATCACAAATGCGCCGGGCAGCGACGCCTATCCTATTGCCAGCTTCACTTGGCTACTAGTGCCCCAGAGAGCCAAGGATCCTGCAACGGGCGGGGACCTGGCCGCATTCCTGAACTGGATGATCACTGACGGCCAGACGATGACGAAGCAACTGGGATACGCTCCCTTACCCAGGAGTGTCGTCGCCACGGTAAGTCGCTCTCTGAGCCAGGTTCACTGACGTCGGATTACTGAATCTGGATCACGCCTTCGGGTGCGCTGGCCTTGATCTCGTCCACTCGCGTAACTACCTTGCGGGCAAATTCGTACAGCGATTTGGCGTGAGGAGAGTTCTCGCCTTCGAGGACTGAGGGCTTGCCGCTGTCTCCGGCCTTGCGGAGTTCGGGGTCGAGTTGGATGTTCCCTAAGAACGCCACGCCGAACTGCTGAGCAGTCTTCTCGGCCCCGCCACGCGAGAAAATATCGATCTCGTGGTTGCAATGCGGGCAGACGAAATAGCTCATGTTCTCGACCATACCGACGACATCCACCTTCATCTGGCGGAACATTTCAATGGCCTTGCGGGCATCCTGCAAAGAAACATCGGATGGCGTAGAGACGACGATGGCTCCGGTCAACGGCACGGTTTGGATCAGCGACAGCGCCACGTCCCCTGTGCCGGGGGGCAGATCGACGACTAGATAGTCGAGTTGTCCCCACTCGACCGAGCCGAGAAATTGCCGAATGATCGAGTGCAGCATCGGGCCACGCCAGATCAGCGGCTTGTCGCCCGGATTGAGGAAACCGACGGAGATAACCTTGAGGCCGAAGACCTCCAGCGGCTCAATGCGCTGGTCAGCGAGAACTTTGGGTTGAGCGTTAGTGCCAAGCATGAGCGGCACGTTGGGGCCGTACACATCGGCATCGAGCAAGCCGACTTTATGTCCCAGCTTTGAGAGCGCTATTGCAAGGTTCACCGCCAGCGTGGTCTTGCCCACACCACCCTTGCCCGAACCGACGGCAACAATGGC
>JAIQFW010000037.1 GCA_020073105.1 Terriglobia bacterium
GAGGTCGAGCGCTTCCAGGCCAAGCTGCAGACTCTTGACGTTGTGCCCACCATCGTCTCCTTGCAGGACCACTTAGAGACCATCCGCCAGGCGGAGATCGACCGGATGCGCGGACGGCTCGGACAGTTGACACCCGAGCAGGAAATGGCCCTCGAGACGCTCACCCGGGGCATTGTGAACAAGATCATGCATACCCCGGTTACAACCTTGAAGAGTGCGGCGCGCGAGGCCGAAGCGACCACGGTCGTTGACGTGGTACGGCGGTTATTCAACCTGCAGGAAAAGAAGGCAGCCAAGTCCGGCGGGGAATCCGGGGGAGACGCCTGATGGCGCGTCTGCGAATTGGCTCCCGGGGTTCACAACTGGCGCTGTGGCAAGCGAATCATATTGCCGCCCTGCTGCGCGACCGAGGTCACGAAGTCGAACTCGAAATCATCAAGACCACGGGCGACAAGATCACCGATGTTGCCCTCGCCAAAGTCGGAACCAAGGGTATGTTCACCAAGGAGATTGAAGAGGCCTTGGCGGACGGTCGGGTCGATCTTGCGGTGCACAGCCTGAAGGATCTTCCGACTGACCTTCCGCCAGGATTCGAGATCGCGGCCATCACCCAGCGGCAGAATCCGAGGGATGTGTTTTGTTCCCGCAAGTTCGCCAGCATGGAGCAATTGCCACAAGGAGGGAGGGTCGGAACCAGCAGTTTGCGACGGCAGGCCCAGTTGAAAGCGTTGCGTCCGGACCTGGACATCTATTCCCTGCGCGGGAATGTGGACACCAGACTGCGAAAACTCGAGGCAGGTGAGTACGACGCCATCATTCTGGCGGCGGCCGGGCTGAACCGGCTAGGGAAGACGGAACTCGTCAAGCAGGTCATTCCCGCAGAGGTGATGTGCCCGGCGGCAGGCCAAGGGGCGCTGGGAATCGAGATCCGTGCGGGGGATTCGGCCACGCGGCAGCAGGTTGCCTTCCTGGACGATGCCGCGGCGCGTGCGACCACCACTTGTGAACGCGCCCTGTTAAACAAGCTCGGCGGTGGCTGCCAGGTGCCCATCGGTGCATTTGCTGAGCTTCGCGACGGGAAACTTCATCTTGACGGCGTAGTGGCGCATCCCGACGGCTCCCTGGTACTCCGAGAGTCGGGTGTGGGTAGCGATCCGGTGGCGCTTGGTGAATCCGTCGGCGAGACTTTGCTGCGCCGCGGTGGGGACGCGATTCTGGAAGCGGTCTATGGGCAGGGAATTGCTGTGCCCCAACAACCATGAGGGCGTGTGGCGCGTTGTCCGCGGGCCTGCTCTCAAGGCGGACTTGGTTTCGGGTGGCGCAGCGCTTAAGCGCTGCGATTGACTTCTGCAGCAGATTAACGGGCTTTAGCCCCTGAGGGACATCCGCACCGGTGCCACCTAGACAACCACACAAATTTCCTCTCTCCGGCCTCCGCATTCTGGTGGGCCGCGCTCGCCACCAGGCAGGCGCACTGTCCTCTGGTCTCCGTGAACTCGGCGCGACCGTCATCGAGATCCCCTTCATCGAAATCCGCAAACCGCATTCCTACAAGTCACTTGATTCCGCCCTACAGAGCCTCACCAACTACGACTGGCTCATTCTCACTAGTGTGAACGGTGTCGACGCGGTGTGGGATCGCCTGAAGCAACTCAAGCTGACCAAGAGAGACTTGCGGCATCTGAAAGTTGCTGCCATTGGCCCCGCGACCCGAAAGGCCATCGAGAAACGCGGCGTGAGGGTCGATGTTGTGCCGGACGAGTATGTAGCCGAGTCGGTGGTCAAGAGCCTAAGACGCCAGGTGGCAGGGAAGCGAATCCTGCTGGCCCGCGCCAAGGTCGCCCGCGACGTGATCCCACGCGAGCTACATAAACTGGGAGCGCAGGTCGATGTCGTCGAGGCCTACGAGACGGTTGTCCCCCCAAGATCGCGAACGCGGCTTCGATTGATCTTCAAAGATCCGAAGCGGAGGCCTGGTGTGATTACGTTCACCAGTTCTTCGACCGCCAGAAATTTCTTGGCACTGGTCGCGGGCAGAAGTGCCCGTGCGACACGATCCTTGCGAGGCATTCGCTTTGCTTCCATTGGGCCGGTGACTTCGTCCACTCTGCGCGAACTTCGCCTTCCGGTGGATATCGAGGCCAAGGAGTACACAATTCCGGGGTTGATTCGCGCCATCGTGGAATGGCATCGGGCCTGACGAGTTGTTATTCCGAGTCGACTTCCGCCGTGAGGGATCTGCTGTTTCGACCCAATAGGTGCGCTGAAAGCAGATTCCTCGGGACTAAAGTCCACTCGGAATGACAACTCAGTAGAGAGTCTTACTCCGGCAGTTTGCACCCGCAGTCCGCCGGTGGCACGTGCGCCTTCAAGAAACTAGAAACTCGCTGATACGCGTCGATCTGGTTCTCCACTCGCGCGAAACCGTGGCCTTCGTTTTCGTAGACCTTCAACTCAACCGTTCCGCCGCGCTTCTTGACCGCGTCCACCACCTGCTGCGATTCCTCATGCGGACACCGCGGATCGTGCCCACCCGCCAACAATAGCAACGGCGCTTTGATCTGGTCCACAAAGAAAATCGGAGATCGCTCGTGATACAGGTCTTTGTTCTTCTCGGGGTCGCCCATGGTCGCCAGATCCGACTGCTGCAGCACTGGATCTTCATTCTGAATTTCGGTGAACCAGTTGACGAACGGCACAATCGGCACGCCAGCGGCCCAGACATCTGGGGCTTTGGTCACTCCCATCATCGTCATGTAGCCGCCATAACTGCCGCCGACCAGCGCAATTTTCTTAGGATCAAGGTACCCGGTCTGCTTGATAAAGTCGGCCGCAGCCAGCACGTCCTGCAAGTCCCCGCCGCCCATGTCGAACAAGTTGGCCTGCTGAAATTCCTTTCCATAGCCCGTCGAACCGCGATAGTTCGGCGCGATCACCATGTATCCCTGATTGGCCATATGCTGGATGAAGCGATTGAACGAATTCACCGTCTGCGCCGTCGGCCCGCCGTGCACATACACGATGGCCGCGTTCTGCCCGTTGCGTACCATGTTGTAGGGGACATAAACGAATGCCGAGATCATCCACTTGCCATCACGGCTGGGGTAGTGGACAAGGAACGGCTCAACCATGTCCTCCGACCGTACCCCTGCTACCAGAGAATGCGTGACCTGAAGCGACCTTCCGGTCGCCACGTGATAAACCCACAGATCCCCCGGAGCATTCGGTCCGTTGTGGTTGTATAGAAGACGCGAGCCGTCGTGACTGAATGCCGATTGCTCGCCAGCAGACGTGTTCACACCCACAGGCAGAGGCAGTACTTTGGTGGTGCCGCTGGCGAGGTTGTACAGATAGAGGTCGCTGTTGCCGTCTACATTGGCGGTCCAGGTCACAGACTTGCCGTCGGGAGAGAAATTGCCGCCGCTGATCTCCCACTTGTCTTTGGTCAGCCAGGAAATCTTTTTGCTTGCAATGTCGAGCAATCCAACGTTGTCGTAGCCATTCGCCGCATTCGATGTGATCAGCAGAGTTTTGCCTTCCGGAGAGATATCATCCGCACGGTAAAGTTGCTCTCCCCCGTGCGGCGTAAGCAGCGTGCTCTCGCCGGTTGCAACCTCAGCCATGAAGATATTCGAATCCGTACCCTTGGCCTGCGACTGCGTGTAAACGATGTGCTTGCCATCGTGCGTCCAGATCGGATTGTCGTTTACTTTGTCGGCGGGAGTGCTCGTGGTCACGTGCTTGACGTCCCGCATCAGCATATCGAAGACGTCGATTTCGTAGACCGAAGAAGTCTTGGGTTTGACGGTATACGCCAGGTAGCGGCTGTCGGGCGACCAGCGGGGATTCTCTTCCGCGATCTCCCGAGTGTGAGTAAGGTTGACGACTTGCCCCGTCTTCGGCGAGACCATGAAGATGTCCCATTGCTCGTCGCCGTCATAATCCGACATGTAGGCGATCCATCTCCCGTCAGGCGACCATGTCGGAGCCGTTTGCCGCTGATCGCTCACCGTAAGCTGCGTCGGCCAGCCACCCTCGGACGGCACGACCCACAGATTGTTACGCCCGCTGATATTCGTCACAAGAACGATTGTTTTGCCGTCAGGGGACCACGAAGCGCGCCCTACCTGCCGCGTCATGTAGAGCCGTTCGATCGACAGATTCTGCTGGAACTGCTCCACGTTGGCGTTGGGCTTGGAGGTGATCAGCTTGGGATCGGTAATGGCTTTGGGTACGGGCAGAGTCTGGGCGGTGGCAAGAGTGCTCATGATTACGACGATAGCAAAGAGGATGAGAGTGCGCATAGAAGTTGAAGTCTCAGAAAAGTCTAACAGAGGGATTCCTGTCATCTTGAGCGGAGTGGCTGAGTCGCTAACGCGACTCAGCCGCGCAGTCGAAAGATCGCTACTTGTGTTCACCGGCGCTTGGATCTAGGAGTCAGTAGGGATGCTTCGACTACGCTCAGCATGACAAGCGGCGGGGACTAGGGCTTCGCGTTCTTATGAATCTCCACTGTGCTCCACGTCTTGTCGGCAGCGTGGCACAGGTTCTCCAGCGGGCATTCGGCGCACTTCGGCCGGCGCGCGATGCACAGTTTGCGCCCGTGCCAGATGATCTGGTGGGCGAACAGAATCCACTTCGCCTGTGGAATCACCCTCATCAGATCCTGCTCAATCTTGGGTGCGTCCGCGTTCCTGGTCAGTTCCAGTCGCCGCGATATCCGGGTGACGTGCGTGTCCACGACCACACCGTCGGCCTTGCCGAACCACGTCCCAAGAACGACATTCGCGGTCTTCCGAGCGACTCCAGGTAGAGTGAGCAACTCCTCCATCTCGGCCGGAACTTCGCCGCCGAAATCAGCCACGATTTTCCTGGCCGCGCCGACCACCGATTTCGATTTGTTGCGAAAGAACCCGGTAGACCGGACATCGGGCTGAAGCTGTTCGGGCGTCAGTGCCGCAAAGTCCTGCACCGTCGGATATTTCCGAAACAGCTCGGGCGTGACCCGGTTGACGTTGGCGTCCGTGGATTGAGCAGAGAGTATCGTCGCCACCAGCAGTTCCCACGCGCTTCTGTGAGTCAGGGCACAGGTGACGTTGGGATAAAGTTGGTCGAGCCGCTTGAGAATTTCCGCGATGCGCCCGGGCGCCAGCGGATTGTAGCGATCGCCGACGCTTCGACTGGGCTGCTTCGCTGATAGGGTCTTGCCACGGGCTGGACGGGCGGGGACGCCCGTCGCTCCACGGGCCTTTGAACGCGCGCCTTCCTGGCGTCCGGTCTTCGCTGGTTGTCGGGGCACAACGCCGCGCGGCATGAAGCTCTTCTCCTGTCCGGCCGAACCAAAATCTTATCAGAAGGAAATGTTGCCCGGTTTGGGTGGCCTGCGGTAGCATCACCGCAGCAATTGACGCGAACCTGCGCCCTAGGTAGTCTGGAACTGACCCAACAACAGCTGAGGAAAGGCTCCCGTGGCGGTCAAGTCCATTAAACTCGGGCAAGTCTGGCGCAAAGACGGGGATGGGAAGGACTATCTCGTCACCAAGGTCTACAGTGAGGTGTTCACGCAATATGCGGTGCTGCGGCCCGCCGAGGTGACGGCCCCGGACGCTCCTACGGTGCGAGTGAAAGTGGCCAAGAGCGCCGATGGCGTTTCGCTGCCCGGCTTTACTTTCACACAGGAAGGGTCGTTCTAGCTCTCCCGACGGAGGACGGGCGTCCCCGCCCGTCGGTACGTGCAATCTGATTCCGCATGACAGAAAAAATTCTTGCTGTTCTGTTTGTCTTCATCAAGTCGGTCATCGTGGCCACGGGCTATGGCGGAATTGCCGTTCTCATGGCGATCGAGTCGGCCTGTATTCCTCTGCCCTCTGAGCTGATCATGCCCTTTGCCGGATACCTGGTGTACGAGGGCACCATGAAGCTGTTCTGGGTGGCCACGGCGGGTGCCTTGGGGTGCAATCTGGGATCGCTGGTGGCCTATGAGATCGGCTGCTACGGCGGCCGTCCTCTGGTGGAAAAATACGGTCGCTGGATTCTCCTGACCCGCCGCGAGATCGCTTGGGCAGACCACTTCTTTGCCCGTTGGGGATACCTCGCTGTCTTTATAGCTCGTCTGCTGCCGGTAATTCGTACGTTCATCGCGCTGCCCGCGGGAATCGCCCGCATGCCGCGCGGGCGGTTTCACATTTACACTTTCGTCGGCTCCTGGCCCTGGTGTTTCGGCCTGGCATGGTTGGGCGTGAAGCTGGGTGAACACTGGCGCGAGTTGGGCAGGTATTTCCACCAGTTCGATGCCGTCATCGGAATTGCACTGGCCGCGGGCATCATCTGGTTTGCCTGGTCGCATTGGCAGAATAGAATCAGCGCCGCAGAGTAAATCAGTCTGAGAACTGTTTCCTGAGAACAGAGAACTGGTTTTCAATATTGTTCCCTTTTCAAGTGATAACAACTTTCTAAGCCGGAGACCACGATGAAACACTTGCACGCATTGTCGAGCTTGCTTGCAGTTCTCGTTCTGACGACCGTCCCCCTCAGTTACGGTCAGGCTGCCGCCGAAAAGCCCTTTGTCGTCGAGTACTACTACAAGGCCAAATGGGGCCACGCTGACGAATTCCTAAAGCTCTTTAAAAAGAACCACTATCCGCTCCTGAAGAAAGAAGTTGAAGTGGGGCGAATGCTCAAAGTGTGGATGGACCAGCCGCGCTATCACACGACCGAAGACAGCCGCTGGGACTATCGGGTGACCATTGTGTTCAAGAACGCGGCTGTGGCCAACGACCCTTATGATGAAGACGCATTGAAGAAGCAGCTCTGGCCCGACCAGGAAACCTACACTCGCGAAGAACAGCGCCGCTTCGAGATCCTCGATGCCCATTGGGACCTGCCACTGAAGGCAGTCGATCTGGAAGGGAAGTGAAAGCTCTTAACCGCGGAGCACACCGAGGACGCCGAAAGAAAGGCAGCGTTCTGTCGTGGTTCTCACCTCCCACTCAATTCCCGCCTTGCGCCATTGAACTCTCATCTTTCGCTTTCCACCTCGCTTGGTTGCAATTTTCCTCGCAAGTGCGAGAACATACCTGTTTGCCTTAATCCCAAGATTCTCATAAGGACGTGGCCACCCGATGGCGACTCAGCGGAAGCATGCACCAATCGCAGACAAGAAGCACAGCGGCAGCGAGATTCAAGCCCCCAAGGGCAAGCTCGGCGTCATGATCCCCGGCATGGGCGCCGTTGCCACCACTTTCGTGGCCGGCGTCGAGGCCGTGCGCAAAGGCATCGCCAAGCCCATCGGCTCGCTCACCCAGATGGGCACCATCCGCCTGGGCAAGCGTACGGACGCGCGCTCTCCCAAGATCAAGGAATTTGTCCCCCTCGCCGGACTCGACGACTTGGTCTTCACCGGCTGGGACATCTTTGAAGACGACATGTACACGGCGGCATCCAAGGCCGGCGTTCTCGAAAGGGAACTACTCGACCAGGTCAAGCCCTTCCTGAGCTCCATCACGCCTCGTAAAGCGGTCTTTGACCGCAATTACGTGAAGAAGATTGACGGGCCGAACGTTAAGAAGGGCAAGCACAAGATGGATCTCGCCGAGCAGGTCCGCGCCGACATACGCGACTTCAAGAAAAAGTCCGGAGCCACGCGCCTGGTGACGATCTGGTGCGGCTCCACGGAAACGTTCATCACGCCCAGCGCTGCCCATCAGTCGGTCAAGGCGTTCGAGAAGGCCCTCACCCAGAATGACGAAAACATTGCGCCCTCGATGATCTACGCCTACGCCTCGCTGATGGAAGGCGTACCGTTCGCCAATGGCGCTCCTAACCTCACCGTTGATATCCCTGTCATGCACGAGTTGTCGCGACAGAACGAAGCTCCCATCTGCGGCAAGGACTTCAAGACCGGGCAGACGCTGATGAAAACCATCCTGGCGCCGGGATTCAAAGCTCGCCTTTTGGGCCTCGCCGGCTGGTTCTCTACCAACATTCTAGGTAACCGCGACGGCGAGGTTCTGGACGACCCAGGGTCGTTCAAGACCAAGGAAGAATCCAAGCTGTCGGTGCTCGAGCATATTCTGCAGCCTGAGCTGTATCCTGATCTCTACGGCAACTTCACTCATAAGGTTCGCATTAACTATTACCCGCCACGCGGTGATAACAAAGAGGGTTGGGACAACATAGACATCTTCGGATGGCTCGGCTACCCCATGCAGATCAAGGTGGACTTCCTCTGCCGCGATTCCATCCTCGCCGCACCCATCGTGCTCGATCTGGTGCTGTTCATGGATCTCGCAAAACGCAGCGCTGAACTGCGTGGCCTCGGCATCCAGGAGTGGGTCAGCTTCTATTTCAAATCACCGATGACCGCACCCGGGCTCTATCCCGAACACGACCTGTTCATTCAGTTGATGAAGCTGAAGAACACCCTGCGCCACCTGCGCGGCGAAGAGCTGATCACACACCTGGGGCTGGAATACTACGACTGAGGCGTAATCAGTTCCCTGCAATTTGAAGCTTCTTCGCAGCGACCTGCTCAGTGTCCCCCTGCGGCGTGCAACTTCTCCGCCGTCCACTGCTTCATCGCGTCGAGCAATGGTGGCGAGGTCAGGAATCCGGGAAGATAGACCCAGCCGCTGCTTGGGCCCAGCGGGTCCGGGAGCAAGGAGTGGCTCACTCCGGGAAAGATACGCACGGTGACATCGGCGTTTCCGTTGGCACGCATGGCAGCAGCCAGTCTTTCCGTTGAGCGCAGGGGAACATGCAAGTCGTTCGCGCCTTGGATAATCAGGGCCGGACACTTCACGCGCGCGGCAAACTCGATTGGATCCAAGGCCAGGAAGCTGCGCTCACGGGGGCTGAGAGGCTCGGCAAGCTGCTTGGCAATCTCTTTCTCCCGATCGCCAGGAACAATGCTGGGATCGTGTAACACGGCCTGCTCAATCTGATAGTGGGCCAGCTCTGATCCCGAAACGCCCGGCCCGGCCAGCGTGACAATTGCGGCGATCTTCGGATCGCGCGATGCAACGATGGGGGCGATCAGACCGCCCTCGCTGTAGCCCACCAGCGCAATTCTCTTGGGATCGATGCCGGGTTGGGTTCGGAGCCAGGCCACTTCCGTCTGCACATCGTCGGCTTCGTCGAGAGTGGTGGAGGGCGTGTGGTCGCCAGTGGATTTTCCGATTCCGCGGTCGTCGACGCGCAGCACCGCGATGCCGGCGCGGGTGAGCGCGTCCGCCAGGTCTCGCAACGGCATCCATGGAGGCTGGCCGCCATTCCGCTCGCTCGGGGATAGGCCGGTAATGAGCACGGCGGCAGGCATGGGTTTCCGCACCGCAGGCGTTGTGAGAGTGCCTGCCAGTACGTGGCCCCGGGGTACGCGAATAGAAACGTCCGCTGCCCGGTAGGCGCCATCCTGAGGGGCCGCATATGGCGGCCACAGCGGGTACTGTTCGGGTGAAAAGTTGGTGCGGCGTTCGATGGTGACGCCGTAGTCTGGCAGGATCGCCGACAGCATGCAACCGTGTTCATCGGTCAACACGTGATAACGCTTGTTGTGAACAGTCAAAACCCAGTCGGTCGGATCGATTCGGTCAACGACTATCTCGGCCCGGGTGTCGGTGTAAAGCGAAGCTCCCGGAATGTTGGAAGATGGCTGATTCAGAACGCGAGCACGGGCCACCGCCTGTGCCACGGAGCTTGGAATCATGTCAGACCAGTAGATCGCACCTTCGCCCAGTTCTCTAGTGCTGGACATGCCCGGTTCACCCCCCGCGGCCGACAGGGTCACCGAAGAGTGGCTTGCGGTCTGGTCAGGACGAACGTCGATGGTCGCGTCGATGATTCGGGATTCGGTCAGAACGGTATGGGTGTGGATTTGATTGCCGTGAGCTTCGACCCAGTCCACGCCGGCCAGCTTTCCGGATTCAAAGACGAGAAAGGCTCCCGACGCGCAGGTGGGAGATAGTGGCGTGGTGCCCGCCGATTGTTGGGCGGCAGCTTGTAGGTTCCAGACCGATAAGACCAGTATGATGGTGATCCATGCGGTGCGAATCATTACTTCCTCCTGCGCTGTGCGCGTGGTCTTTCCTTTCTACTGCGACCCGGACGGTCAAGCGGCACGAGCAGTACCGTCACCCCGAAAAGTCGACCTTTACCTTGAGGTTGCGACATGCTGTGCGCAAGATCCTGGATCTGACGGTTCAGGGCAGCTACCTGGGGGAGGGTCAGGCGAGCTGCCTTGCGCCAGGCCCATAACTCCCGTTGGGGACCGGAGACGACGACCTCAGAACGACCAAAAGCACGCCGAAAGTCGCGAACGCCCAGGCGTAACATCGAACTTACAATGGCAGTCACTGCACGGCGGTTCATGGCGCTGGCCGGTTCGTAGTGCAAAAAGAGTTCCGGGGATATCGTGCGATAGAGAGCCTCCAGGCGTCCGCCACGGCGTCGGGAACCGGCCTTCTTCACCAAGCCAGCCCGCTGCAGCGTGCGGAGATGGAAGTAGAGCGCATCCGCCGGGCGCCTTAAAGCCGCAGCGATCTCTGCCACGGACACCGTGCCGAGGTCGGCCATGACGTCGACGATCTCCTGGCGTGCGGCAGACACCAGGACCCTTAATTGCTTATCCGATCTAATGACATGTCGCTTTGGAGCTGTAAACATGCTGTTAGTATAGTATTCATTGAGAAAGACGTATAATATTCAACAACGTTAGCAGGCGTTCCTCCAACGCGTCGGTACGAACCTGAAGACGGCCGGAATCGGCCTGGAAACAACAGGATCCGTTAGCTCAGCCTTTTCTCCCGCTTGTACCCGTCAAACTTCTCCAGGAACCTGTCGATGTCCTTCTTCGACAGATAGTACGGCGTCGACAGCCGCAGCTTGGACGGGTTCCCGCCACGGATACGAATCTTGTGCTGCTTCCACAGCGAGTTCTCCAGGTTGATTCGATCGATCGGTGGCACGTTGACCGTCGCAATCGCGCAGCGCATGGCCGGGTCCGGGGAAGTCCACGACTCCGCACCGCGCTTGATCATCTCCGCCAGAATGTAGTCGCAGAGCTGCCGGTGCCGCCGCTCAATTCTGTCCATCCCGATGTCATTGGCCAGCTTGATGGACGCCCGCAGTCCCCATAGAGCCGGCACATTGGACGATCCGATCCGCTGGAACCGCTCGGCGCGAATCTTCGGCTCGTCCCAGCCTTCGGTGGCAATCGTGTTCCATACCCGATCGATGACTTCATCGCGCACATACAAGAAGCCCGACCCCTTGGGCGCCTGCAGCCACTTGTGCGGACTCGAGGAATACATGTCACAACCGAGTTCATGCAGATTGAAACGCATCATTCCGGGCACGTGAGCGCCATCTACCGCCGACAAGATGCTCTTGGAACGAGCCAGGGCACTGAGCTCCTTCACCGGCAGCACAACACCGCTATACGTCGTGATGTGGCTGAAGAACATCACTCGCGTTCTTGGAGTGATGGCATCGCTGAAAAGGTTGAGCACCTGGTTGGGGTCTCTTACCGGCTTCGGTAATGGAACTTTCTTGACCACGATCCCATAGCGTTTGGCTCGCAGCTCCCACGGCCCTTCGCCTCCGGGATGCTCCTGGTCCGTCATTACCACTTCGTCCCCGGCCTTCATGTCAATTCCGTTGGCGATGTAGCTGTTAGCCTCGGTGGCGTTGCGCAGGAGAGCGATTTCGTCGCGCTTGCAGCCCACAAACTCGGCCAGGGGATCGCGGAATTCGTTCCAGGCGGCGTAGCCCCAAATGGGATAGTCCTCCGGGTCCTGTTGGTCCAGCCTCTCGGTTGTGTTGTATCCCTCGAAAATGGCACGCAGCACCGGCGCCGGACTCGACCCTACAGTTCCGTTGTTCAAGTACACTTCCTCTTCCGGGATCAGGAACTGTTTGCGCATTTCGGCCCAATAGGCGTCTTCGTTCTTGTCGTAGAGGCTGAGCTCGGGCAGGGAAGCGGGCGCTTTGGCGAGCTGCGCGAACAAGCTTGGTCGGAAAGCCAGGGTTGCGGCCAGTCCAGTGGCACTGGCACCGAGAAAGCGGCGGCGATCGAGCATAACACGCCTCCTGAGGGTTAGGAACGCGCCATGGTACGACTGAGGAGGCGGGATAGCAAGCTCCCCCTATGTCGGGTAGTGATTCCGTTTGCTCCCCGCTGGGCTTCTCCGCGCTCTCCGCGGGTGGCCTCTGCGAGCTCTGCGATCTAGGACTTGGTGTTCGCATAGTCCCATCAAAGACTTTTAAACGCCGAGACCGCCGAGAGCGGCCGCAGAGTCCGCAAAGGAATTGCGGTTTTACAGGTCCGGATAACCTTCTTACCCCCATTTGCGTCCTAACTCATAGGGATTCCCAGGCTTCGGTGTGTACGACGCAGGGGTATAATCCAATTGGGCCCCGTCGGGGTGGGATAACGGAGTATTTATGAAACTGCGCATTTTGCTTGTTGCGGCTGCCTTTTTGACCTTTAGCTTTGCCGCTGCCCAGACTTCGGGCTCGGGAAGCACCACCCCCAGCAGCCAGCCTGCTCCCACCGCCAGCGCTCCCAGCGACCAGGGCGGGGGCGGAGCGCAGAGTGGCGACCAGAACACGCCAGCAGACGATTCCACCGCCCAGGCCCCGACCAAACAGAGCCCGCCCCTCGCCGAGCCTGCCGATCCCAGCAAGGTCAAGCACGACGGTGGCAAGAATGACGTGGACGCCATCGGCAACCGCAAGATGGGTGGTCGCGGCTTGGGCAACTGGTACTCCATTGAGGGCGAGGTCCGGATGGGCAAGCAGTACGCTCAGATGGTGGAATCCAGCTCCAAGATGATCACCGACCCGGTGGTCACGGAATACGTGAACCGCGTCGGTCAGAACCTGGTCCGCAACTCCGATGCGCAGGTGCCGTTCACCATCAAGGTCATTGACTCGGATGTGGTCAACGCCATGGCGCTGCCCGGCGGCTTCTTTTACGTGAATAGCGGACTGATCCTGGCGGCGGACGAAGAAGCCGAACTCGCGGGCGTGATGGCCCATGAAATTGCGCACGTCTGCGCTCGTCACATTACCCGTCAGATGACCCGGGCGAATCTCGCCAATATCAGCACCATTCCTCTTATTTTCGTGGGCGGCGGCATTGGTTATGCAGTCCGCTCCGCGGCAGGCATCGGATTGCCACTGACCTTCGTGAGCTTCCAGCGCGGCTTTGAGGCCGAAGCCGACTACCTCGGGCTGCAATATATGTACAAGGCAGGCTACGATCCGCAGGCCTTCGTGGCCTTCTTCGAGAAGGTCCAGGCGCTGGAGAAGAAGAAGCCGGGGACCCTCGACAAGGCTTTTGCCACACATCCGCAGACCCCGGACCGCATTGAGTCCTCGCAGAAGGAGATTGCGACCATTTTGCCCGCTCGGCCAGAGTACACCGTAACCACGTCGGAGTTCGACGAGGTGAAGGCCCGGCTGGCCGCAATCGAGAACCGCCGCAAGCTGACCGATCTGAAAGAAGGTGGGAAACCCAGCCTGCGCCGTGCGTCGTCCACTGACAAGAACGGAAAGGACGACAAGTCGTCCACTGACGACGACCGTCCAACACTCAAGCGCAGGGACGACAGCAAGAACTAAAAATTCGTATCCGCCGCGGATTTACGCGGATTTAGAAAAGGCCGCGAGCTATCGCGGCCTTTGTTGTTTCTGTAGGGACGACAGCAAGAACTAGGGTCGCGGACCCGCGCTCCCCGGAAATTCTGCAATCACGATGGTCCCCAGCCCTCGCGGTCTGTGCTTTGTGTCCTGGTCCGGTTCCGGCTCAACTTTAGGTTCCTTGCGTTTCTCCTCCGTATCCACCGAGAACAGCATGAAGTGGTCGAAGCTGTGGCGCCGGAAGTAGCGGTGCTTCAGGAAGTCGAAGTAAAGCTCGGCATTCTTGGGCAACCAGAGTTCCTCGTTCTGCCGAGGGAATTTTACCGGACCGTAATCGACGGTCCAGTGCTGGCTGAACAGCTGGATCTCGGGGATCGGCCGCACCAAGTCGGACTCTAAGCGCACAATCTGGTAGGTATCCGCCGCGATCCAGGCACGTCCCTTCACACTCACATGATAGACCTTGCCGTTTACCACATACTCTTGCGTGTTGTGGGGCTTGTCCTCTCGCTGCTGAAAACGCACCAGCCAGGTTGACGCCCCGTCCCACGTGCCCAGTCCTTCGCAATTCATCTCGAAGTTGCCGCGCACCGATGGATGGAAGACGAACGCCAGTGCGGGCAATCCCCGGGTGGCGATGTGATCGGGAAAGTCCTCCGCTTGCGAATGCCAGTTACGAAACTCATCTACTAGGAGGATGCCGGGCTTCTTTTCGCTGATCGAGGCGACGTAATCGAACTTGAGGGAAACTTTGCTCTTGGGAAGGCCCAATTCATCCAGGTCCTCGTGCAGCATGCTTTCGATAGCGTCGAATCGAGCTAGCCCATCTACCAATTCCTTCACCCGCTTGCCGGCCCCGTCGATCACCGCTTCCGCGGGACAGCTTACGCCCGCAGTTACCGCCGGTTTATGGTCATCGATGCCTCCGGGCTGCCAGTTTCCGAGAGACGGCTTAGGCGTGGTGGCAGCGATGAGCTGATCCATGCCCGACAATTCAATGGGGTTCGTTGAGGAGGCTGAGGTGGCCACCGATTCGCTTTCCGGCTTCTCTAGGTCCTGAACCAGCTTCTGGACTTCAGGAACGGTGCGATTGGCAGGCTCGCTCTGTATGTAGGCACGTAAAGCCTGAATGGCTTCTTGCTTTTTCCCCAAGTGCGCTAACGCCTCGGCCAATACCAACTGGGCAGAATTGTCGGCGCCGTGGCTCTTTTCCATTGCCAGTTCGGCCTGCTGTTTCGCCTTCTCTGGCTGCTCCTGCTTCAGGTAAACGTCAGCCAGCAGGCTCCGGGCCATCCAGCTCTCCGGATTGACCGTAACGGCTTGTTCCAGAGTTAGCCGCGCGGCTTCGTACCTTTTGTCCTGCAATTGCAACCGCCCTAAGAGGATCCGCGCCTGCAGATTCTGCGGATCAAGGTTGACCGCGGCGGCGAGGTAGGCCTCAGCGTGCGCAAAATCCTTCTTCTGAAAATACAGTGCGCCGAGCAAGTAGTTCACTTCCGCGTTGGATGGCGCCTTCTTATATGCTGCTGTTAGTTTCTTCTGCGATTCCGCCAGCCGGCCGGCCTTGAGTTCTTCGACCCCGCGCGCAAGATTCTTTCGGACCTTCCCAGGCAGGGGCTGGCCTTGTTGGGGGCGGCGATCCGGTGAATCTGGATCAGCCCGAAGGACGACTTCCAGCGGACGGCTTCTGTCTTCGTCGAGCAGGCTCACGGCCTGGCGTCCGGGAACATATCCGGCAGCACTCACCTCTAGCTCGTATTCCGCGCCTTTCAGGTTAGTGAACGTCGCCGCCGACCGGCTCTGGGTGGTCTGCCAAAATACACTCTGGGTCGTCTTGTTGGTCAGCTTCACGACTGCTTGCTGGTCAAGGAGGGCATGATTTTCGTCGTAAAGCGACAACGTCAAGGTGGGGCCTTCTCCCATTAACGACATCGAAGCCATCGAGTTGAGAGGAGAGGATCGAGGCGGGGAAGAAGGTCGCGTCTGGCTCAAGGCTGCGGAAAACACAATCAAGCAGAAAGCGAACACCGCCAGACTGAACCTCGCGCCCAGGGCACGTTGAATGAGATGGATCGATCGATACTCTGACTGCGCAGTGTGAGAAACGATTGCCCTCATCCCAAGCCTCCCCTTTGGTTTGGACCAGACACGCCTACTGTGGTTATCAGGGTCAGACGGTGACGTCTGGCATGGCAAGAAAGGTGGGAGCCCCAGCTTGCAGGGAGCAGTATAACCCTGTTCCGGCCCCATAACGACAAAAAAGCCGCGACTTCCGTCGCGGCTCTTCGCTGCTGTCAAACTCGATAACTTACGCGGCCTCTTTGGTGGCCAGCGAGCGCACATAGTGGCGCTGCTCAGACGGTGTGCCGATGACTTTCATCTCCTGCCAGTCGTAGGGCAACTCTTTGCCACAATCCAGGCACACCACGTAGGTCCCGGTGAGGGAAGCCGCTTGACTGCGGCGGGATCCGGAACGAGTGCTAATCGGGAAGCTGTAATGACCATGCCAGCAGCCAAAAACGGCATCGAACAATTTGCCAATCATCTTTCGTCCTCTCCACAGAGCCCAGCTGCAAGCCTTTTCTCTTCAGGAAGATTCGCGCCGTGCTCCCTGCACTTCGTTAGATTCAGTTCGATTACAAAAGGTTCGTGTCTTCCCTAAGGCAAACCCGAATCGGGAAGTGTAGTTTCGGCCGCTTGGAAGCGCTTGCGGAACAAGGAATTAGAGGGGAACCGGGTGGAAAGCACTGAATTTCTTCGCGGCGCGCACCCTTGAAATCAACAGCACGAGTTCAAGTATTCGAAAATGAGGTGCCGAATACCGATCGTGCAACTAGAAGCTCGCCCGATCAATTTACGGTCTCTCCGGGCCAGCCCTTTTCTTGGCATGACACTTGGAAACGATTGCCGAACGGAGCCGGCTGCGGAGGTCTTCAGGAAGTTCGTACAACTGGGAATCGCGGTAGATCTCGATGGTCTTCTTGGTGGTATCGCAGACCACGTAGCAGTTGTGACACCAAGCAAGATGGTCTTCCAGCTCGGACTTTGTACGGTCGTCAATGACCCCGTCCAGGTAATTGGTCAGCTCTTGTAAAAATTCAGAGCACTTCACTGGTAGCCATCTCCGCTCGCATGTTTCGGTCTTGCCTCTGCGCTCTCGCGTCTTTGGAAGTAACGGCTCAGCCGTTCCCGCAATTGCAATCGCGCACGCAGCAACCTCGACTTCACTGCCGGAACACTCAGGTCCAGCGCATCGGCCGTTTCCTCGGTCGAAAGACCTTCTACGTCGCGCAAAACAAACACGGTACGAAAAGTCGCCGGCAGCCCCTGGATCGTGCGGGTCAAAATGTCCCGCAACTCCGCCTGGCTATACTGCTGCTCAGGGTTAGGACTCCAATCTGCAACCTCACGCGGAAGCGAGTCTTCTTCCGTTTTGACTTCTTCATCCAGCGACACCATGCGCTCCGGCCGGCGACGGCGCAACTTCATCAGCGCCTCGTTGACCGCAATGCGCACCAGCCAGGTGTAGAACTTCGACTGCCCCTGGAACTGGTTCAGGTTTCCGTACGCCTTCAGGAACGCATCCTGCACCACGTCTTCCGCATCCTCGCGGTTTTGCGTGATGTGCTGGGCGATCCGGAAAACGTTCCGATCGTAACGTCGGACCAACTCCTCGAAGGCCCCGACGTCTCCCGCCTTGGCCGCCTGAACCAGTGTCAGTTCATCGCTGACCGGCTCACTCACTTTGGGTTGGATGGTGCTCATTCTGCATCCGATGCAACAATTTTCACACCCGGGCCAGAAGCGGAATTGTTATTCTACTTGGTAACCGGCCTGTGCGTGTAACTGTTTTGACGTTTCCCAAGCTGCCAGGTTTACGCTAAATCCCCCCGAATCGCCCCTTCCGCGGTAGAACAGGTACCAACGTCACACCAGAAAGTCCTAGCAGACAGCCTATAATCAGAACTTTGCAGGGGGAAAACGGGTAAATCCTCGTCCCGCGCCCTAATGATCAGCTAGCCATGGCAGAGAAAAAGCGAATTGAGAAAGTCGTCGAAAAGGTTGTGGCCCAGGTCCTGGAGAGTCATCTTCCCCAATTGCAGGAAGTATTGGTCAAGCAGGTCCTCGAGGAAGTACGGCCGTTCCTGGGAGGGGCCTCCGGGTCCGGGAGCAGCAACGCTGCCGATCTACTGAAGGCGATTTCCTCGATTCACACTGGCACGACGCAAAAAGAAATCTTGCGCGCCCTACTCGACGGTACAGATGGTTATTGCGGGAGAAGCGCTCTATTCGTCGTGAAAGCCGGCACTGCCACCGGTTGGCAGGGACGCGCCTTCGACAACAACGGTGACCTCAAGGATTTTGCCTTGGACGTAAGTTGCGTCGCGCCCGCGCAAGTTCTACAAAGTCGTACTGCGGTTACCGCTCGTACCACTGACATGGATCCCAAGTTCATCTCGCAGTTCGGAGCGCCGGCCGAAGACCAGGTGTTGCTGCTGCCGCTTCATCTCAAGGATAAGGTTGCCGCGCTGGTATATGCCGACGCGGGAACCGACTCCGGTGGGAAGATGGACTCGTCCGCGCTGGAACTGTTGGTAGCTGCCACCAGCGCCTGGCTTGAGGTCGCATCCCTTCGAAAGCAGGCTGCCAAGGAGAGCGCCGGGGAAGGTAGCAGTGCGGACAGATTCGAGAGTGCGCCGGTTCCTGTACAGGCGCCGGCCCAGTCTTTTTCTGACCCCTTTGCGGCCCACGCGCCTCTGCATGCGGTGGCTGCTCCGGTTGAAGCTCCCACCGAAGCGGTCATGGCAGCGAGCGCCGAACCCGTGGCCGTTCCCTCCGGACCAACTGCCGCGGCGGCGGCGCCTGCTACCGATGCCTTCGCCCAGATGTCGGTCGAGGATGCTGATGTACACCGTAAGGCGCAACGCTTTGCCCGCTTGCTGATGGATGAGGTCAAACTCTACAACCAGGCCAAAGTCGCCGAGGGCCGCAAGAACAAAGACCTGTACGACCGGCTGAAAGAAGACATCGAGAAGAGCCGCTCCACCTACATGAAACGCTACGGCAGCACGGTCGCGGTCAGCATGGACCACTTCAGCAACGAGTTGATCCGCAGCCTCGCGGAAGACGATGCGTCACTGCTCGGGCCGAACTTCCATCACTAAGAAATACTTTCGCAGGCAAGAAAAAAGAAGATAATGGAAGCGAGTGGCTGGCCGTCGGCAATTCTTCTTCATTCTGATCCTCCTGATTTCCTGGAGTAGTGCGTTCGTCCAGATTGCTGGTGCCATCCAGGTCAGAACCCAGCACGCCCAGTCCAGCCCGAAGCAGAAAAGCAAGCCAACCACCTCGGCCGCCAAACCACGCCGACGGACATCGCCGCGGCTTCGCCGCATGCGTCAGGCTTTTGTGGCATCTGCCACCTTGAAATCCATGGCGCGGCAGCTCCTCCAGGACCGCACTCCAGCTGCCTATGCGGGAGTGCAAGGGTACGCGGTGCGGCATTCGAAGGAGGATGCGGGTGCGTTGGCGTGGTTGGTGATCGGCTATGCGCACATTCTTGATCACGACTACGCCCGGGCCATTGATCCCCTAAATCGGGCCAAGCCGCGAGCTGGCGACTTCGGAGACTACGTCAGCTACTACCTGGGCACTGCCTACCAGCAGACCGGGCGTCTGGCGGAAGCCATCGCCACATTCAGCGGGTTCGACAAGTCGTATCCCGAGTCACTGCTCATCAGGGATGGGCACATCGTGTATGCCAATGCATTGCTGGCAGATGGACGGGCCTCCGAAGCTGTGGATTTGCTGGAAAATGACCGGCAACCGGTCCGTGCTGACCTTGAGCTGGCTCTCGGTCGCGCCTACGAAGCAGCCGGTCAGTCCGCGAAGGCCCTGGCCATTTTCAGAAATTTGTACTACACCATGCCCCTCAGCTGGGAGGCGAGCCAGGTGCAAGGCGATCTTGGCAGGTTGGCAACTGCATCCCAGGCGCCGCCGCCCGGACTGGAGGCGCGCCGAACGCGGGCCGACCTGCTGGTCAAGGGCAAGCAGTACGGGCAGGCTGCCGATGAATATCGCCAACTGCTGGGAGAGATCAGTCCGGACGAGCGGCCCATGACCGAGCTCGCTCTGGCCGAGTCCTTGCGCCGTGCCGGGCAGAATCGTGAAGCCCGAAAGATTCTGGAGTCTCTTCCCAGCTCTCCGCCCGCGCTCAACGCGCAACGCCTTTTCAACCTGGGAGAAATCGCACGCGGCGCGAATGACGACGACACTTTTCTCCACATCGTCGAGCAATTGCGGCAGATCGCTCCCACCAGCACCTGGTTGGAGCAGGCACTGCTTTCCGCCGGGAACATTTACCTGCTACGGCGTGACTACGACCGTGCCATCGACGCGTATCGCGAGCTCCAGCAACGCTTTCCCAACGGAGGCCGGGCCTCCTACGCACACTGGAAAGCGGCGTGGCTGAGCTTACGCCAAAGCCGGCAAGCGGAAGCCCGCCAGGGGTTCGAGAACCAGATTGCTTTGTATCCGACGTCCTCGGAGGCCCCGGCCGCCCTTTACTGGCGTGCGCGGCTAGCCGAAGAGGACAACGATCCTGCCATGGCGCGGGCTTTCTATCTGAAACTGGGGCAGAGATACCGGAACTACTACTACGGCGAACTGGCGCGGCAAAGGCTGTCCAAGATCAAGGGCATCGGCGATCCGCCACACTACCTGCTGCTTGATCACGTGCCTCCCATCAATGCTTCCGATCGGATTACCGCCGACGTTGTGCCCGCAGACAATCTGCGCGTACAGAAGGCGGAATTGCTGGCCAATGGCGCGCTACTAGATTTTGCAGTCCGGGAATTGCACGCCGCGGCCGACGAGGAGAAAGGGAACTGGCTGGCCGCAGAAACGGCCCGCCTCTACCAGGATGCAGGCCGCTACGATGCCGCCATCGAAACTTTGAAACGGGCGGCACCAAACTACTTTGCCGTCGACTTGCCCAGTTTGCCGAGACCTTACTGGGAGGGGCTCTTCCCCAAAGCGTACTGGTCGGACGTGAAGAGGTTCTCCTCGACCAATGCCCTCGACCCATACTTGGTCGCTGCGTTGATACGCCAGGAGTCAGCGTTCAATCCCAACGCGGTTTCCCGCGCCAACGCGGTCGGCCTGATGCAGCTCCTGCCGAAAGTGGGGAAAGGCGTTGCCCGCCAGGAGAAGCTGCGGCACTTCAGCACCCAGCAGTTGTTCACCCCAGGAGTCAACCTGCAGTTGGGCACACGCTATTTCCGCAGTATGGTCGACAAATTTGGCAGCTTCGAGTATGCCCTGGCGGCTTACAACGCCGGGTCGGATCGCGTGCAGGACTGGCTGGGACAACGCCAATACCGCGATCCGCAGGAGTTCGTCGAATCCATCCCTTTTACTGAGACGCGCGAATACGTGCAAAATATTCTGCGCAATGAAAACGTCTATCGGCAGCTCTACGGAACACCCTGAGGCGAACTTTCCCGCGCACAGCCAACAGACAAAATGCATCATCTTTTTACAACTTTTAGTGTTTCCCCTATCGCCGCCAGCATACAATTAATGACACCGCGAGTCTGAATTCTCTCTGGCTTCAAATCCTAAGGAGGAGCGACGTTATGAAAAAATCTAGTCAGCCAGTTCCAACCGGATTCCACACCATTACTCCCAGTTTGACGGTTCGAAATGCGGCGGCTGCCATTGACTTTTACAAGAAGGCGCTGGGCGCTGAAGAGCGAATGCGAATGGCCGGCCCCGACGGCAAGATCACACATGCCGAACTGAAGATCGGGGACTCGATCATTTTTCTGAACGATGAACTCCCCGCCATGGGTTGCAAGTCTCCGCAGACCTTGGGCGGCACAAGCAGCGGCTTTTATTTGTACGTCGCTGACGTGGATACAGCCTTTCAGCGTGCCGTTGATGCCGGCGGCACCTCGACCATGCCGGTCATGGACATGTTCTGGGGTGATCGCATGGGGAACTTCGCGGATCCCTATGGCTACACCTGGACCCTCAGTACCCATATCCAGGACATGACCCAGGAAGAAATGGAGCAGGGAGCCAAGCAGTTCTACGCTGACATGGCCGCGCAGGCCCAGAAGAAATCAGCGTAGTTTGTGTGACTCAACCACAGAGGGCACACATATCACAGAGGATTTCCTGTGTTCCCCTGTGTTCTCTGTGGTTTGTTCTTACGCGGACTTTTCGTGCGCCGGGGTCTTGGCAAACAGTATCTCAATCACCAGCAATCCCGCCCCGCAAACGATAGCGCTGTCGGCCACGTTAAACGCGGGCCATTGATATTGCCCGACGTAGAAGAGAAGGAAGTCGACCACCCGGCCGTTAAGCAACCGGTCCCACAGGTTTCCCACCGCGCCGCCCAGGATGAGCGCCAGGCCAATCCCCGTGGTCGTCATGGCATGGCTGTTCCGCCACAACAGGGCAAGTACCACGACCAGCGCCACGATGGAGAACAGCACCAACATGGCGATCTTCCATTGCGCGGGAGAGTCGGCAAACAGTCCGAAGGCAGCGCCGCGATTTTCGACGTGGGTAAGGCGGCAGAAACCGGGAATGATCTGGATGCCGTCGTGCAGAGAGATGTTTTTCGCCACCGCCCATTTCGTCGCCCGGTCCAGCAGCACGATGGAAAGGGCGATGAGCAAGTGAAACCTGCGCATTACGTGAGGTTGGCTCATGGTCGACAACTCTTAGACTCTTCTCCGACTCCCGCGGTTTCGACCTTTCAGACACATCCCCAGGACGACAGTCACACGCGGGTGATCGTGACCCGAATCTCCTCTCCTCCTAACGCCAGTGTCGCCCCACCGTTGGGCGAACGGCTGAGTTCGAGCCGCTCGGCGAGCAACTCATTGCGCAGGTAGGCTTCGTGCGCCGTGATTGCCTCTGCGATTCGCGGAGAAGCCGAATAGCTGACCACAATCCGGTCGGAAATATTGAGATTCAGCACCTTCCGCTGGTCCTGTACCAGCCGGTTGAAATCCCTGGCCACACCTTCCTGCAGCAATTCGGGTGTCAGTGTCGTATCGAGCGCCATGAAGGTCCCCTGGTCCGAGCCACTCGTGAGGTTCTCAGGACCCTCGTAGGAAACGATGATTTCGTCCGGGGCCAGTTCAAACGGCTGCCCCTCGACCTGCACCGTGCAGGAGCCGCCCTTCAAGACTTCCTGTGGGACCGCCTGTTCCAATGCCTGCGCGATCGCTTTCAAGTGCTTTCCCGCACGTGGTCCGATCTTCTTGGCATCCGGCCTTAACCGTACCCTCACCAGCGTGGCCTCATCCTCGATCAGCACCAGCCTCTTGATGTTGGCCTCTTCCAGAATCTGCGCGACGTACTCAGTGTTCTGGAGCACTTGGCGATCTGTGGCGTCTCTCGGTCTGACGTACAGGGCGCTGAGGGGCTGGCGAATCTTGACCTTGCTCTTGGTCCGCAGGCTCAGTGCAAGGTTCTTCATGCGGATCACGGTGTCGATGCTTCGCTCCAGTGTTTCGTCAATCAGCCCGGCGTCCACTTGCGGATAAGCCGTCAAATGTACCGATTCAGGCGCCGCGGCGTCGACCGAGCACACCAGATTCTGGTAAATCTCCTCCGTCAGAAACGGCAGTAACGGGGCCATCACCTTGGTGACCGTCAGCAGCACCCGGTAGAGCGTCTGGTAGGCTTCATTCTCGCTACGCCAGAAGCGCCGGCGGGAGCGCCGCAAGTACCAGTTCGAGAACTCTTCATCGAAAACCTGGAACGCTTCGACCACCCTGTAGTGCTCGTAGTCTTGAAAAGCATCATGCGCGGCGGCCACCAGGCGTTGAAGTCTGCTCAGGACCCAGCGGTCCAATTCATGGTTCACCGGCAGAGTAGCCCCGCCCGGTTTCCAATTGTCGGCCGTGGCGTAGGTCACGAAGAAGCTGTAGCAGTTCCAGTAAGTCAGCAACTTCCGCCGCGCCTCGCCATCGATGGTCTGGCCCGGATTTCCTGCCGGATGCAGGTCAGGGAAATTAAGATTCTGCGCAGTCTTCTGCTCGGCATAGATGTAGCGCATGACCTCCGCGCCAAGCGCCTCGGCGGCCTCGTCAAACGCGATGGAGTTGCCTTTCGACTTGTGCATCTCCTCACCACGCGCATCCCGCACCAAAGCATGCCCCAGCAGGGCTTTGAACGGAGCTCGCCCGTCCATCATCGCGCTCATGGCCAGCATGGAGTAAAACCAGTTGCGGAACTGGCCGGGAAAGCTTTCCAGCACCAGGTCAGCCGGGAACCACTTCTCCCAATACGCCCGGTCAGTCGAGTAACGCATCGTGCTGAAGGGCACAATGCCAGCATCCAGCCAAGGATTCCCTACATCCGCAACTCGCGTGGCCAAGCTCCCACACTTCTCGCACCGGATCTTGACCGCATCGATGTAGGGCCGGTGGGGAGAGTGGCCATCAAACGTTTCCCAGCCGTCCACTGCTTTGGCTTGTAATTCCTCTCGGCTGCCAATCACGGAGAAGTGTTCGCACTTGTCACATACCCAGATGGGCAACGCCAGTCCCCAAAAACGCTTCTTGGAGATCATCCAGTCGCCCATATTGAGCAACCAATCCAGCTCGCGAGCCTCGCCTTCGGCCGGGATCCACTTGATCGTCGGTACCGTCCGCTCAATGCGATCGCGCCAGTCCATCCGGATGAACCACTCATCCACCGGCCGAAACACTAGTTCGGATTTGCAACGCCAGCAATGCGGGTAGACATGGGGGTAGCGCTCTCGCGCCACCAGCAGCCCCTTCGCCTTCAACGCCGCCACCACGTCATCGGCCACTTCGTTGGCGTTCTTCCCGGTGAACAGTCCAAAGCCATCCTGAAAGACTGCACTTTCATCGAGCGGGGCGACAAACGGTAGCTGGTTGTCCTTGCCCAGTTGCTGGTCTTCAGCGCCGCAACCGGGAGCGATGTGGACTAGGCCGGTACCTTCAGCCTCGCTGATTTCGTCCCACGCGATGACGCGGTGCGATTCCGCAGAACTCTTCCCGCCGCCAGTCTCTCCGAAGGGGAAAACGCCACCCGGTTTCTGCTGCGCCGGCAGTTCATCAAAGGGCCCGGCATAGGTGAGCCCGATCAAGTCTTTCCCCGGAAGCTCCTGCAACACTTCAATTGTGCCAGTGCCTTTCAAAATGGTGCGAATCGAAGGCAGCTTATGCGTCTCGTGTTTGCCCTCCACCTGCAAGTCCTGCAGTCGGTCGCGCTCAAAGTTGGCCTTGGCAACATAGTATCTCCACTCGCCATGCTGAACCTTCACATAGGTCATCTGCGGATTTACTGCGACTGCAACATTGGAGGTCAGCGTCCAGGGAGTGGTCGTCCAGACCAGCAGCGCGGTCTTCTCCTGACCGACAACGGGGAACCGCACGAATACCGAGGTGTGCTGGGCGATGCGTCGTCCTTCCGCCACTTCCATCTGTGACAGACCGGTCCCGCAACGTCCGCACCACGGCATCACGTCGTGCCCACGATAGATAAACCCTTCGCTGTGGCACTTCTTAAGGAACGACCAGATGGTGTAGTTGTTCTGGTCTGAGAACGTGAAATAACTTCCGCCATATTCCGCGCAGCCCAGTTTGCGGACAATTTCGCTGGCCCGGGCGGTCTCGGTGTGTCCGCTGGGCAATTTCACAGTGATCACTCGATCGCCGTCGGCAAGGGCTTCGCGAAGGGAGAGGAGGACTGCAGGATCGTCCCAATCGCACCAGTAGCCCAGGCGGATGGACTGTTCCGTCTGCCGCGCCGCATAGGTGAGCACCCGCTCCTTACAAGCACGAACGAACTTCTCGATGCCGTAATCGCGGATCTCGCGCTTGGTGCCGAGACCGAGGCTCTTTTCCACTTCTACCTCAACCCACAGCCCCTGGCAGTCGAATCCGTTCTGATAGCGCAGCGCTTGACCGTTCATCGCGTGGTAGCGCTGATACATGTCCTTTAGCGACCGTCCCCAGGCATGGTGTACGCCCATCGGGTTGTTCGCCGTGATCGGACCATCCAGGAAGGACCAGCGCGGACCATTGGCGTTCTGTTCCCGAAGTTTGTCGAAAATGCGTTTCTCCCGCCAGAAACGCAGTATTTCGCGCTCCATGGCAGGAAAATCTGGCACTTTGGCTACCGGGCGATACATGTTCATGGATAGCTTGTCCCAACCTCACACCTGCGTCGAAAAAGCCACCCGGCAGTGAGTTTCAGCTGGGACGACAAAAGGTTTGCTTTTCTCCCAAATGATTGATTTTTTTCATTATAGGGAGCGGGAGAACGAACGTCCATTGACCTTGCGGATGAAGGTCTGGAATCGGTGCGGCCGAACCCGGTCGGAGGTGTGAACGGGAGCTGTAAAAGCACTGTCAGAAAGGCAGGGGAAACGTGTACAATTTTGAAAGGGTAACGTTTGTCTCAACCTGGCATCTAAACTAGATGGAGCGTGACGCGAGGATGATTTAGTTGCGCTTTCGAGGGTGAGAAGTAAGTATTCGGCACCCCGAAAGCAACTTGGCAGCTAATGTGATCATCAAGCTTAAGATAGATTAGCCCTGCAGACAGGTTATTGATGGGTCCCGCGTAAAGCAGTCTAAGTCGGGTCAACTATGCCAACACTCGAAATGAAACCCCGCGGCGAAGGCGAACCCGAACTCAACTTGCTGCTTTCGAAGAGCACGCTGGAAGAGCCGCTGTGGAAGTCGCTTTTTGAGAACCTGGACGACTTTTTCTTTCCCAAGAAGCTGCCTCCTCTGGTACTGACTTCGAAGCCGGTTCCGGTCAAGGACATTTGGGGCTTCTACGATTACAAGAAAAACGGAGTGCTGGGCTCGACCATCGTGCACCTGCTGGCGGTGGCCGCCATCATCGGCTTAACCCTGCTGGGTCGAAGAGTGGTGCAGCAGATTGTGAAGCCGCACGAGTCAATTGCGCTGGTCTCTCCGGACGACATTCCTCCACTACAGCCCTCGAAGACGCTGTCTGGTGGTGGTGGCGGCGGCGGCGATCGCGACAAGTTCCAGGCACCCAAGGGTAGATTGCCCAAGCAGTCGATGGAGCAAATCACTCCTCCGATGATGGTGGTGCGAAACGAAAATCCAAAACTGACGGCTGAGCCTACCGTTGTGGTTCCACCGCAGGTGAAACTGGCCATGAACAATCTGCCCAACCTGGGTGACCCGATGTCGCACTTGCCTTCGGGTCCGCCATCGAATGGAACCGGTTCGGGCGGTGGCATAGGGTCAGGCTCAGGTGGCGGTGTGGGCGTTGGCACCGGTCCCGGCGTGGGTGAGGGACGCGGTGGCGGCGTCGGCGGTGGAGTGTTCCGCGTAGGCGGCGGTGTCAGCGCGCCGCGAGTTGTGTATCAGCCCGATCCTGAGTATTCGGAAGAAGCCCGCAAGGCGAAGTATCAGGGGACCTGCGTGCTCTGGCTGGTGGTAGGACCGGATGGCAGGCCGCGAGACATTCGCGTGGCCCGCAGCCTGGGCCTGGGGCTGGACGAGAAGGCCGTCGAAGCGGTCAAGACCTGGAAGTTTGAGCCCGCCATGAAAGACGGAAAGCCGGTGGCAGTGCAGATCAACGTGGAAGTCAGCTTCCGGTTGTACTAGGTTTATTTTTTGCTGGAAAAGCGGCCGCGATATTTTCGCGGCCGTTTTTGTTTTTGCGCTAGCATAAAAACGTTCTACAACGAACATGTCACCCTGAGCGAGTTGGGATCGTCCGCTGGCGGACGATCGCGGCGAGTCGAAGGGCCCCTATACCCTCTCTGACTGTTCAGTTCACGAGCCTTTCTCTGACACCAGCAAAGTCCCTTGAACCCAGGCACCAATCTAGTTACAGGGGCTCTTCGACTGCATAGCTGCTTCGCGAAGCGAAGCAGCTACTCCGCTCAGGGTGACACTACTCTTTCAGTTCTACGTGCTGGACGTCTTCGATGGGAGTGCCCAAGAATTGCGCGCCCAAGCGGCGAAATTTTTCTACTGAATCCGTCACGAAGAATTTCAGGCGAGGCATTCCCCGGCGTTCGCTTTCAGCAGAAGGTTTTGGCAGGCCTTTGCGGAGCAGCTGGCTGACTACGCGGGCCGTGGAATCAGCCGAATCGACAATGGTCACGCCGCCCGGCGCCAGGCGGTGAAGCAGCGGTTTGAGCAGGGGATAGTTAGTGCACCCCAGCACCAGGACATCGGCGGACTCGAAATCGCCGGCGAAAGCTTGGTCGAGATAAATGCGGGC
>JAIQFW010000038.1 GCA_020073105.1 Terriglobia bacterium
GCGCCTCAGCCTGTTCGGCACCTACTACGAGGCTCACCACACCGCCTGGAATTTTGATCCGAAGCACTACGTTCCGGGCGCAAGTTCAATCGATGCCAACGGCCACGTGTTCGGTAATCCGTACAACGGCTGGGTCAATTGCGGAGTTACGCCGGGCGGCCCTAGTGGCTGCATGACTGGACACTTGTTCAACCCTGCGCCTCGTCTGGGTTTCGCCTGGGACCCGAAAGGCGATGGCAAGTGGGCCGTGCGTGGAGGATATGGCATCTTCTTCGAGCACACCAACCAGGGTGAGGCCAATGCCGGCACGCTGGAGCAATTCAATCCGCTCACCCAAACCGTCTCGGTCAGTAATATTTCGGGTTACAACAACATTGTCCCTCAACCCACGGGCGCTACCAGTCCACTGACCTTTTATTCCATTCCGGACAAAGCCATCTGGCCGTACGTTCAGCAGTGGCACCTCGATGTTCAGCACAACATCGCCCGCAACACTGTCGCGACCGTGTCCTATGTCGGCAGCAAAGGCACGCACCTCGCGCGCCAGTTTGAGTTGAACCAGGTTCATCCCGTGCCGGAGGCGCAAAATCCGTACAAGCCAGGCGAGGCCATTGGGCCTGACGATTGCAACACTTTCACCACGCCGAGTGGTGTTCCTGTGACCGGCCAGGCTGCCATTAACCTCTCTATCGCGTGTGGCGGCTCGACCGACCCTTACCGGCCTTTTGCCGGCATTGGCAGCATCACCCGAAAGGAAACAGCGGCCTCATCCTCCTACAACGCCCTCCAAGTAGCCGTGCGCCACAGCGTGGGCGGATTACAACTGAGCCTGGCGTACAGCTACAGTCACTCCATCGATGATTCGTCCGACGTTTACGACGGCGCCCTCACCAACTCCTACGATCTCAACGCTTTTCGTGCCAGCTCGAATTTCGATCAGAGGCATGTGTTCAACCTGGGTTATGTCTACGACTTGCCCTTCTTTAAGCAGCCGGGACTCGTACACAGGCTCTTGGGCGGTTGGCAGTGGTCGGGCATCACGAACCTGGAGGCTGGGACTCCATTCAGCGTCACCAACGGTGGGGCCGGGAGCGTTCCCGGAGACAATGCCGGTGTGTCAAATGGTGTTGCCAGTTCCGCATCTTTCCCCGACTTGGTTGGTGATCCTAACTCCGGGGACCCCCACGTCGTCGTTCCTGGCTTCGGGCCCATGATGTTCAACCCCGCTGCCTTTGTAGCACCCCGAGGACTGACCTTCGGCAATTCGCCGAGAAACGTTCTGAACAACCCGCGGCGCATCAATTTCGATATGGCGCTGCTCAAGCATTTCGACATCACGGAGAGCAAGTATTTTGAATTCCGTGCCGAGGCATTCAACGTATTCAACCACACGGAATTCGCGTGGCTGGGCGGAGAATCCGGTTCTGCGGGAGTGAACACACCGAGCTCCACCAACTCTGTCAGTTGCTACGGCGGCGCGAACAACTCAGCCGGCGACTCCTCTTGCACCAGCTTCTCCGATTTCCTGCACGCCAACGCCGTACACAATCCGCGTATCTTGCAGCTGGGGCTGAAGTTTATTTTCTAGCAGGTTGCGGAAAAACTCCGATTCGAGCGACATAGCCGATAGGCAGGACGGGGGAGCAAAAGGTCGACTAACGATGTAAAGCGAGATAAGCGATGTAGAAGAAGAGCGTAGCCCCCGCAATTCCAATCATTCCCACGATTCGCAATCTCCAATCAGGAATCTTGTATGGATGCCAGCTACCCTGCTTCCAGCTATCGGCGAAACGGTCCAAATTTGCTCTGACATAGCTAGGCCGGAGAATCATGGTCAAGCCGAATGCCAAGAACCCGGCACCCATAATGAGTGCTGCAGGCGCGTCATTTGGGCTTACGTTTGCCACGGCAGCAGGGTACCAGAAAAATCTCTTGTTTCCACAGCGCAACCGGCTGAGAAGAACTCATGCGTGGAAAAGATGGCAACAGTTGGATGTCTTCAGTTACCTCAGCCCTGAGCAACGCCAAACCCGGAGAGAGTCTGAGTCGCGGCGCCTGTTTTTTCGCACCCTGCTAGGGCGGCGAGTGCGATTGCGTTTCCCTGACCTTGCAAGGGGGTCAGGGTTTTTCTTTGTGCTGGGGACGACGGGGCCTACCCAACGTGCACCCGCTCGCCGGTAGACCTCACCACCGCCAACGCCTGCTCCAGATCGGCAACCAGATCATCCGCGTGTTCAATCCCGACCGACAGACGGATCAGTTGCTCGGTGATTCCCATCTTCTCCCGGTGCTCGGCGGGAACCATGGAATGGGACGTCAGCGCCGGAATGCAGACCAGCGAATCGACACCACCCAGGCTCGGCGCCAGGGTGAACAGGTGCAATGCTTCCGACAGCGTACGCGCATCTTCGCCTGATCCTTCGACTTCAAAGCTCACGATTCCGCCCGCACCGCGCATCTGCTCCATGGCCAGCGCCCGCTGCGGGTGGCCTTCCAGAAATGGATAGTAAACGTGTCGTACCTTGGGGTGTTGGGCGAGGAAATGTGCAACCTGCATGGCATTCTCGTTCTGGCGTTGCACCCGCACCGCCACTGTCTTGATTCCGCGCAACAGTAACCACGCTGCGTGCGGATCCAGGCAGCCCCCGAGAGTTGTACGGGTGGAATGAATTTTCTCGATCAGCTCACTGCGGCCCGCCATGGCGCCGCAAATCAGGTCTGAATGTCCGCCGAAATACTTGGTGCCGGAGTGCATGACGAGATCAATCCCGTACTCCGCCGGCCGGCAGTTGATTGGCGTAGCGAAGGTGCTGTCAATGATGGTGATGAGGTTGTGTTGTTTGGCGATCGCCACCGCCCGCCGCAAATCCACGATACGCAACATCGGATTGGTCGGCGACTCCAAATACAGCAGCCTGGTGTTGGGACGGACCGCGCGCTCGTGCTGGGCGTAGTCTGTGGTATCTACAAACGTGGTTTCGATTCCCAGCTTGGGCAGCCATTGGCCGAAGAATTTCGCCGCTCCGCCGTAAATGTCCCGCTGCGCGACAATGTGATCGCCGCCTTTCAGCAGCGCGAGCACTGAAGTTGTGATCGCGTTCATTCCCGAGGCGAACACCAATGCCCGATCCGTGCCTTCCAGTTCTGCGATCGCCTTCTCCGCCACCGTGTTCGTCGGATTGCCATAGCGCGTGTAGTGGTGGTCCGTCGGAGTTACGCGTAACTGTTCTTCGTTGTCGGTGACCTCAAAGGTGGAAGTCTGGTAGATCGGCGTGGCCAGGGGGCCGTTCTTCTTGTGCAGATCGGTGCCCCCGCGGACGGCTGTCGTCTCGGCACGGCGTTGTTTAGACTTCATCGCTGACTCCCTTTGCCGGCTTGATGTGCCCGCCGGGTGCAATGACGCATCAAGAGTATCGCTCTCCCACGGTTCTGTCACCCGGGTTTCCTTTGTCTGCCTCTGTGCCCTCTGTGGTCAAAGAACTTCCGCCATGTACTCACCTCGAACCCTTATAATCTCAACCTCATGGACTCGGGCCTCAAGAACCGCGTGGCTATCGTTGCCGCTTCTAGCCAGGGCATTGGCCGCGCCACGGCGGAAGCGTTTGCCGCCGAAGGTTGCCGCGTTGCTATGTGCGCTCGCAACGTGCAGACCCTGCAATCGGCCGCGGATGAGATCAGGAAGCGGTACAACATCGAGGTGTTGGCTGTCCCACTCGACGTCACCGACCCTGTGGCTGTCCACGATTTCGTCGCCGCGGTCGTGGCCAAATTCGGCAGCGCCGACATCTGTGTGACCAACGCCGGTGGCCCGCCCGCCAAGGCCTTCCTCTCGACTACGCTCGAAGACTGGAAGAAAGCGGTGGACGCCAACTTTCTGAGTGCGGTGTATTTCGCTCGGGAGGTCATTCCGCACATGCAGCGCAAACGCTGGGGACGGATCATCACCATCACCTCGATCACCACCAAGCAACCGGTCACCGACCTGGTGCTTTCTAACGCGGTGCGGGCGGCGGTGGTTGGCCTGGTCAAGAGCCTGGCCAACGAATTCGGCAAAGACGGCATCCTCGTGAACAATGTAGGGCCGGGCTACACCGCCACCGATCGATTGAAGGAGTTGGCGAAGTCCTGTTCCGCTGCGTCTGGCAAATCCGAAGAAGAAATTTTCGCATCCTGGAGCGCGGACGCACCTCTAAAACGCTTGGGTGACCCGCGGGAGATCGCCAACGCGATTGTATGGTTGGCGTCGGAGCGTGCTTCCTACATCACCGGCCAGACCATTCTGGTAGACGGTGGCATGTATAAGGGTCTGTGATGTCGCATCAATAGTTAACAGTTTGTCATTCCGAGCGGCCTTCGAGCCGGGAGGAATCTGTTTGCCAGGAACAACGCATCGGCGCTGCACGAACACTGTTGCAAGAATCTGAGGTCATCTGGAGGGTCCAACTCGAATGCAACCCCTGGCTTCGCGCATGGCGGTCATGACTGGTGAGGGTGCGCTGTCGGTGTACGCCCGCGCCAAGGAACTGGAACGCGAGGGCCGTTCCATCATTCATCTGGAACTCGGCGAGCCGGATTTCCATCCCGCCGCCTCCGTCAATCAGGCCCTGAAACAGGCGCTGGACGAAGGCAAGGACCGCTACTGTGCAGTCGCCGGCATTCCCGCCCTGCGCCAGGCGATCGCCGACTATCTTCAATCTACCCGCAGCCTCAATGTCTCTCTCGACAATATCGTCCTTGCCCCCGGCTGCAAGCTGGCGTTGTTCATGGCGATGATGGCGCTTATCGATCCAGGCGACGAGGTTTTGTATCCTGACCCGGGCTTTCCCGGATACCCGTCCATTGCTCTTGGACTTGGCGGTGTTCCCGTGCCGTTCGAGCTTTCCGAGCGCAACCGCCTGCAGCCGGATCCCGATGAGATCGCTGCAAAGATCACGTCGCGCAGCAAGATTCTGATCACCAATTCGCCGGGCAATCCCACCGGCACCGTTTACACCGATGAAGTCCAGCGTCGCCTCGCCGAGCTGGCGGTCAGACACGATCTGCTTGTGCTGTCCGACGAAATTTATGCCCGCATCATCTACGGCGGACAGTTCGTGTCCATGATGAGCTACCCAGGCATGGAAGAGCGGACCCTGATTCTCGACGGCTTTTCCAAGAGCTTTGCCATGACCGGATGGCGCTTGGGCTATACGGTAGCGCCTTCGCGCATTGTCCCGGCTCTGCAGATGCTGGCGGTGAATAGCTACACCTGCGTGGCGGAGTTCAGCCAGTATGCCGCTATCGAAGCGCTCAAGGACCGTGAGGGCTCCACCCCCCGCATGGTGAGCGAGTTTGCCCTGCGTCGCGACTTGTTCGTGCGCGATCTTAACCGCGTGCCGGGATTTCGCTGTCCCGCGCCCGAAGGCGCGTTCTACGCGTGGGTAAACATCTCGGACACGGGAATGAGTGCGGAGGAACTTTGCCGCATCATGCTCGAAGAAGCGGGCGTTGCCGCGATTCCAGGAGCGGCCTTCGGCGAAGCGGGACGGGATTTCATCCGTTTCTCGTTCGCGTCTTCCGCTGCGACGTTGCAGGAAGCGGTGCAGCGGATCCAGCGGGTTTCATCCGCCTGGCAACGAACCACTGTGTAGCGCCGCCCTCCCGGCGGCTGTCTCGCGAGCGTCTCGCCCGCAAGTCGAGGGCAGGGTTCCCTCGGGACAGCCGGCAAGGTGCCGGCGCTACAGGTATGCAGCATGCTCGACCTAAGAGAATTGGAAATCATCATGCCGAAATCCAAATCAAAGCCCAAGGTCACCCGCAAGCGGTCTGCTCCAAAGCCCAAACCTCAACTGCAGCACATCGCCTGGAATTCAATCGTCCTGGAAGATCTCAATCCTCTCCTCCAGCGCCACTTTATCGTCGGCGAAAACATCATGCTGGCGCGCGTGCTGCTGAAGAAGGGCTGCATTGTGCCGGAGCACAGCCATCACAACGAGCAATTCACCTACATCCTTGATGGCGCGCTCAAGTTCTGGATTGATGGCAAGGAAATTGTGGTCCGCGCCGGCGAAGTGCTGACCATCCCTCCTCACATGCCACACCAGGCCGAAGCGCTGGAAGACACCGTCGATCTCGACGTCTTCAACCCACCGCGCGCCGACTGGATCGAGAAAACCGACCAATACTTGCGCGGCAAGAAGTAAGCCGTTGCGTGCATCTGTGCGCACCTCAGTTATCATGTCATCTTGAGCGGAGTGGTTGTTTCGCGAAGCGAAGCAACCATGGAGTCGAAAGATCCCTACAAGTCGAAACGCCTGATGGCCCAACAATACGCACATTCCACCGCATCCCAACTACGCTGCATCGCCTGCGGCGCGACCGACGACAAGCCGGGACCCAATTTCCGCTGTTCCGTGTGTGGCGATCTACTGGAGATGGCCTACCCCGGTTGGGACTCGAGCTCGCCGGACGTGGCAGCACTGAAACGCGCCTGGCAGCAGCGCCGCACTTCCCATCTTCCCCTCGATCAAAGCGGCGTCTGGCGGTTCCGCGAGCTACTGCCGACAGTACCCGGCAAATCAATCATCACCGTGCGCGAGGGCAACACTCCGCTCTACGGCCTTCCCCGTTGTGCCCGGATCGCGGGAGTCGAACATCTCCTAGCCAAACACCAGGGCATGAATCCCACCGGGTCATTCAAAGACACCGGAATGACCGTGGCCGCCTCGGTCGCCCGCCAGCAAGGATTTCGCTGGGTCGCCTGCGCTTCCACCGGAAATACTTCTGCGTCGATGGCGGCCTATGCCGCGCGCGGCGGCATGCGCAGCCTGGTGCTGATTCCCGAAGGCAAGGTTTCGTGGGGCAAGCTTTCCCAGGCGCTCGACTATGGTGCGGTAACGTGCCAACTCAAGACCGATTTCGACGGCTGCATGCGCGTGCTGAACGAGGTCGTGCAGCGAATGCCGGTGTATCTTCTGAATTCGGTCAATCCTTATCGCATCGAAGGCCAGAAGACGGCCGCCATCGAACTCATGGAACAGCTCGATTGGAACGTCCCAGACCATGTGATTGTTCCGGGCGGAAATCTGGGAAATTCGTCGGCGCTGGGCAAGGCTTTTCTGGAAATGCAGCAACTGGGTCTAATCTCAACTTTGCCCAAGATATCCATCATTCAAGCCGAAGGCGCCAATCCGTTGGTGCGCGCCATGCGGGAAAACGGGGGGAGGAAACTGGTTCCGGTGCAGGCTGAGACCGCGGCCAGCGCAATTCGCATTGGCAACCCGGCCTCGTGGAAGAAAGCGGTTCGCGTGCTTCAAGCCAGTGGCGGAATGGTCGAGCAGGTGAGCGAGGTAGAAATCGCCCTCGCCAAGGCAGAGATCGGGGCTGACGGCATCGGTTGCGAACCGGCCTCGGCGGTCACGCTGGCCGGCCTCAAAAAGCTAGTCAAACAGAGGTTCGTGAAGTCGAACGAGACCGTTGTCTTGATCCTTACCGGACACCTTCTGAAAGACCCGGAGTTTACTTTGAAGTTTCACCGTGGCGATCTGTTTGCCGGAACCAGCCATGAGGATGAAGCGAAAATACTCGCCGCTGAGCAACGCGCACCGATTGTCCTGGATGCTACTGTGGATGCCGTGGTCCGCGAGTTACAGAAGCACGAAGACTTACGTTGACGATTGTCATCCTGAGCGGAGTTGTCGCTTCGCGAAGCGAAGAGACAGCGCAGTCGAAGGATCCCTGCTAGAGCCAGGACTGTCATGACCAAGAAACCATCCCGGACTCCCCCCTCTTTCTCGATCACCCTCCCCGCCACCTCCGCCAATCTCGGCCCGGCATTCGATGCTGCGGCCCTGGCTTTTTCTTTGTTTCTGACCATCCGCGCGAAACCAGCCTCGGAGTTCTCCATCACCGCGCGGGGTCGTGATGCCGAAATCTGTCGTCAACTGCGAGACCACTTGATCCTCGCGACTTATCGCGAGGTTCTCGAAGCCGAGGGCAAGCCGGTACAGCCTCTAGCACTCCACATCGAGAACGAGATTCCCATCGGTAAAGGTTGCGGTTCATCCGCCGCCGCTCGTCTTGCCGGAATTGCCCTGGCGAACCGCTTTGGCCGGCTGGGTTGGACTGAAAATCGAATCGTCGGCGAAGCCGCGCGCCGTGAGCACCATCCTGACAACGCTGCTGCCTGCTGGATGGGTGGATTGGTGGTCGCTCGTCTGGCGGAGAGTGGCGAAGCGCAAGTTGCGCGCGTGACTCCGAAAGGGAAGTGGCCGCTACTCTTGGCCGTGCCTGAGCGGAGCCTGTCCACCGAGGAAGCGCGTCGAGTGCTGCCCGCGCAATACTCCCGCGCCGATGCGGTCACCAACATCCAAAACTCCATGTTTTTGTTGGCTGCCTTTGCCCAGGGACGGCGAGACCTGCTGTCTGCTGCGCTCGAAGACAGGATCCACCAGCCCTATCGCGCACCTCTGTGCCCGCTCCTGCCTTGCTTGCAGGGTCTCAGAGGAAGCTCTGGAGTATTGGGAGTTGCATTGAGCGGGGCGGGTCCATCGGTGTTGATTTTTCTAGATCCCAGAGTAGGCCGGAACACAGCAAAGATCCGAGTGCGTGAGCGGCTAAAGGCCGACGGACTTACCGCCGACCTTTTCATCACGGAAATTGCTCCCAGAGGAGCACTCCTCACCTAACCTAAGCAAATCGAGATGCCCAGCAACTTGCCCGACAAGCTGGGGCTATTTTGGATGGCCGCTACCGCTAGCCCTGGCCTTGACGCACTCGGCCCATTTGTCATCGCCCACAAGTCGAAGAAAGTTTTGCAACACGATCATCTTGGTTTCTTCCACAGGCCATCCTCGCAATTCAGCGAGTTTGTGCACAACCGAAGCGATGATCGATGGCATTCCGAGTTCTTGAGTCAGCCATCGATATCCACCAGGGTTATCGGTCTCCGTCAAGAGCAGGGATGATGGGACGGATTGGGCGATCTTCTGAATAGCAGGACTGGACAGAACCTCCACTCCAACTGTGAAATATAGGCCCTTTTCGGCCAAAGAATGAAGTTGTCGAATCGGTCCGGAGTACCAGTGGATAATCGCCCGGCTCGCCCCTGACTCTCCCAGGATGCGGTCGACGTCGGCCTCGGCCCCCTTCGAATGAATGTTCAAGATCTTTTTCTGAGTAACGCCTTGCTCGACGAAATACTGAAACACTTCCCGCTGCAGAGCGTGGTCCCCAGGTTCAGAAACGAAGTGATAGTCGAGTCCAATCTCGCCCACCATGGGAGAAGCGTCGATCCAAGGTTGAAGGGTGTCCAGTTGCGAGTGAAAGGTAGGAGCGTTCCAGGGATGCACTCCGAAGGTGCTGATCACCCATTCGGTATGCTCGTCGATGGCCTTGCTCTTGATGTATGCCTGAGGATCCATCGAGACACTGATGGTGAAGATCTTATGCTGCTCGATCTCCTCAATTACCTTGGGCAGTGTTGAATCGTATTTGTCCAGGTGAGCATGCGCATCGACATACATACTCCCTCTTATGGCACATAATCAACCGTGATGCCACATCAATTGATGGTATCGATTCGCGCATGGAGTAACCGCGCCCTTCGGGTCGGCCTCTGCCTGATCGTCTTTGGTTGCGCTGCGCGGTGCCTAGCTGGCCTGGCGTTGGTTTTCCCCGGCGCTGTAAGCCTGTGTCAGCCCCGCTATGCTTAGCAGGTGCTGCTCAAAACTGAGTTGAGGATCGTGGGCAAATCTATCCGGGTAGGAATTGAGTGCCCTGAGGAAATCTTCGATCTCTTGCTGCACTTCCCGCGCCCTGGTGGCATCGGAAACGCCCACGACCATTGGGCGATGCGTCTTGGTTCTCATCACTACTCCCCGGAGTCGGCTGGTTCTCCCTGACGCAACAGGCGTACCCGACAGTTCACCCCGATGTCGGACGTAACGGATCCCGCCTTTAGGAAGTCAGGGAGGTTACCAACCTAAGTCCGGTGGAAATACGTGTAAATAGCACCTACGTGCCATTCCAAGGGTCGCCTGTGGAAAAAAGGGACCGGGCCGAGCGCCCGGTCCCGCTCGGAACCTAGAGCTCAACGGCTGGCCGGGGGGACGATTCCGTTCATCCGTAGATACACCACCATCTGCCCATAGTGGTCAAAGGGATGCCACAACCCAATCGTAGCGATCCCCAGCCGCGTAACTTTGCCCTCGCCAAACGGGCTTTTGATCTGGTCGGTCTGGTTCTTCTCGGTGATGCTGCTAAGGGCTTTGTGAAGATAGGCGAACGAGTCTTTCGCAAACTTGACAATGTCGGCCTTGCTGGTGATGGCATCCGGCCCGTTCTCGCCACCCAACTCGACCGGCGGTTTCTCTTCGAGTATCGCCGCCCCTATCATGTAGTTCACCGCTGCCACGTGCTTCACTTGCTGGGCAAAGGTGCGTACGCCTTTGAATTCGCCGCTGGTGGGTGCAAACGAATACTTGTCTTCCGGCATGGCATCGGCAGCCGGCACGAACTCGCCCTCCGTCATACCCACCAGCCGATCCTCAATCTGCGACACGGTGCGATGTTCGTCCGCCTTTGCCATTTGCGCAGAACTAACGCGGCTACATCCCGCTACGACCAGACACAGCAACAGCCACTTCATAGTTTTCATGATTTTTGTTCTCCTCGTAGACGGACATTGTAAGGGAGATTGGGTCTCTTGGGGATGCCCCCGTATACACGCCGGTTAACTAGTCGCGCACGACCGCTGGCGCCAGTTCCAGTTGGTGCGAGGTCAGCCGGTACTGGCGCACGGCTGCCAACCCCGCCAGCAGCGCCACTGCCGAGCACAGCAGTGCGGTGGGGACGCCCACGCGGTTGGCCACAGCGCCCCACAGGGCGCTGCCCACTGCCATTCCTCCCTGCAACACCAGCAGGTACATGGACAACGCGCGTGCCCGCAGGAACGACGGTGACATGGTCTGCGCCGCCACATTCAGACAGGCCAGGATTCCAATCCATGCCGTGCCGCTGACGAACATCACCACACCCAGCCAGCCGAAAGTCTGCACCTGCCCGGCGGCGAAAGTCATGGCCGCAAACACCACAATGGCGAACGCCACGACCCCATCGACCGAGAGCCGGCTGCGCAAACGGGGCAGCACGGCCGCTCCCGCCAGTGCTCCCAGTCCGAAAGACCCAAGCAGCAGGCCGTAGCCGGTTGCCCCATGAGGGCGCGCCACAATCGGCAAGAGCGCCAGCAGCGAACTGGCACCCAGGCTGAATGCCCCGGTGCGGATCAACACACAGCGCACCACAGGAGTGCTCTTCACATGTCGCAGCCCGGTGAGGATCGCATCCCGGACCCGCCCGGTCTCTACGTGTTCAAAGTGAGGTCGCTTCCAGCGGTACAAGAAGAAAATCACTCCGAAGAAGGACGCGGCATTCAGCAGGAAGGCGAAGCCCGACCCGGCGGCGGCGATCACCATGCCTCCGAGTGCCGGTCCCATCGCTCGTGCCACGTTGAAGCCCACCGAATTCAGCGCAACCGCGGGAGCGTGCTGTGCAGGCGAAACAATTTCCGGAGTAATGGCCTGCCAGGCGGGATCGTTCATTACGGCTCCGATCCCCAACAGGAACGTGAACAGGAGGAGCACCCACGGCGTGACACAACGTGTGAGGCTCATTATTCCGAGTGCGGCAGCCGCCACCACCATCCAACCCTGAGTGATGAGCAGGAACCGCCGCCGGTCCACCATATCGGCGAGCGCGCCCGCAGGAAGGATTACGAGAAACACCGGAAGGGTCGACGCCGCCTGAACCAGGCTGACCATCAGTGGGGACATGGTGAGTTGGGTCATCAACCAGCCCGCGCCCACGTTCTGCATCCACGTCCCGGTGTACGAGATTACGGCCGCCACCCAGAGCGAGCGGAACAGTGGCTCACGCAGCGGTGCCCAGGGTGATCCCTCCAGTTGTCGAGATAGGTGGGCTGGCACTGACGTATTCACCATATCCGCCATGTCAGTTCCCCGGAGCCCCATCCGCGGAGCTACGCATGTGTCCGTTGAACGGCCACTCGCCATGCCGCCACGCGCGCACCATGTAGATCAACGTGCCCGTGACCAGGATCACGAATGCGTAACGGATCTGGGTCAATGAATTTGTCCGGTAGATGAGGATGAACAGGAATCCCACGGAAGCCAGCAAGGCGGGCAGCGGGTACAGCCACATGCGGAAGGGCCGTGGCAGGTCAGGACGACGAATACGCAACACGATCAGCCCGATCGCCTGTACCAGAAATTGCAGCGTAATGCGAATCACCACCAGCGCCGCGATGACATCTGCCAAGGAGAAGAAACAGAAGATCGCAGCCACCGCCGCCAGCGCCAGAAGGGACACATAGGGGAACCGGCCGTCGGGATGCACGCGGGCGAACGCGCGAAAGTAGTTGCCATCCAAGGCAGCAGCGTAGGGCACGCGCGAGTATCCCAGCGTCAACGAGAAAACCGAAGCAAACGCGGTCCACATGACCAGCAGAGTTGCCAGGTTTGCGGCCCATGGCCCGTACACCCGGCGCATGAAGGTCGAAACCACGTACAACCCGCCGTTGCCTGTCCCTGGCTGGATCTCCTGCCAGGGCAGCACGCCCAATATGCTTACGTTCATCACCACGTATAGACAACCTACAAGGAGAATGGATAGCAGCACCGCCCGCGGAATGGTTCTGCCTGGGTCCTTGACCTCATCTCCTAGAAAAGCGACGTTGTAGTAGCCCCAGTAGTCATAGGTGGCGATCAGCATGGCCGATCCCAGCCCAAGTAAAAAGTTGTCAGAAAAAGT
This sequence comes from Terriglobia bacterium, assembly GCA_020073105.1. Taxonomy (GTDB): domain Bacteria; phylum Acidobacteriota; class Terriglobia; order Terriglobales; family Acidobacteriaceae; genus JAIQFW01. The sequence goes on from JAIQFW010000038.1 coordinate 12,808, forward strand.
AAACGCGTGTGGCGGAAAACTAAACGCTTGTGCAGCGTTAAAGTGGCTCAGGCCGGCAACGATGATCCACAAAATCGTTCCCAGCACACCCGCCAGCAGCAATTTGGAGATCCACCCAATGCTGGTAATTTTCCGGTAGAGCAGTACCGTGGCCAGGGCCACAATTCCAATCGCCAGAAATGTTGCCCCGGAAACCAGCCATCGGACCTGCAGCGCTCCCACCAGCGGCAAGGACAGGCTCCAGCTGTGCGCGATGTGTTGCGTTTCAAGGCCTGGCCAGAAGTACGAAGCGTATCCCGCCAGGCCGATCGCTCCGGAGGCAATCGAGAGCGGCGCGCTGAAGGAGAGTTGCCAGATGAACAGAAACGAAATCAGCCGTCCGAGCGTCTTCGAACCATAGATTTCCCGCAGGTATCCGTACGATCCTCCGGACTGCGGCATGGCCGCGCCCAGTTCTGCCCACACCAGGCCATCACACATGGCGAAGATCGCGCCCAAAACCCAGCCCAGCATGGCCTGTGGCCCGCCCATCGCCCCCACAATCAAAGGCAGAGTGATGAACGGTCCCACCCCAATCATGTCGATCATGTTGAGGGCGGTGGCACTGCCCAATCCGACGCCGCGAATCAGGCGCGGTGAACTGTCTTTGTCGGATTCGAGGGATGCTGCCATTCGCTGTAGAGTTTGAGGTCGCAAATTGCGACCTCAAGGAAACTGAGAACCGAGAACTGGAAACCGACAACTGATTTCTGACCAACGACTAATGATGGCCGGCTGCCAATAGATTCACGTACAGCCGGATTGCGCCTGGCACTCCTGCCGGTACCTGCCGAAAGAACGCATATCCGGTGTAAATGTAAGTCCCTTTGCCGTACTGCGCATACAGCAGCCCGCCCCGCTGTTCGGGTTCGCCTGGGTCATGAGATCCGAGCAGTGGCTTGAACTGACTGTCCCACTGATCCATGAAGTAAAGTCCACGCTCCTGCACCCAGTCGTCGAAATCGTGCAGTGCGATTGGATTCGGATAGTGAAACACACCATCCTCCGGCGACAATATCTCAACCGGCGCCTCCTCGACGGAGACACGGGCTCGGCTGATCTGGGCGGGATACGGGGTGAGGTGTCCACTGTTGAAGTCTCCAACTCCGGCGTTGTACTGGACCAGCAGGGTGCCACCCGACGAAACGTACTCCAGCACTTTCCGGTTGTTCTCCACGACCTCTTTCTGTGTGTCGTAGGCGCGGATTCCCAGAACAAGGGTCTGGTACTGGCCCAGGTCTTCGGTGGCCAGTTTGTCTGCGGGCAGCAGAGTTACGTTCATCCCGATCTGTCGCAGCACCGTAGGAATGTCATCCCCGGCTCCCATCACATAGCCGATTTTCAAACTGCTTGGCACTTTGACGTCGACCACACTGATCCGCTGAACTGCCGGCTGGTAGTAATAAAAGGTATCGAGATCTTCGCGGGTGACGACGCTATACCCTTCGCTATAGTTGGTTCCTTCCGACTCGAACACAGCGCGAAGCGTGGTACGCCCTTGTTGCAGGCCAGTCGGAAAGAGTTTGAACTCAGACTCCTGCTTTTGCCCACGCTCGCGAAATTCCAGGGGCAAGGTCGCAGGCTCAGCCCGCCAGCCCGCTGGCAATTCAAGGTGGAGGGTTCCTTTGGCACCGGCGAGATTGCTGAAGACAGCGACCCTCACCTTGCACATGGAATCGCCCGCTGTCGGAATCACCTGCTCTCCGGGTTCCAACATCACCGAGAATGCGGGAGCCACGGCCAAGGCGCGTTGCCGGGGTTGCCCCGCCGCATCCCTGTACTTCACCATGGCGACGGCACGCGCAATCCCTTCGCTGCCGTTCAGCGCGTACACCGCGTGGGCCCGTACCGGGGGCGGCGGGAAGGAAAGAGTTACGTACTGAGGGTCATCGATCTTATTGATGGCTTCGGTCTCGGGGTCATCTCGATGCCAATACGGCCGTGTGTAGGCTGCATCCTTGGGAATGCTGATCCGGAAGGTTGTAGTCCAGGTTCCCGGGGCCTGCTTCGCACTGCGGATCTCTTTAGCCGTCCATCCCGGCGGCAGATCAACAGCAATCCCTTTCAACTCAATTCTCGCCCGGCTGGTGAAACGAGCGGTGACATCAAAGCTCGTTCCTGGTACCGCCATGAACGCGTTGTCCGGGTTCGTCCCCTCGGGCACATCGGCAGCCACGCGCAATTCCGCTCCCAGGGCGAAAGCCACCGCTTTCTCGAACTGACCTTCCTTCGTGCTAAGTTCGGTGAGCACTTCGGTCTTGAAACCGGCTGAAACCGGATACTTCTTCACCAGTTCGATGGTTGTGCGGGTCCGCTCTAATCCTGCAAGGAGTGGCCCCGCAGCGCTCGCCGGATCGTGCTCCGCCGCTGCAGCAGCCTCACTTACGTGGTTCTGAATTTCCACTAATGCTGGCCGCAAGAACGGTACGCGGATGACCTCGCGTCCAATCTGCATAGCCATTCCCGCCAAGCTGGTATCGATCCCGTCAAAGAAGTCCTTCTCGTGGCCGTCTTTGTCGGTGGCCCGCGGTAACATTGAGTCCACCAGTTTGTAGAACGCGTAGTGCGGCCCCGCGTCCACCGACCAACTTCCAGCCCCTTGGGAAAGCTGGTGCTTCAGTCCTTTCATCGCAAATTGCAGGTAGGACATGCCCAATGCGGAGTTGGCCTCGCCTGTACCTAGCTTGACGGTGTAGTGCTCATCCGCGCATGTCAGAGCGCCGAAGCCGCATACGTTGCCGATGTAAAGCTTCTTGGCCTGCCAGGGCTGCAGCCCGTCTGCGATTTGTTCCGGAAAGCGGTTGGGGTCAGCCGCGGCCCGAAAGGCTTCCTGGGCCAGAATGCTTGAGGCTTGATGATGTCCGTGACCGTCTCTGTCTGTACCGCTAAAACGGGCCACCAGCACATCGGGGCGGAAGGTGCGTATCACTCGCACAATGTCACCCAACGCGATGTCGTGTCCTTGCCACTTCTGGAACGTTTCTTCCGCTGTCTTAGAGAACCCGAAATCGGCCACCCGCGTGAACCGCTGCTCCGCTCCGTAGTAGCGGTCGGCGGCGGTCAGTTCCAGGGTCCGCAGGACCCCCAGCACATCGAACAAGTTGCTGCCGATTTTGTTCTGTCCGCCTTCACCCCGATTCAGCGTCTGCAGCAACACCGTCGCTCCCTTGCCGCGGGATTCCAGCGTCAGCATGCCCCCATCCTCATCATCTGGGTGTGCCACCACTTGCATCAGCCGTGCTGTAGTGTGTAATCGCAAGAGCGTCTCTTGCAATCCGGCGGTGCCGGTGTCTTGGGGCAAGGGCCGTACCGGGTCGTCGGGTGTGGGCGGATCTGGCGTGACCGACGCCCCGCACAGCAGCAATCCCAAAGTCAGCGTTCCGACGAATCGCATGAGGAGGAGGGGCCGCGCCGGTTTGCGCCTGGAGCCACGGAGGAAATTCATCATATGTAAGGGATTGCTATTCGCGGCGATGGGAGGCAAAGTTTTTCCTGATACCGATTCCTTTTCGACTTAGTTCACCATGAAAAGATAGCTGAATTACATACTAGACGCCGAGCCGGATGTAGGCGCGCGCATCCTTACTCGTGAACGGCCCGGCCTTATCACTGCGGGCTGCTTACGCTCTGCTGGCATTGGTGGGCAGCGGTGAGGATCTTGTCGAACTCGGCGCTACTCCGCACCTTGACCAGCAAGGGGTCCGAAAGCAGGTTGGAATAGGCGCAATAGTTGGTTTCCACTGCTGTCTGCAGCATGCGCAAGGCAGCTTTCTTTTGGCCACAATATGCCAGGACCGCTCCTTGATAATACGCCAGCTCCGGGTCGGGGTCGGTGGGTCCGCTGGTTTCCGCTTCGTGGGCGATCCTGTCCAGTTCCGACGGTGGCCCCAGTAGACACGCTTGAAGGAGGTCGCGATGATAATGCGGAGCCGACGGCATGTGCTTCACGGCCTCCTTTGCCTCCGCCACCTTGCCTTCGCGAAGCAACAGCGAAGGCATGACATAGTTGGCCCATTCCGACCCTGCATCCAGTTGGAGGTAGTCCAGCGCCCGTTGAGTCTTGCCCAATTCCATAAACGGCCACGTACAAGAGCGGAACAGGTAATTCCCGGGATCCAAGCCCAAAGCAACATCGCATTCGTGAGTGGCCTCTTCGAGCATACCGGCGTAGCGCAAGACGTAACTCAGAGTGAAATGGGTCTGGCCACTTTCCGGGCGGCGCTTGACCAAGGTGAGGGCCTGCGTGTAGGCCTTGCCCAACTCACCGCGCTCCACGCGGTTGGTGATCAGGCGGCCAGCGGCGGTCATTCGATTTGGGTCCAAACCCACGGCACGCTCAGCCGAAGCATTTGACCGCTGGAACGCGGTGTCTCCCCCCCTCGAGTAGGTGGCATCGAGGTAGTAGCGCTCTCCCAGCGCTTCCCAGGCAGGTGCATAGCTTGGATCCAGTCGTGTCACCTCCTGCAGAACTGCAATGGCATCCTTATTAGGCCCCGGATCATGAGGCAGCGCCAGGCTATGCAGGTAGAGATCGTAAGCTTCCTGGTTCTTCGGCTTGGTCCCGGTGTCGATAAAGCCGCCGGCTGCGCCCAAAACCGGCAGCAGCCCGCGCTGGAGTTGCTCCGTGAGCTGGTTCTGCAGAGCAATCATGTCCTGGCTTGGGGCGCTGAAACTAGTCTGCCAAAGCAATTTTTCGTCCCGTGCCTCCACCGCCTCCACCGTGACCAAAAGCCGGTCTCCCTGCTTCAGGAAGTGGCCGGTCAGGAGATTGGCCACATGCAGTTCGCGACCCACTTGCTGCGGGTCCAGGTCTGGACTGACATATTTTCGAGTGACTGAAGAGGGGCGCACGTCGAGAGTACGGGTGTAGGTCAGCACGTTGGCGATTTCATCGGCCAGCGCGAAACGCAGAAAATCGACGCTGAAGTCACCGTTCATGTTCTGCAGCGGGAGAACGGCGATCGTATTCTTACCGACGTTGACGGCCGCCGCCCGGTGCTTGATCCACCACGCTCCCACTGCGGTCAACACCGTGACCAGGACCCCCGCCATGCCCAGCAGCAAGTACTTCTGCCACCCACTGGGCCCGGCAAACGTGCTCGTGACCAGCCGCAGGGGTATGTCACGGGAAGCCATTTTGATCGACCCCGACTCCGTGGCCCTCTTCAAGTGCTGCAAGTCGGTCTTGAGCGGGGTGGCGCCCGGGTAGCGTTTGCTACGGTCCTTCTCCATTGCCCTCCCGATCACGCCTTCCAACTCTGCAGGGAGACCGGGATTGAGGGCGAGGGGTGACGCCGGCTTCTGGTGCAACATGGCATCGAGCGTGGTCACCACATTCGTGCCGCGAAAGGGCTTCTTGCCGGTGGCCATCTCGTAGAGCACAACGCCAAACGAAAAGATGTCGCTGCGCGGGTCAAGGTCTTCGCCACGTGCCTGTTCCGGGGCCATGTAAACCGCTGTGCCCGGCACCACTCCCACTGCGGTGAGCGAGTCCTCGTAAGGTGTGTCGTCGGATGCCGGCGTGCCATCGCGGGACAGCTTGGCCAATCCAAAGTCCAACAACTTCACCTGTCCGCTCTGCGTGATGAAAATATTGGCGGGCTTGATGTCCCGGTGGATGATGCCCTTGGCGTGCGACGCCTCCAGCGCCTCCGCCACCTGCACGGCAATGTCCAGCAGTGGTTCAAGCTCCATGGGCTTGCCCTGCATGCGCTGCTTCAGGCTCTGCCCTTCCAATTTCTCCATGACAATGAAGGGATGGCCATTGTTGTCCTCGATGTCATGGATGGTGCAGATGTTGGGATGGTTCAGGCGTGAGGCGGCACGGGCTTCGCGTTCAAAGCGGTCCAGGGACTTGCGGTCCCCGATCAGGTTGTCAGGGACGAATTTCAGCGCAACATGCCGGCCCAGACGAAGGTCTTCCGCTTCATAGACGACCCCCATACCTCCGCCACCGATTTTCCCCAAGATACGGTAATGGGAGACCGTTGCGCCGATCATGAGCTACCCGACGGCGCTATGTTAGGCCGGGAACCGGAGCAGGTCAACCGCAGGGAGGGGGTGGTACACGGCGACGGCAAGATGCTCCCTCCCCCGATGGACCGCCCCGGGCGGAGCGGGGCCGGATAGGATGAACGGGCGCGACGTCAACGGGCGTGAAATTGATTACCTAGACCTGAGCAAGGAGTGCGCTACTATTATGGTATGAAACGTTGGCAGTTGCGAACATGGATTTACGCAATGTTCGCGATATTGGTGATAGTTAGTGTAGCAGCGACTCCTCGCTCTCCTGCACCATCCGCCGACAAACCAGAAACCATCATTTATGAACATTCGCCTGACGAACGTGCTCCATGGCCGATACTGGACATCTATTCGCTGGTCACGGATAGCAAGAGCGTAAGGGCGCTTACGAACGACGGTCACAGTCACACACCAAGTGTCTCTCCTGATGGACAGCACATTCTGTTCGTTCATGACGCCGCGCCGCATACAAAACTACCTCATCACGAACCCTCCGAGACGGATTCCCATCATCCTATAGAGCTGTATGTAATGAACCGTGATGGAAGCAATCCGCGACTGATCAGACGAATGGAGACGGCAATTCTTCGCGCTACTTGGTCGCCTGACGGCAAAACGATCGCTGCAACCGCAGCCTATTTGCCGGAGGAGTCGGCTGGCGTTGAGATGAATGCAGGGGAACCGCCAAAACCGCCTGTTACTGGTCTGTTCCTGTTTCCACTGGACGGTCCGGGTGAACCACGCCTCTTATTCCGAGACGCCTTTACCCCGGCATGGTCACCGGACGGACACCGGATTGCCTTCTCAGCGCGCCAGCGAGGTAGCCGATGGGCGATTCATGTTGCCAATGTAAACGGTTCTGGTGAAATTGAACTGACTGATCCGACTCTCAATGCCGGGTCCCCGGTATGGTCACCGGATGGACGGCATATCGCCTTCGATGCCTTTGTTGGCGGTCACAGCTGGCAGGAGATTTTCACGATGGACGAGGATGGTTCTCGACAACGCCAACTCACAACGGACTACAACTGGGAATGTTCAGCGCCTTCCTGGTCGCATGACGGAGAAAAGATTGCCTTCTACTGCCGCTCGGTCTCGTCACCGTGTGGTGCTGGTGTGGGCGGAAAGTCTGGAAAACGTGGTGGATGTATTCGCAGGGTCTTTATGACCTCGGCATTCGATCTGCAGGCAAAACCTGCCCAGCTTACCGAGCACGACGGGGCATTTCCGGTCTTCGCACCCCAGTAACCCGTAATCAACAAGGGGCTGGCCCAGCCTTTCGCGTCCCAACCAAAACTCGACTGGGTGCCCCGGCCTTGTCGATCCGCTTTTTGGAAGGACAGGCCGGGCCAGAGAAAGTTCGCACGTGTGAAGCATGAAGTCCGCGGCCGCAGGTTTCTGAGAGGACTGCACTGATCTCCGTTGGCTGAATGTTGACTGCTGACTGCTGATGGCTCGCTGCTAGCCGCCCGGGTAGAACCCTGCCGAGCTTCCCACCCACTCCATATTCTTGTTGTGGTCCACGCCCATCATCATGCCGCGGCCCATGCGGACGATGGTCATGACCGGCAGCAGTTCATCCACCCAGATATACATAATCCTAATCTCGGCTTTCGTTCCGCCGTGCGGGGTCTCGATCACCGGTTCGAAGTTCATCTTCTCCTGCAGGATGTACTGCGACCATTTGTCCCGGGGGATGGACGCCAGGTCGTCCTTCGTGGGGTTGATCAATACTCCAAGCCCGGCAAACGAAAACAGCGGCTTGATCACGTAATTCTCAAGATCGTCGGGGACTTTCTCAACTCTGTCCAGGAACTGGGTCCTTGGCACACATTCATGCTTGAGATACGGCAACGAAAACTTGCTCATCCGGAAATACCAGTTAGGATGCCCGGCCCACTCCACCTCAAGCTCGTCATCGAAGCGGAAGTTCAGCTTCAATTTCTTTCGCACCAGTTCATCGACGATCGCCCGGTTGTAAATGCGCCGGATCGGCATTCGGTGCCCGTCCTTCTCGTAGAACAGTTCCTTGCCGCGCTTCTCGATGTCGGTGATCGAAACCGTCGGGACCCCCAGAAGTTTCTCCGTCAGCACAAAATCAGGCAGGGTCTTCTGCTGCAGGGGATCAATCTCCATCAGAATCACATTGTGCGGATCGCGGTCCGCCAGAACGGCCTGCCGCAGTAGCTTTTTGTAACCCTCCCAATCCAGGCCGCTGTGCAGATACTGCAGCGACTCGTCGAGTCCAAAAACCTCTGCATACACCTGCGAAAGCATCGCCTGGTAAGCGTAAAGAGAAGGGAAGCCCTGCAATTCCACCAGCTTCGGCTGCAATTCACCTGCGGCATCGCGGACCAGACCAAAGTCCACCTGAATAAACAGTGGATGCGGCGTTTCATGAGGTACATTGAATTCCGGAGGGATGGCGTCAAACGAGGCTTTGCGGTACTCCAGACCCCCGAGCTGTTGGATCAGATCTTTGCCATACTCGGACATCTGGTTGAGCAGCGCTTTGGGAAAAAAACACGGCGTCTCCGACATCCGGAACTGCACCGGTGTCCCGCAGCGCTCGTCCATCAGTTTGAGAAACGCCTTGTACTTCTGCCGCGTGTAGTTCGTGTTGAACTGCTGGCGCAGGGAAGGAATCATGATGTCGGCCACGGCACGAGTGCCGGCAATCATTTTACAGTCTTGTCATCCTGAGCGGAGTTCTTGGTCCACGAAGTGAAGCAAGAGTGAAGTCGAAGGATCTCTATCGCTACGGCAGGCGCCCGGAAAGACAAACTCACGCCTCGATCAGAAACTGCCCAGCCTGCATGATCTGCTGGTTGTCGACCCAGATGTCGAACTTCCTGCCGACGACATCAATATGGGTGGAAGAATACCAATCCGCGCCGGTGTGCTCGCCATAAGGATTACCGAAGGCAATATGCACTCCCGGATACTTCTCATCTTGCAGAATCTGCCCGATCACGTCTTTCAGTTCGATGTTGGTCCCGATGGCAAACTCGCCCACCCGGTCGCTGCTCTCATCGGTGTGGGTGTAATTCCAGAAATCATTTTCCAGCTCACGGTTTTCCGAGTGCGCCTCCGTCAAGCGATTGCCTTTTACTCGAATGGTGAGTGGGTTATCACGTAACCCGCCGAACTTGGCGCACAGCCAGTCGCCGACCACGCCGTCAATCACAAACGTCCCGTTGACCTCGCCCGGGGTTGTGAACACTTCTCCACCCGGCAGGTTGCCCCACTTGTCCGGGCTGATGATTCCGCTGGTCTTTAGCCAGTGATAGTTGGGATTCAGGTCGGCCACCAGGTCAGTGCCAGCGGCTGTCTTGGCGCGGACCTGTTTCGCCCGCCGCACCATCTCGACCACCTTGCTGCTGATCCGGTCCACCTTCAAGAAGTCTGCCCGCATGCCCTCGAGCATGATCTGATGGTTGATATTCACCATGTGGGCATGGCGAATCTTTCGCCGATTCACGATGCCGGTCATTTGCATGCGCGAACGCAGTTCATTGGCTTGCGCCTGCACCGCAAAGATGCTGACCTGGCTGGTCTCCATATCTTCCGCGATCTCCTGCGGAAAATCGCTCAGCGGGCGAGGGGCCACATCCTCCAGCACCCACGCGCGGTAGGGGGACCCCACCGCCTCCAGTTCATGGACGATGCTGGCGGCGATCTCCTTCGTTGCTTCATCGGTGATGACCGTGACTTTCTCGCTGGGTTGAACCCGAAGACACACGTGCACTGCATTGTGGGCACCGGGGGTGAGTTCAGGGTCGAATGAAAGCGTATGAAGCTGCGAGTTGGCCTGACTAACGGGAACGTTCATTAACCTACTTTTCTAGCGGCAGTCTCCTCTTCTGCGAGGCCGACTTCCGTCTCTTCAATAATGTAGTCTACGACACTTTTCAGATCGCCTGTTTCCTGGAACACGCGCAGCTGCCGGTCGGCGCCGGTGCCCATTTCCAGGATCTCATGAATGTAATTCAACTCCTCGCGCGAATCCAGTTCGTCGGCCACGTCATCCACGAACTCGAGGTATTCCACGACCAGGTCCCGCGCCGGAACCTCCTTCTGCTTGCCGAAATCGATAAGCTTGCCATTCAGCCCATAGCGGGCCGCACGCCACTTGTTTTCCATCAGCAGCGCGCGACGATACAGCCGAAAGCCCTGGTTGGCGGAATACAGCTTGTACAGCTTGGCAATGGTGGCCTGGATCAGAGCCGCCAGGGCAATGGTCTCATCCACCCGCATGGGGATATCGCACACGCGGAATTCCAGCGTATTGAAGAACGGATGCGGCCGGATGTCCCACCAGATTTTCTTGGCGTTGTCGATGCAGTTGGTCTTGATCAGCAGCTTGATGAAATTTTCGTACTCACCCCAGCTGGGAAAATAGTCCGGAATGTTGGTACGCGGGAACTTGTCGAACACCTTGCAGCGGTACGACTTCAGCCCGGTGTTCATCCCCAGCCAGAACGGCGAGTTGGTGGAAAGCGCCAGGATGTGGGGAAGGAAATACCGCGCGTGGTTCATCAGGTGGATTGCCGTCTCCCGGTCTTCCACGCCAATATGCACATGCAGGCCGAAAATCAGGTTGGCCCGGGCCACCAGTTGCATGTCCTCCACGATGTTCTTGTAGCGCTCGTCCGGCGTGATCTCCTGCACCCGCCAGTCGGCAAAAGGATGGGTGGCAGCGGAAGCCAGGCGCAGACCGTTCTCTTTGGCCAGGAACACCATGTCGCGGCGCAACTTCTTGACTTCCTCTTTGGCTTCCTTGATGTGGCTGCAAACCGAGGTGCCAACTTCCACCACTGCCTGATGCATCTCCGCTTTCACTCTTTCCTGCAGACGCATCCTGCCCTTTTCCATCATCTCAGTATGGATGTGAGAGCGCAGGTCGCGGGAGACGGGATCAACCGTCTGGTACTCCTCCTCGATCCCGATGGTGAATGTGGGTTGCATAAGACTGGTTGTCTTGCTGGGGAAACTGAAGCTGGGGACCCCACTCCAGCTACACCAGTATAACAATCACGCTCGTCCTGCCGAACTGTTTTCCGATCTAGCCTCAAGAGGTGCGGGCGGCGGGAACTAAGAAGAACCATACACACAAACCAAGAAGAAAGATCATCAATGCGCTCAAGAAGATAGAGACGACAGAGAATAAAGAACGTAGCCAATGCTTGCCGGAAAACGCACGAACCAGCAGGACAATTGCACCTACTTCAAATACCAGGGTGGCAACCATCCCGAACATTAGGAAGGCCTCTGCCAGCCCTCCGGCCACGGCACCAAGGCCGGTGGCCTTCTGCTCCGATATCCCTTTGAAAGCGTTCGCCACGCCCAGAATGCCACCGATTAGCAACGGTACCCACGGTGCCCACGCGAGGGAGATGCCCCAAAGAAATCGCCTTTTCTCTGGATCGTCCATTATGCTCTTGCCCGCTTCTTCACTGACGGCTTGGGGGCTGCAACCTCTACCGGCCCCCGCAAAAATGCCGCCCACCGCAATTCCCGCGCCGGATTGTCATCGCTCAGTGCCTTGCTCACCGCCATCTCGGCCACGGCGTCCGCGACCCAATCAAAGTTTGCCTGGCCCACCGATGTGACTTCGGCGTCCGGCGCCGGATTCATGAAGTCTATGGCGTACGGCACCCCATCTTCTACGGCGAACTCCACTGTGTTCAGGTCGTATCCCAAAGCCCGGCAAAGCGTCAGCGCATCCTGCACGATCCGCTCGTGCAACTTGGGGCTTGAAGGTGGCGGATTCCCCTTCACATAGCGCTCATGATGCGGCGCCTTGGGGTCGTACTTCATCACGTGGACTTTTTCCTGCCCAACCACGTAACACCGGTAATACTCTTCAAACTCCACCCCGTGCTGCAGCGTCATACAGAGGTCGCCGGTCTGGTTGTAGTGGTGAAAGAGTTCCTCCGGTGAATGCACTTTGTAGACGTGCTTCCAGCCACCACCGGAATACGGCTTTAGAAAAGCCGGAAAGCCAACATAGTCAAAGATCTCTTCCCAGTTCAGCGGGAAGATCAGGTTCCGCATCGACTGGTCGGTGGTTCCCTCGGGGTGCTTGTTGTGCGGCAAGATCACCGTCGGCGGAATCGCCACGCCCAGTTTCGTGGCCAGCGCGTAGTTAAAAAACTTGTCATCCGCTGTCCACCAGAACGGGTTGTTGACCACGATCGTTCCCGTCAACGCCGCATTCTTCAAGAAGGCGCGATAGAAGGGAATGTCCTGCGAAATGCGGTCAATGATGACTTTGTATCCGCTGGGGTCGGCCATTTTGACTCCGCCCAGTTTCACGAACTCGGCCTTTACCCCGTCCACGTTCATACTGTTGATCTTCTCCACCAGCGCCGGCGGAAACGTATTCTCCATGCCAAATAGAACGCCAATCTTCTTCATAGCCACACTCCCCACTGAGAACTGAGAACCGACAACCGAGAACTGCCTTTCAGTAGCCCACCACTTCCCGAATCACCCGCAGCGTGTTGCCGCCCATGATTTTCTGTATGTCCTGTTCCGTGTATCCGCGCCGCAGCAGTGCGCCGGTCAGCAGGGGCATCTTGGAGACGTCCTCCAGTCCTCGCGGCAAACTCGGCACTCCGTCGAAATCCGACCCGATTCCCACATGGTCGATCCCCGCCACTTTCACAATGTGGTCAATACAGGTCGCCACGTCTTCAAATGTCGCCAGCCCCGCCTGAGCATGATCAGCCAACTTGCGGTCCATCTCGTTGGCCGCAAATTGATCCAGTTCGGCACCGCTCAGCTTGGGATCGATGGTGTTGCGACGTGCGATGCGCGTCTTCAGATCGTTTCCGTCCTCCTGGTTCAGGAAGCCGGACGCAAAATTCACCCCCACAACTCCGCCATTCTTGGCCAGCGCGCGCAACATGTCGTCCGTCATATTGCGCGGAACGTCCGACATCGAGCGGCACGAAGAGTGCGACGCGATCACCGGTTTGCTGGACGCTTCCAGCGTGTCATAAAAAGTCTTGTCGGAGACATGAGAAACATCCACGATCATTCCGATCGCATTCATCTCCCGCACCACCTGCTTGCCGAACTCGGTCAGCCCGTTGTGCTTTGGCTCATCGGTGGACGAATCCGCCCAGTCAATCGAGCGGAAGTGAGTCAGCGTCATGGACAAGATACCGAGTTTGCGGTACATCCGGAGCACTGCCAGGTCGTTGTCAATCTGGTTGCCGCCCTCCACCGTAAGCACTGCGGCAATCTTCTTATCCCCAACGATCCTCTCGATGTCCCGGGCGCTAGTGGCCAATTCAATCTGGTCGGGATACTTGTCGAACACCTTCTGCATGGCATCCCGCATGTCGAGGGTCCGGCGCACCGCCTCCGGCCCGGGATAGTAATCCGGAGCACAGAATGCAAAGAAGAGAACATGGATGCCGCCGGCACGCAGGCGCGGGAGATCGACTTGGCCATCGGGAAGCCGGTTGCCAATGTCCACGTTCTCGATTAACAACCGCTGCGCCGTGTCGTTGTGGCTGTCGATCCCCAGAACGCCGGCCTGGATGCGTCGTGCCTGCTCCATGATCTGCCCGTGGCACACGGCAGCCATGAAAAGCAACGACGCTGTCATGCGGGTGCGCAACATCTCTTCCCCTCCAAATTCACCTGCTAAAAATACTTCACTGCCATGCGTTGCCACAGCGGCCAGTCATGCTTGGAATTATCGTTCCACACGTCTAGCCAGTGCGGCACGGCTTTGGCGTTGAGTTTCTCGGAAAGTTTCACATTCTGATCCAGGCACATGTCCCAATCGGCCGATCCCAGCACAATTTTCATCTGCCGGTAGCGGCTCAGGAACCAGTCGTCGTTCATGTTGATCAGAAAATCCTGCGGGCAGTTGAAGTAGCAATCGTCGTCGTAGTACCCGTCCAGGAACTGATGAATGTCGTAGGCCCCGCTCATGCTCACGCAATGGGTCACAGTATCGGGATGCTTCAGCGAAAAATTGACTGCGTGGTATCCGCCGAAGCTGGCCCCGGTCACCGCTAGCCGTGGTGTCTGGTTCTTCCAGCGTATGAAGGGAAGGAACTCATGCAGAATATAGCGCTCATACTGCAGGTGTCGCAGCACCCGCACCCGGGGATGCACGCCCTTGTTGTACCAGCTCTCGGAATCGATTCCGTCAGGACAAAATACCTGCAGCTCACCGGCGTCGATCTTTGGCCCCAGCACTCCGATCATTCCCCGGTCTTCGTACTCGAAGAACTTTCCCATGGACGTGGGAAACACCAGAAGCGGGGTTCCGGAGTGACCGAAGACCAGCGCCTCCATGTCCCGATGCAATTCCTGACTGTATCCCTTGTGAAATTCGCGGTTCATTTGGCCGAAGTATCTTACCTGATTTTGGTCACGGCGGGCGCCCTGGGGAGCCTGGGTAGTGGGCTAATTCTGTGTTGAAGCCTAAATTTGCCTTGAACGGTCACGATATTCGAAAATGGCCGTGAGTACATGACTGAGTAGCACCACAAACCAGGCAAGAGGACTGAGCGTGAAAATCACCAACCTAACAATGAGCCACTTTGTAATGGGACTCGGACTCTGGACTGTGCCTAGGAGTCCCCACAGCGCAGCCGACAATAGGAGCAAATCGAACACTATTCGGCGATTGTTTTTGCTGAATATCTGTCTGGCTTTCTTTTTGGTTGTGTCGGTGGTTGCTATGATCTTGGCCCGCCTAAACACCCAAGTCAGCAGTTCTTTCGCGGTCACGCTGATCACCGCAGTAATAGCAATCGTGACTAGCTGGTGTTTGTCCATCGGCAAAAGGATATGGAGTAGAAATAAGCCGGGCAGAGAAAGCGAGCATATTACTCCATGCTGAGGAGTTCCGCAATCGT
>JAIQFW010000039.1 GCA_020073105.1 Terriglobia bacterium
GGAACACACGCTGGCGTCCCTGAAGACCGATACCCGCCGTGAGATCAGAAGGCGGGAGCGAAATCTGAACAAACATTTCTCCGTGCAGACGGAAATTGTGGAGGGGGGAGAGAACCTGATGGGGGATGTCGACGACTTAACCCTCTTCATTCATCGGCTGGGCGTTGCCATCGATCAGCAACACCTCATGACCGGCTGGGGTCAGCGCCTGAAGCAGAAACATCCAAAGGTGTGGCATGAAGTTGCGGGTCACGCCGTTGTCGGGGTTATAAAGCAGAATCCTCATAGCTTTCCCCACTCAAGAAAGTGTTGTGCTTGGTACGTAGCGCACCGCGGCAGGAGACACCGGGACGCAGAACCGGTAGGTACTTGACTTCTTACCCAAGAGATTTTCGTGTTGAGTTCCCCAGTCGGCACATTGTACACCGCTACCTTGTCTCGCTTTGGAGAAGTGCTGAAGCACGAGACTTGATACTGCCTCTCTTGCTAACCAGCCGATTGTGCCGACCGGCTGGCCTCCGGCCCCGGCGTTGTGATCTGGGTGGCGCGCAGTTGTTCGGGGGTGAGGCTGGGTGTTTCAAGGTCCGCCTGCACCGGCAGCATCCCCACGGCGTGGTTTCGCCCCTTTTGCTTGGCGACGTACAAAGCCCGGTCTGCCAACTCCACCACGATTTCGTATCGCACCGCGTCCGGAGCCGTACAGAACCAGGGGAATGCAGCCCACCCGATGGAACAGGTTTTTCGCAATGGCATGGGTGCATTTTTCAAAACGAAGGGTTCATTGCCGATCGCCTGGAGAATACGGGACGCGAGGGTGGTGGCTTGACTGCGTTCCGTGTAACGGGAAACTACCAGGAATTCTTCACCACCCCAGCGCACCAGGACATCGGACATGCGGATGGCGGACTGAATGCGTCGCGTCATCTCCGCCAGAAGTTCATCGCCCGCCGCATGCCCGTAGAGGTCATTGACCTCCTTGAAGTGGTCGGCGTCGATCAAGTAGAAGATCAGGTCGCGATTGCGGACCTGGTCCGTCTCCCTTAAGTAGGAACGGACTGCTTGGCGAACGTCGTTCTCGATTGTGACCTGGAAGAAGCGGCGGTTGCGGGTGCCAGTGAGGGGATCGGTCAGTGACGCTTCGCGCAACTCCTGGTTCAGGCGCTCCAGCTCCTGGCTACGCTCGGCTACGGCCAGCTCCAGCCGCCGGCGGTCCTTCTCCAGGGAATAGGTGCGGAAGCGGAGAACCCCGTAAAGGGCCATGCCCAGAACCGCCAACCCGAGATCACGAATCCACCAGCGCTGCCACCAGGCGGGCAGCACTTGGAAGGAGAATACCGCCGGAGTGCCTTTGATGCCGGCTCCCGCCTGGCAGGCGACCTCCAGCGCATAGTCTCCCGGAGCCAGAGCAGCGTAGTGGATCTCTCGCCCCATGGCTTCGGTGAACTCCCCATCCAGGCCAACCAGCCGATAGCGGCAGCGCAAGGCGGCAGGATCTTTGTACGACAGCACTGCAAATTCAGCGTTTAAGGTGTTTTCCTTGTGAGTGGCGTGCGGAAGCTTTTCTGTGAGCCGTTCGTGCCCGCCAAGTTGCAACGACGTGAAGATTACGCTCGGCGGAACCGGTCTCAGAGTCGCTTCCACATGCGGATCGAAGCGTGCAAGACCCCCGCTGGTTCCGAACAGAATCGTCCCGTCTTGCTCAGCAAAGAACCCCTCTTCGCTTTGGTCGTCCCAAAGCAAACCGTCGGCATGTCCGTAGCATCGGACTTGGCCATCTGGAGCAATTCGTGCCAGGCCGCGGGCGCCTCCGGCCCAAACATTGCCTTCAAGGTCCCGGCCGAGCATGAAGACTTCGTCAGACCGTAAACCCTGGGCGCTGCCAAAATGCGCTACCTCCGGAACCTGATTGTGAAGTCCAAGCCGGGTGATGCCAGGAGCGTCTGAATATCGGACCCAGACCTCATTTCTGTCCACTGCGAGAGCTTGGCCGATGCCGTCCGATAGCAAGCCGTCGCGATGACTGTATTGCGACCAGGCGTGACCGTCATAGCGGCCCAGTCCCTGGCGGCCGCTGGTCCACAGGGTACCGTCGGGCGCAGTGGAGAAACTCGTGATTCCGTCCACGATCTCCTGTGGCGCCGGAACATCCTCAAAGATCCACGGCCGCACTGGCGTACGTAGTGCTTTCAGGCTGTGCGGGGCAGCGACCCAAATTCGCCCATCCGGCCCCAGGCCGACGTGGGTTAGGTCGGGGCCGGGCACGGTGACCTTTTCCGGCCGCAAGCTGACGGGGTCAAAGCGGGTCAGGCCTCCCGGATGACACAGTACCCAGATTGAGCCATCCCGGGCCAGCGCGAGCCGCCGCGCGGTCAATCCGTTCAGTCCATCGCGCTCCTTCCAGGTCCGGAAGCGATGCTGCGCGCCGTCCCACATAGCCACGCCGTTGTTGGTCGCGATCCAAAGACGCTGATGGGTATCGCGTAATTCTGACCACACAACGTTGTCGGGCAGGCCTTCCACATCCGTCCAGCCCGACCAGGTTCGCTCCCCCTGCCAGCGCTGCATCCCGTGGCCGCCGTATCCGAGCCAATACGTGCCTTCGCGGTCCTCCATCGCTGAAAAAACTGCGTTACTGGCCGCGCCACGCGTCTTGTCCACCACGTCCCAGTGGTCGCCACGATGGAGATAAAGACCTGCGACCGTAGGAACCATGAGGCGGCCTTCGCTTCTCTTCCCGGACGATGCGCAACGCCACGATGGGCTCTTTCGGAAGCTCGCTCTGCCCCGGCAGCCAGTGGGCTTGCCTGGTTTCACTAAACCATCCCACGCGGCCATCACTGGCGAACCAGACCCTTCCGTCGGGAGCGGCATACACCGCTTCGACTTCCCCGCTGGGAAATGAGTGTTGCTGCATGGCGAGCCATCGGTTTGGATCGTCGACTGCTACCGCCCAAAGTCCATGATCGGTGGCGACATAGGTGCTTTCGCCGGAAGCGGCAATAGCCATCACCTGGTACAGCGAGAGGAGGCGAACGCCTTGTGGAAGGGCGATTGATCGGAAAGCATCGCCACTTTGTACCGCCAGCCCGTGCCGGGTCGCCACCCAGATCCGCCCGTCGGTAGTTTGGGCGACTTGTTCGATAGACGTACCCGGAAGCCCTTGCGCCACGCCAAACTTCACAACGTGTGCGCCGTCGTAGCGGAGCAAGCCGTTCATAGAGCCGATCCAGATAAACCCCTGGCGGTCCTGAAACAGGCACACTGGCGTAATCGTTGCCAGCTCAGCGCTCCCGGCGACTCTCTGAAAGACGTAGCGGGCGCGGTCGGGAACAGGCAGCGGGGATGAGTCCCGGCCCAAGGAATGAGAGGAAGAGGCGTAGGAACCCGTGACCAGTAACGCAGTTACGGCTAGCGTCTCTTTCCAGCTTCGGCCCTTTGCGGCGTTCTTCAAGTTGCTTTGTGCCCTGTCGGCAGGGGGTTGCTGGTGAGTACGGAAATGCATAGTCCGACTGGCAAGCCAACCTCGGGGGAGAAGCCAGTCTGTACCTTTTAGCCAAGAGCTTGGGGGTAGGAGCCCGCGCCGAGCATCTTAGTCTACTGGTGCACCAAGGCCCGACTGTAGATGACACTCAGACATGTCCGACGGGGGCGTTCATACTCGATCACCATGTGCCCCTGAGGTTACCCGGTAAGAACTTCGCGTAACCATCCTGCCCAGACGCGCTCGCGAGCGGCAACAGCTACCGACTGGCGGGTTCCACGGTCAGTCAGGAAAGAGCGGGACTAGCGGTTCGCCAGTGGTGCCGGACGGAAGGACCAGGTCATACCCCATGAGTACACTGCGATGATCAGCATGACGTCCAGCGGCATGCCGAACACGATATACAGCAAAGGCATGAACAGCACGGTTTTCTGCAGCACCAAGGCCTGCAGCAGGACCTGGAAGGGCAGAAACAGCGACAGGTGGGTCATGGTGAGTGCGGTAAGCAACGCCTTTCTCAACAGGCCGAAGTCGAAGATGTAGTAGGTGAATCCGAACAGGAGCGGAACCACCGAAATCAATCCCGCCCCGGAAGTGACCAATGCTTCCAGATAGCCGTCCGGCGTGTGCGGAAAGCGTGTGGGGAACAGGGCGAAAAAAATCAGGGCCGATGCCTGGACCAGCAACACCGCACGCAGCAGATAGACCAGGGGGACCAGTCTCTTGGGGAGGAAGAAGCTGGCGGCGAACAGCAGCAGGGTGACGGCACAGGTCAGCGACCAGGTGGTTAAAGTTGGCAACACAGGCTCCACTCGGAGATACGGAATCTCCAAGTGGAAGAGGTGTGTGCCATGCTCCGCTGTATCGAGTCGTGCGTCCAAGGGCAAGTTCTGAAGCGCGAAGGCGAAAGCGCTGCTCCAGAGTCTGCAAACCCACGGCAGGAATGCCACCCAAACCCACGAAAAGAACAGGAAAAGGGAGACCGACGTGAGCACGTTCATCGGCCCGAGGCGAAAGTGGGTAAGGGCGCGGTGCATGGCGATGACACCGCCGCGATGTCCACGAAAACGGACCGGATCCGTCGGGCGCGACCGGTTGAAGGTTTGTGGGTTGGGAGCGCGCATTTCAGAACTCCTTGAAAAATCCGAAGCTGCTTCCTCCTCGGGTGTAGAACGGGTTGTGGTAGTAGTCCCCCACCGCGTTGAAGCCCCAGCCGGTGCCGATCCACTTTCGCCAGGTAATAGTGAGCGTAGAACTGTTGAACTGGCTGATGCTCGCGCTGGATCCAATCAACTGGTACGCCTCTTCCCCAAAGCCGGCATGGACCGTGATGTACTGCTGCTTATCTCGACCTTGGGTGACGGCCACGAAACCTGCAGGCGCTAAGACTGCTCCGGGGTGGCTGACATTGAAATAAATGCCTTCCTCCAGGATCCAGGGCTTTTCGAAGTAATAGGTTGTGCCCAGGAAAAAATTGTGGTCGCGATGCGGATCTTTGGCCGCGATGTAGGCAAAACCTGCAGTGGTGATCCACTGCTTCCGTCCCAGCCACTTCTTGTTGATGAAGGCATCCGTGCGAAACCGCGGCCAAAAGAATCCCCCGACACTGCTGCCGACGGTGATGGCGCCATACCAGTCAGCATTGATGTTGTAGGTGTCTCCGGCGGCGAAATAGACGCCTGCGTCCCCAAACTCGCGCTGCCCATTGATTTCCGCGTTCCAGATGTTCTTTCCGTCCTGGTAGACCCCTCGAGTGTATCCGCCGCTCCAGGAACCGAAGCCATTGGTGAGCCCCAGGTAGGTGCCGCCGGTTTCCACGTAGTTGGTCAGGAGTTTGACGTGTGCCTCCGGAGGAGCGGCGGCAACGACCTGCTGAGCCACCGGGGCCGGATCCGCCGCGACCGCATCAGCCTGTCCTTGTGCCCGGAAAGTGAAGGCGCACCCCAACAGCAGAAGCAGCCCGGCGGCGCAACAATATTTTTGATATGTCTGCATCATGGATTCACCATCTTGGTTTCAAATTGCAGTTCTTGCCCCGGCCCAGCAACTACCATCCAGCCGTCATTCGCGCGAGTGACCTGGGCGGAGCCCCGAACTACAACCGGTTCGGAGAATCTGGCAGCGGAGAGCCGCCAGGTCTCATGTTGCAAGTCCTGGGGATGGGTGGCCGAGATCGTTACCAGGCCGCCTGCCTGTGAAGCATTCCAGCTCACCTGCTTGCGGGAGTTCAGGAAGCGGGCGAGTTCCGTCATGGTGTACCAGCGGAACTGGCGCGTCTTTTCAAGGCCGGAGGTTTGCCTCATCCAATTGTCAATCGCCTTGCGATAGCCAACGATTCCGGGAGGGTGGAAGTAAACCAGCCGCGCAGTCCGGAAGCCTGCCGCAAAATCGGTCATCGCTTGCAGCCATTCTTGAATTTGCGAGCTTGGGTACCCATCCCTCACCATTTCCTCAAACGCAGCATCCTGGTTCAGGTGGGCAACCGGAAATGCCCAGAGGTTCTGACCTTCTCTCACGCCGTCGCGATAACCCTGGGTGGGTGCCATGCCCGAATCCCCGGTGTAGTAGTAGGCGACGAACCCGTGGGTGTCGAGCCAGTGCGTTACCCATTTTGGCTGGTTGCCGTTGGGAGCGGAGTACTCCACCACCGGCTTGTGCGTGACCGCTTCGAGCGCATCCTTGTTCCAGACCAGGTACTTCTCCAAGTCCTTGGGATCGTCCTTATCCACGTGCGCGGAGAAGTAATCGTGGATCCAGCCGCCGTGGCTGCCGATCTCGTCGCCGCGCGCTATGTGCTCGCGAATTAACTGCTGGCTGAGAGCATTGTGTGGCACATCAAAACCGAAGTGGTCGCCGGGCTTCGAGGCGTCTGGACCGGCGGTGACGTGAATGGAGAATCGTCCTTGCCGCAATAGGGCCCAGGACCTCAAGTCTTCGAGCGGCTTGATCGCGGCGTTGGAGTCGACGTGCCAGTTCAACACCAGCCCCCCAATTCCATCGGGGACACTCAGCAGGGCGGGCAAGGAAAGGGTGTGCACAGCGAAATACTGAAGGAACGCGTGCAGCAATAACCCGTCGGTGTTTGCTTTAAGGTATCCCAGCGGCAGATTGACGAACAGCACCGAGCCTTTTCCAAACGCGTGCTCGCTGGCAACGACGCCGCCAGGAGAATGGAAGAGGACACGGCCGGAGGAGCTTCCTGAGGTCACAAAGCTGGGGTAGTTCAGTTCGCCAAACTTATAGCGGCGCAGTTGGACCTCAACATCGCCGCCGCCTATTCCTGCAGCGCCAGCGGTCGGCGCCGGCCTGGTCGTTGTCCTCTGAAAAGGGAAGTATTTCCCCGGGGGGATGTTCATTTGCTGGATGGTTGCGCGGTCCGTTGCAACGCTGCCCCACCGAATTGTGTTGTCGTGAAGCTGGTCATACAGGGCGTAATCAATTCCAGCCAGGTCGGAAAGCCGGGACCAGTCGCGCGGATACTTGCCCTCCGGTGTCAACGTGCCCGCATCGAACACCAGCATCAGTTGACCGCCGCCGAGGACAAACCGGCGGATGGCGGCAATGAAGGAGTCCCCGGCCCGCTGGTGGATCGAGTCGGGTAGGATGATTCCGGCGCAGTTCGGTTGCCGGAAGAAAGGCCGCACGAATTCGGAGTCCTGCATCGGAACGACGTGCAGGCCCTCTTCGCTCGCGGCGTCGAGCCATAGCGTTACGCGAGGGTCAGAGAAGCTGGTGCCATCGGGCAAGAGCAGCAAAATGTCGTCCATGCTCGTGGCGGAACCCCTGTGTCCGAACCACAACCAGAACGCGGCAATCAGCAGAACAACGGTTGTGGCGATAATGATCCAGCGAGGCTTCATGCGCCGGCCACCACCCGGCCCTGCTCTCGGGCCCACAACGTTCCCAACACTACGACGCCGGGCTCTATCTCAATGCGTGGGGCGCTGACGGTGGTCGGACTCTCCGAGGTTCCGCAGCAAGTGCCGCTTTCAAAATGTATCGTCTGCTCGGCAATCACCGGGCCGTGAATCCGGCAATCCCGGCCAATGTGCATGTTTCTTGCGCTGATCAAACTGCCTTCCACGCTGACGCAGGGTTGGAGGACCATGCTCTTTTCGCTCTTCACACTCCCGCAAATTCGTGCCCCGCTGCCGATGTGCAATCTGCCTCTGACCACCAGGTTCCCGTGAAATACCTCGCCGGCGGGAATCTCCAGGTCGCCGTCGTGCAGCGTGCGCGGGAGATTGGTCGCGACGCTGGCAGGTAGGCTCTCAGTTTCTGGAGGAGTCGCGGGAACGTCTGTGGTTCCGCCGACTTCGATCCGGGGTGCGTTCAGCCGGAGGAAGCTGCAATCGGGGCTCAAGCGGATGATGCGGTCGGAGGATATGCGCCCGTACAGCTTGCATCCGGGATTAGCGCTGAAGTTGCCGACCGCATGGACCCAACGCATCACACTGCTGCCATTGCCCAGGTGAACATCGTGTTCTGCCAGGATCGCGCGGTACCGGTTCTTCGCGCCCCCAATCAGTCCTCCGGCGGCATAGATGTCCTTCGAGAAAGTCGTCTCTGCAGGCAGAAGGAGCTCCGTGCCCGCGGCAATCATTACCTCGCAACCCTCCTCCCGCTCTTTGAGTGGGAGCAACAGCGCCTGGTCGCCGCGGCCAAACACCACGTACTCAGTTCCGTCCGGCATGGCGCCGGCGGCGGTTTCACCCGACTGAACACATCGTTGCAGGGTGGGCCCCAACGCCTTGAGGTAGGTGCGGAAACCGTCGGCGAAGAAACGTATTTCTCCCGTGTGCTGCTGCACCACGGTCAGCGGCAGAGCGTCCGACTTTCGCCGCAGTTCCACCAATGCCGGCACCAGCGGCAGCATAAATAGCGTGCCCGCCATCAAGCAAAGGACTGCGACGCCGATATAGGGGTTCACGACGCCGCCTTCCGAAAGCGCTCTGTCTTGTCCCAATGGAACTCGGCGCCGATCAGAGCGTCCTTGACCTGGGCAAACGCTGCGCGGGTCACGGAGAAGATGCTGACGGTAAAGCCGAGCAGGAGAAAGGGCAGCAAGCACGCCCGTTTGCGGGAGCCGTCGAGCCGAACCGCGGCAGCAATCTCGAAGAACGCCGCCAGATTCCCGATGGCCGCGTAGGCGGTCACGGAAAGAATGGCCACGACCCCATGCAAGGGGGCAACTCCCTGGTAGAAGACGGCCAGCGCCAGTATCCAGCCCAGCATGGTCACCGGCGCCATGATGTAAACGCCGAGCAGCAGCGTCCCATCGATCCGTTCGCGCAGGCTGGCGCGGTGTTTTCCCAGAAGCAAGTGCAGTCCGTAGGCCACCATGGCCTGGTTGTGGCCCTTGGCCCAGCGCATGATCTGCTTGATTCGCACTTGCCAGGTTTCGGGAACCTCCTCGTAGCACTCCGAGCGGTTTTGGTACACCGTCTTCCAACCGTGCAGCAGCAGGCGATACGTGAGGTCGGTGTCTTCGGTCAGAGTGTTGTCATTCCATCCGCCGATCTCCTTCAGTGCGCTCAACCGGACTCCCGCCACGGTGCCGCCATGTTGCGGTACCAGCCGGAGATTCATGCGTGCCTGCTGGTCCACCTGGTAGCCGCCCGAGCGTTCCAGGTCAAGCAGGCGGGTCAGCAGATTGGTGCCGCAGTTCATGGGCACCACCCGTCCCATGACGCCACCCACTTCCGGGTCAAAGAAGGGGGCCACCAGTTGCTTGATGAGACCGGCGCCGGGAATGTAGTCCGCGTCAAAGATCAAGATGACCTCGGTCCCCACCATCTCCATGGCATCTTTCAGAGCGGCTGCCTTTCCTCCCTTCCCAGTAACGCGATGGAAGGGCTGGATGCGGCCGGGGAAGCGCTCAACGAAGCTGTCGATGATTTCGCGGGTACGATCGGTAGAGCGATCATTGACCGGCACAATCAGCATCTTGTCTTCGGGGTACTTCACCGTCATCAGGGCGCTGAGGATGTTGGCGATGACCTTTTCTTCGTTGTGTGCGGCGACCAGCACGGTGACCGGCGGCCAGTCGGCGGTATCAATGTCGATGTAGGGGTGTCGCTGGAATCCGAACAGACGGTTCAGGGTGAACCAGTAATGGCGGACCGTATAGATGCAGATGATTGAAACAATGACGTAAAGTACATAAATCATGGCGCGCCATCACAACCGCGATCCCGTTCCCCGGCCTTCATTCCTTACCTACTGCAGCGGCCCTCGCGCCCACTTCAACGTCGGTCTTGCGCCGTCGAAGTTGCGGCCTGGGCGGTAGTTTGAATTCCTTATCCGCCTCCAGAAGGGGGGTCTTCTTCCGAAACCACCGGGAGACCGCTTCCACTATCCGCTCCGAGCCGTGGCCGTCGCCGTAAGGATTCTCGCCCTCCGACATGTCGAGGTAGGCCTCGGTATCGGTCAGGAGGCGGTCGGCTTCACTGACAATTCCTTCCCGCGACATCCCGATGATCCTGGCCATGCCGAACTGCGAGGCTTCCGGCCGCTCCGTTACCTTGCGCAGTACGAGTACTGGTTTGCGGAAGGTGGGTGCTTCTTCCTGAATCCCGCCCGAGTCGGTCAATACTAGGAAGGAACGTTGCAGCAGGCTGACGAAGTCAAGGTAGCCCAGGGGTTCTGTGAGATGGATCCTCTCCGTGTCCTGCAGCAGGGCATTGACGGTGCTGCGCACGTTGGGATTCATGTGGACGGGGTAGATCACGCGGATGTCTTTATGCTTCCTGACCAGGTCCTTGAGAGCCAGGCACATGTTTTCCTTGTCCGAACCCCAGGATTCCCGGCGATGCGAAGTCACCAGCACCAGACGGCAATTGTCCTGCGGAATGTCAGCCAGAGGTGTGTTCTCCCAGGAATGAGGCAGTTTGCTGAGAGCGCGCAAGGTGTCAACCACGGTGTTGCCGGTGACCACGATCTTCGCGCTGGGTATGCCCTCCGCGATCAGGTTGTCGCGTGACAAAGCGGTCGGAGCAAAGTGAATCTCCGTCATCACCGAAACCAGCCGCCGGTTGGCCTCCTCGGGGAAAGGGTTGTAGATGTCCCAGCTGCGCAGCCCGGCCTCGATATGACCCACCGCAATCTTGCAGTAGTACGCTGCCAGCGCGGAGGCGAAGGCAGTCGTAGTATCGCCCTGCACCAGAACTATGTTGGGTTCAAACCGGTGGCAGGCATTCTCCACCGTGTCGAGCACCCGTCCGGTAAGCGAACTCAACGTCTGATTGGGACGCATGACGTCCAGATCGAAATCCGGTTTGATTTTGAAAAGTTTGAGGGCATGGTCGAGCATCGTCCGATGCTGGCCAGTATGGACCACGGCTGTTTCAAATTCGTCGCTACGCCGGCGCAGCTCGTCAATCACCAGCGCCAGTTTGATGGCTTCCGGTCGCGTACCCAGGACCGCGATCACTCGACACTTCATTCTTGTGCACCCGTGACTTGGTGGTGGGAGGGCGGTTGCTTACGCCTTGTTCTGCAAATACTTAGGTTGGTTTTCACAGCAGGGAGAAATGATTCTGCTCCGCTGTTAACACCACACTACGGGTCGATTCTAGTGACTCGTGGGTGGGCGTAAAAGATTACTAACGTTACTTCCGGAGCCGGCTAGCGGAGCGCGTCATGGCTGGGAGCCGACCTTGGGGTGTTCTTGTGATCCACCTCTTCATCCTTGTCGTTTTCTCGGCGACACCGACGCGGGTTCGAATTCGCGATTAAGAGATCCGTCCCGCCAGGCCCAGGTGGGAACTTCGTCATCCGGAATGTTGTCGGCGGCCATTCCCCGGTTTCCCGGGTCTGCACCTCGCGGCCCTGACCCGGGAAGCACGGCCAGCATGGCCATCGAGCCGCTGGTGACCCCCAGCAGAAACCTCTCTTGCCCGACTTGCACGATGCTCATCGTGCGCCGTTCTCCGAGCGGAAGGGTCTCGCATACCCGCAACAGCCGCGGCGGGGTCGAAAGCCAGGAGTGCATCAAGTCCGTCAGCCACTCCCCTGCCTTTTTCAACGCTGGATTGCGCCTCATGATTCTTCACTCCTCTCGGTTTTGACCACACCGATGGAAAGCACGGAGGGTGCCGCAGCAAGATCCGGGGCGCAATTTCCCTCAATTGTTGGCACGATTAGAGTTAAACCGGCGTTCGACTCGCCGTCGCCTTCGAGCAAGCCCATTTGGGGAGGATTTGGGGGCTTCAGACCCAAAGATGAACAAACGTTCTCGGCCCGAGATGAGAAAGGGCAGGAACCAGACTCTGCTGACGCCCTGGTGACACAAGCCGAATAGCGGCCTGGTAGGGCTTGAAATACTGGGCTGCGGGAACACACAGGGCACAGGCACTTAGCGGGTATACAGGCGCCCGGCCCCTCGCCGTCGAGCGGCGGCTGGGTAGTGTCCCTACCCCCTTAGCGGGGCCGGGCCCAATTCGAGGTATTCAGTTTTTAGTGCCTCCTACCTACCATTAAGAACCTTTGCGAATTGTCCTGTCAGTGACATCCAGCACGGTTTACGGTGAGGCGGGGGAATGGCTGGAGTTGGGTCACCGGGATCAACCTCGGGTCAATTTTCGTGACCCCGACCCAAACCAGCCATCTGGCGCGGATTTCCACAGTTGACTTTCTTCTCACACGGGAGCTAAATAGCTCCGCCGGGTTTCTAAACTCAGGGAACGCTCCCTCCCCCGCGCTTTTTGAGGACAAAGAGACCCGCCTGGAGAAACGATGAACAAAGCCGATCTCATTGACCGCATCGCAGCGGGTGCAGGCATCAGTAAAGCGCAAGCCGGCACCGCCATCGACACAGCAGTGGACAGTGTTACTTCTGCTTTGAAAAAAGGAGATCGGGTAGCGTTGATTGGCTTTGGCACCTTCTCTGTCTCACAGAGAAAGGCCCGCAACGGACGGAATCCACAGACGGGCGCCACCATCAAAATCGCTGCTCGGAAGGTTGCCAAGTTTACTCCCGGGGCTGAACTCAGAAAGGCCGTCAACCGCACCAAGTAAGGGACCAGATTCTACATCGAATACGGCAGGGGGTCGGCCCTGCCGTTTTTCATTGCTGTGGACCAATGGAGGACGGGCGTCCTCGCCCGTCTCTAGGCGGCTGGCCGCAGATCAACCTCAAAGCGGCCACGGACTTCTTCCTGTTCTTTGGATCCGTGAAGATCCGTGATAATCCGTGGCCCAGTGTTTTGTGCAAGGAAACACGGCCCCCATACTGCTCCATTGGTTGCTGAATCCTTCCTGTATCCTTTAGAATCAAATGATTCGCATTGAGGTTCAGAACATCATGAAAGCAGCCATCCATCCCGCTTACAACGAAATACGCGTCATGTGCGCGTGCGGCAACAGCTTTACCACCCGCTCGACCCATAAGGGCGACATCCACGTCGAAATCTGCTCGAACTGCCATCCGTTCTTTACCGGCAAGCAGAAACTGCTGGATACCGCCGGTCGCGTGGAACGCTTCCGCCGCAAGTACGCCAAAGTCGAGACACCGAAGAAGTAGGTTTTCGCCGCAGATTTGCGCAGATCAACTCTGATTTGAGGGCCTCCTTTTGGAGGCTCTTTTCTCTTCCCCTCCGGTAGAATTGACACGTGCGTAAGTTCTGGGACAATCCGGGCGACGTCGCGGGTGAGGGAGTCCGTGCCACCGGGGAGATGCCTGTTCCAGACAGCCTGCGGATTGGCAAGGTAGAGATTCGTCCCGCCACCGTGCTGGCCCCCATGGCCGGCGTCACCGACACCGTCTTCCGCCGCTTCATTCGCAACCTGGGCGGATGCGGCCTGATTATGACGGAGTTTACCTCCGCCGACGGCGTGCTCCGCGCGAAGGACCAAAAAGCCAAGCGCTATCTGCATTTCTATGAAGACGAGCATCCCATCTCTGCGCAGCTGTTTGGCAGCAATCCGCAGGTCATGGCCGATGCTGCCCGCATGGTGGAAGATCTGGGCTTTGACCTGGTGGACCTGAACCTGGGATGTCCTGCGAAAAAAGTTGTGAAGTGCAATGGAGGTTCGGGATTGCTGCGAGACCTTCCCGCGATCGGCAAGATTTTTGAGGCGGTGCGCGCGGCGGTCAAAGTTCCGTTTACCGTGAAGTTTCGTGCAGGCTGGAATGACGAAGAAATCGTCTGCGTCGAGCTGGCGAAGATGGCCGAGGATTGCGGGTTGTCCGCGGTGGCTCTTCATGCCCGCACCCGCGAGCAGGGCTATAGCGGCGATGCGCGCTGGGACTGGATCGGCGCGGTAAAAGATGCAGTCAAGATTCCGGTCATCGGAAATGGCGACATTCGCACACCGGAAGACGCCTGCCGCATGGTGGCAGAGACCGGTTGCGATGCCGTGATGATCGGCCGCACCGCGCCCTCGAATCCGTGGATCTTTCGCCAGATTGAGCAGTACTGTGATCGTGGGGGGATGGGCGTCTCGCCCGTCCAGGCAGAGCGAAGCTCCGCAGCTGTCTACGATGAGCCCACCGAACTCGATCGCTACCAGATGATCCGAACTTACTTCCAGATGCTGATCGAGGAAGAACTGCCGGATGCGGTTGGCAAGATGAAGCAGTTCGCCTCCTGGTTCACCCACGGAGTTCCCGGAGGAGCCGGGCTGCGGAAGGCGATTTACGAATCGAAGAACGCGCCGGAGATTCTGAACAGGGTGGAAGATTTCTTCGAAGCCAGGTTGTGTAGCGCGGGCATTCTTGCCCGCGAGGGGTGATTCCAAAATTGTCATGCTGAGCGCAGCAGGAGCCTCCGAGGAAGCTCCTGCGTAGTCGAAGCATCCCTATCGGAGAGTTGAATTGTAACGGGCAGGGATTCTTCCACTGCGCTCCGTCCCGCGCTAGCGAGGGACCTTGCTTCGCTCAGAATGACAATGAGCTTCGTCTGATTCGAAACCAGTTTCCCAGTTCTCAGACCGGTACTATCACCATCTTTCCCTTCTCATCCTTCTCCACATACGCCCACGGCAGGTTCGGATCGTGGGTAAAGATGGTCAGCCATTTCTCCGGAATCGCGTGCGCGTAGTAGCGCTTCTTGTTTTCGATGGTTTCCAGCGGAAACAGATCAAACGCCATTCCCCAGGTCAGGTCCAGGTGTGCGCCGGTGGGGATCAAATCCGATATGTAGCACGCGGTCTTTCCCCCGCTGCGGATGATCACGGCCTGCATATGTCGCGTATGGCCGGAGAAGACCTGGACTGATATTCCTGGCACGATCTCTTTATCTCCGTTCAAAAGAGTCATCCGTCCGCTGGTGATCAGCGGGTCATAATTGGCACTGATATAGCTGATGGCGTCGCGTTCGAGTTGCAGTCGCCCGTGCTGCCACTCTCCTTCCTGCACGTAATACTTTGCCTTGGGAAAGGTGGGGACAGCGCTGCTGCCGCGCAACAACGTGTTCCAGCCGCAATGATCGAAGTGCAGGTGAGTATTGATGACGATATCAATGTCTTCAGGGGAGATGCCGGCGGCGGCCAGGTTGTCGAGCAACTTGGCCGGCTGGCCGTAGATCTTGGCCATCCTCTCCGTGAGCTTGTTGCCGATGCCGGTTTCGATAAGAACGGTGTAGTCGCCGGTGCGTACCACCACGGAATTGAGGCCGGTTGGCACTAGGTTGTTCGCGTCGGGAACGACTTTCCGCTGCCACATCGATTTGGGAACGACACCGAAAAAGGTGCCGCCATCGAGGTGGTAGATGCCGTCGGAGACGGCCGTGAGTTCAAAGTTGCCGAGGGTCAAGCGATGCATAGGCTGAAGTTTACGTGAAAAGCAGGTCCCTCGACTGCGTTCGGCTGCGCCTCACTCCGCTCGGGATGACAATTGCTGAACATCTCACTTCAACTCACTCTCCAAGTGATCTTCGATCATGTGAAACAAGTGGGTCTGATCCGGTGCTCCGCTGATGCCGTGCGTCTTGCCCGGATAAACCATGAAGCGGAACTGCTTGCCCGCCTGAATCAGCGCGTCCACCATCTGGACGCTGTTCTGGAAGTGTACGTTGTCGTCACTCGTGCCATGCACCAGCAGCAGCGAGCCGTGCAGCTTGCCGGCAACTTCGGGCAAATCCATGTCGGTGTAGCTTGTGCTGGCCTTGTCCGTCGGCAACCCGTTGTTGCGCTCGGTGTAAATGGAATCGTAGTTGTGCCAGTCGGTGACCGGGGCAACCGAGACCCCGGCTTTGAACAAATCAGAATGCGTCATGGCGTATAGGGTCATGGATCCGCCGTTGCTCCAGCCCCAGATGGCCACCCGGTTACGGTCGAGTTGAGGGTACTGCGCGAACAGTTGATCCAGTGCCGCGAGCTGGTCTTTGAGTTCGATCGCGCCAAACTGGTGGCGCACGGCAGTCTGAAACCTGCGATCACGCCCCGGCGTGCCACGATTGTCGACAGTAAAGACGGCAAAACCATTTTGCGCGAGAACCACGTGGAAGAGATCGTGGCCGGGCCATTGATTGCTCACCGTCTGTCCCGCGGGACCGCCATAGATGTAAACCACGAGCGGGATCTTGGTGTCAGGGGAACGCTTAGGCGGCATCAGCAATTCGCCGTAAAGCGTGGTGCCATCCTCTGTCTTGAAGTCAAGAAACTTGGGCGCGATGATGCTGTAGTCGTCCACGTTGTGGGATGCCCAAACGCCCTGGCAGCCGCCAGCAGCCGTGCAGACGGACATGCGCGGCGCTGTCATCAGCGCAGAGAATTCGTCCACGTAGCGCTTGCCATCGCCGGAGAGGGTCACCTCATGCGTTCCGTCTTCCTGCGACACCCGCCGGACCTCTGAGTCATCGAGCCTGACTGAGTACACCTGACGTTGCCGCGGATCGTCCTTGTCGCAGCTGAAATAGACGATCCCAGCGTCTTCATCGATGCCCGCAATGCCCGAATGTGGCTGACCAGCCGCGCCGAGCACCTCAAAATCTCCCTTGGTAAGTTGGCGCTCCAGCTTGGCGTCGGACCCGAGCGGATTGCCCTTGTCAAAGCTGTACAGGTAGAGGTGGGTGTGGCCATCGCGCCAGCTCTGCCATGTGAAGCGGTCTCCCGATTTGAGCACCTTGAAGTCGTCGTTCACGTACACCCAGGCTTCCGGGGCGGATTCGGTCAACACTTTGCGCGATTGCCCCGAACGCGCATCAACGAAATACAAATCCAGGTTGTCTTGCGTGCGATTCAACACCTCGGCCCACAGCAACCCGTCGTGCACCCAGCCGAAACGCGGAATGTAGATGTCGCTGTCCTTGGTGAGCGAAAGCCATTTCGGCTTGCCGCCTGAGGCGTTGACCACCCCCAGGCGCACTACGGGGTTGGGATCACCCGGCTGGGGATATTTCTCCATGTCAACCGTGGCGTGGATGGGAGCGAAGTTGGTAATCGGATAGGCTGGCACCTTGGTCTCATCCATCTGCAGGAAGACGATTTCCTTGCCATTCGGTGACCAGAAGTAGTTGCTGCGCACCTCCAATTCCTCGGCATACACCCAGTCCACTTCACCGTTGAGCAGGTTTTCATCCTTATCTCGTGTGATCTGTTGCTCATCGCCACCGGCTACCGCACTCACATACAGATTGTGATTACGCAGGTAGGCCAGGCGTCTCCCGTCGGGAGAAAATTTGGGATCACTGCTGGGATCTGGAGCCGACGTCACCTGTACTGCCGTCCCGTTCTCCACCGTGTAGAGCCAAAGCTGGCCCAGAGAATCAAAGAGCAGGTGCTTGGAATCCGGCGCCCACTGGTAGGCGGCCACGTGGTAACGGGTGATGCGTTCCTTCTCCCGCTCATCTTTGATCTTCTCAACCGGAGGGGCGAGGGAGGCCAGTTTGGCTTCGCTGACCAGGACCTTTTTCTCGCCGCTGGCGGCGTCCACCGACCAGAGTTCCCCGTGAGCTCCGGAGTCGTCACGCTGAATGAAGGAAAATCGAGTGTTATCCGGGCTCCACTGGATGGTTTCAGGGCCACGCCCAGTGATTCCACCCTCCGCGAAGATGGCTTCGATGGTGAGGGGCTTCTTGTTAGTGGACTGGGCAAGCGCGAAGGGGAGCAGTAAAGAACAGAGGATTGCCAATGAAAAGAATCGTTTCACGAGTAACTCCGAGTGTTGAGATCCGGCGATTTGTGCAGGGCTGAAAAGTGTACACCGGCGAAGCAGGTTCATGCACAGCCGGCATCAACGGGACACGACCGCCGGCAGTTCAATGCCGGGCAAGGAATCCAGTCCGGATGCCTTTGCCTGACGGAGTGCGACCGTCACCAGGGCGGTTTCGACCTCAGGGGAAATCGCCGGCCGCTGGTAGCCCGCCACCAGTTCGTCGGCTCTCTGCCGAGCGCGGGTGAGAATTCCGGACACATTGGAATCGCCGCTCCGGTCGATCACGGCGGAGGGGAAGTGTTGTTCCTTGCGAAACAGCGCCCGGGTTTCTTTCAATTTCAGGAAGTCCCCATGGATTCCGGTCTGAGTAAACATATCGAGAGCAAGTTTCTCGCTGCGTGGCTCAATGCCGCCGATCAGGCGCTGAGCGCCGGCGATTGCGTCCGCATCAATAACCAGCTTCTCGATGCTGTGACAAGCCAGAAAATCCAGCATACCGGCGCCGGAAATCATGTTGATGCCGGCCAGAGCGCCGAGCAAAGCGGAGCTGCCGCTTTCCAGTCCGGCTTGCGCATCGATCTGCCGGGCGTCGCTTGCGACCAGGTACCCGTGTGTCGGCAGGCCAAGCGACTTTCCCACCTGCGCGCAGCCCATGTCAAGCATGGCGGTTTCGATCGCGCCCATGGGAGTGTTTCCAGTACTCATGTCGAAAATGGCAGGAGCGCCGCCCCAAACTACAGGCGCACCCGCTTTCGCCAACTGGTGAATGCAGATCCCGGCGAGGCACTCTGCCGCATGCTGCACCACGGCTCCCGCCAGGGTCACCGGGGCCGTCGCACCTGCGAGTGGCATGGAGACGATTTCTGCGGGCACGCCGGCCCGGGCCAGTTCGATCATGTTTTGCGATGCAAATGCCGACCAGTTCAGTGGCGGCGAGGGGCAGACATCAAAAATGGCGCGCGGTTTTTCCTGCAAGACTGCCATCCCGCCGGAATCGGCTGCCAGCAGGTCAAACATGGTTCGCAGGGTGGGAACACTGAAAGCGCCGGTAACGATGGGCTTGTCGGAGTACCACAACACCAGCAGCAGGCGGTACCAGTCCCCCATTTCACTGGGTACATCGTTGCAAACCAGTGCCGTCGCCTGGGCGGCATACTGCGGAAGCATCTCCGTGACTTGCACCATCCGAACCAGGTCTGCAGTCATCGCCGGGCGCGGCTGGCCAGTTTCCCCGTCGAGGATATTCAGGCAGGAAGAACCGGGATCGAAGTGGACGTCATCTCCACCATAGTGGACGGTGGGCTGGCCGGTCCGGTCATAGAGAAAGAACTCGTGCGGGACGGACTGCAGGGTGCGACGAACCAGCGCTTCAGGGAGACGGGCCACGCCGCCCTCAATACGGGCCCCGGCGGACGCCAAAAGGTCGAGAGCTTCCGGCGCTCCCACCTTGGTGCCGATAACCTCGAGTATTTCGAACGCCTCGTCCAGGATGCGCGCGAGCAGGTCACGGTCGAGCAGTTCGAGTTTCGGTCTCATGTTCTCACCTGCTGTCCAACGCAAACCGGTGTTCAAGGAGGTCCTTCACCAGCGTAACGGCACTGACAGCGTCCTTGGCATAGCCGTCCGCGCCGATTTCCTCCGCCCAGCGCCGTGTGACCGGTGCACCACCTACGATCACCTTTACTGAAGAACGCAGACCTGCCCGTTCCAGTGCTTCAACCACCGCCTTCTGCCCGCGCATAGTCGTGGTGAGCAGCGCAGATACTCCCACAATGTCAGCCTTCAGCTCACGGGCTTTGGCGGCAAATTCCTCGCTGGCTACATCCACGCCGAGATCGTGGACCTTGAAACCGTTGGCGGTGAGCAAGGTCCCCACCAGGGTCTTACCAATTTCGTGGATGTCTCCCTTGGTCGTGCCCAGGACGACAGTTCCAGCCGTCGCACGCTGTTCGCCGTGCCGCTTCAGCTCTGGTTCGAGCACCGACATCGCCGCCTTCATCGCTTCGGCGGACGCCAGCATGTCAGGGAGAAACATGTTGTGCTGCGCGTACTGTTCACCGACGTCGGCCATTCCCGGCGCGAAGCCCTGGTCGATGGCCTCCAGGGGAGGAACACCCGCAACCAGCGCCTGCTTTGCCAGGCTGGCGGCACTTTCCGGGGCACCGTCAAAGATGCTTTGCCGCATGGCGGCGAAATCTCCCAACATAGCCCACCTCAGCAATGATTTGACCGGGGCAGAGGCACTGGTGTCTGTGATTCAAGTCACGACCCCGGGTGAGGCCGTCGTGTCTGGGATGGGCCCTGTCTATGCATGTTAGAATCAGGGCAGTTCTACTCTTGAAGATGCTTCCAGACGTACAGAACCTCATCGAGTTGCAGCACGCGGACCGGGAGATCCTGCGCCTTAAGGAAGAAATCGCAGCCCTGCCCAGGCGAGTGGCCGCCATCGAAGAGAGGCTGGCGGGAACCAAAGCGATCCTGGAAAAGGCGAAAGCCGCCATCAAGACCGATGAGGCCGCCCGGCGCAAGTACGAGACGGCGATCCAGGACCTGCAGCAGAAGATCTCCAAGTATCGCGACCAGTCGCTCGAGGTGAAGACCAACGAGCAATACAAAGCCCTCCTCCACGAGATCCAGTTTGCCGAGCAAGACATCCGGGCCAACGAGGACAAGATCCTGGAACTGATGGTCAACGCAGAGGCCCGCGAGAAGGACGTCAAGGCTGCCGAAGTGGAACTCAAGGCGGAGATGGCTGAGATTGAGAAGGAAAAGGCCGAAGCCCGCGAGCGCACGGCGGAGGACGAAAAACAGTTGGCGGAATGGAATGCCAAGCGGGGCACGGCGCGAGCGGCCGTGAACCCCGACCTGCTGCGCCAGTATGACCGCGTGGCCAAATATCGCGGCACCGGCCTTTCCGAGGTCCGCGATCACAAGTGCATGGCATGCCAAGTCATGTTGCGTCCGCAGACCTATAACGAGGTGCGTGCGGGTACCCAGATCGTCGTTTGCGACTCCTGCCAGAGAATCCTGTATTACGACGCGAGCAAGGACCAGGTCGCAGAGCCGCTCGTAGCCCAAAAGCGGCGGCGGGCCCGTCCCAAGTTTGAGTCCGGCCAGGCTTGGTATTACGTGGCGAGCCGCGGTGGAGAGGGCGAGGTATTCATCGTCTTCATCAATAGCGGCCGGGAGTCCAGCCGGCGAGTGTACGACGCCGCTACCGGGCGCCAACTCGGCGATACACTCTTGCGTGAAGGGGAATACCGATTGGCGTTTCCCGAAGAATTGGGAGACGCGATCCGACTCAATGGAAGCTGGGAGGAGGCGGAGATCGACGAATGGGCCACCGAACTGCCCATGGTAGTCCTCGATTTGTTGCAGCGAGACCTCAATCTTGCCCGGGCGGAAACCAGTGCAGGTGCTCGGGCCGAGGGTGAAACCGTTCCCTCCGAACATCCGGCCGCCAGTTGAGTCTTCCAATTCCTTCCTTCTTCGAAGTCCCAGCCGGAGCATCTGTCCGGGCGCTGTTGGTGGTTCCGGGTTAAGATCTGGAGATGTCCCGGCACCCCCCGGATTCATCTCAGCTGCCACGCGTCGTCATTTCGGTTCGCGGTGCCCAAAGACTTAGAGAAGGTCACGTTTGGGTCTACCGCTCCGACATTGTTTCCGACGGTAGTGCCACTCCGGGCGCACTGGTCGAAATCGTCGATGGGCGTGGGAAGACGTTGGGTACAGCCCTATACAGCAGCGCGTCGCAAATTGCCATCCGGTTCCTATCCCGAGAACGGGTCGATGATCTGGAGAAACTCGTTCGGCAGCGGATTTGCCAGGCAGTTGCCTACCGCGAACGCGTGGTCCACGACACCGATGCCTACCGGGTGGTCTTTAGTGAGGCCGACTTCCTGCCCGGGCTCATCGTCGATCGCTACAACGACATCGTTTCGTTCCAAGTACTCACGCAAGGGATGGACTCGGGACCCGCGCGGAAAGCCCTGGTATCGGAGCTCAGCGAGCAACTCCACCCGGAGGCGATCGCCGAGCGCGTCGATCCCAAAATCCGGGAACTCGAACGGTTGCCGGCACGCTCCTCCGGCTTAGTTCACGGAGACAAGAGCACGACGGTGTTCTCAATGAACGGCGTGAAGTTTCATTACGATGCGTTGTTGGGGCAGAAAACGGGAGCGTTTCTCGATCAACGCGAAAACTATGCCGCAACCGCACAGTATGCGCGGGGCGAGGCATTGGACGTGTGTTGTTATCAGGGCGGATTTGCCCTGCACCTGGCCAAGTCGTGCTCCAGAGTTACTGGTGTGGACAGCTCCCGGCCCGCGCTTGAGGTCGCCGACCGCAACGCGGAGCTGAACGGAAAGGAAATAGAGTGGATCGAGGCCAACGCGTTTGATCTGCTACGCGACTATGCCGCAGCCGGCCAGCAATACGACACCGTCATCCTTGATCCTCCTGCCTTCGCTAAGAGCAAGCGCGATTTGGACACCGCGCTGCGCGGCTACAAGGAACTGAACCTGCGTGCCTTGAAGATGCTCCGCCCGGGAGGGATCCTGGCGACCTGCTCCTGCTCGTACCACGTCAGTCAAGCCGACTTCCTGCAAGTTGTTGCCGAGGCCGCCTGCGATGTCCACAAGAGTCTCCGCATCCTCGAAAGCCGCCCCCAGGCCAAGGATCATCCGATCCTATTGAACGTGCCGGAAACAGCCTATCTAAAGTGCCTCATTATGCATGTAACCTTATGAAAAATAGCCACATAATGTAGTTGACAATAATACACTCATATTTTATGCTTCGTTCATACTAACTAGGCATCCAATGGAAGTGCAGGAGCCATTTCAAGATTCTGAAGGAGGACTCAGCATGACCGTATTGACCCGTTGGGAACCTTTCCGTGAGTTCAGCACGCTGCAGGACCGCATGAACCGGCTGTTCCGCGATTCGTTCGGGGAGGGCCGGGAGGAAGCCCTGACCACCAGCACTTTTGCTCCCGCGGTTGACGTGTACGAGGACGAGCACAACATCACCCTAAAAGTGGAAGTGCCCGGGATCGATGAGAAGGACATTGACGTCCGCATCGAGAACAACACCCTCACCGTCCACGGCGAGCGCAAGTACGAGAAGGAAGAGAAAGAAGAGAACTACCGTCGCGTGGAGCGGCAGTATGGCAGCTTCACTCGTTCCTTCACCTTGCCGAGCACGGTGAGCACCGAGGACGTCGTTGCCAACTATGACAAGGGCGTACTCAAGATCAAGCTGGCCAAGAAGGCTGAAGCCAAGCCGAAGCAGGTCAAGGTCCACGTGGGCAGCGAGAAAGCCCTGGAAGGCAAGAGTGCCAAGGGCCAGGCCGCGTAATCCAGCACGCAACCTGTAGGGGCAGGTGTCCTCACCTGCCCGGTGTTTTGATGGGAGGCGGCAGAGGTGACCGCCTCCCTTGTTTTTCGTCACCAGGGAGCACTTGGTTTAGCTTCTGGAGTAGTTCACAATGCAGAAAACTGCGGAAAGTATCCGGGGTAGAGCAGGGGCTAGGCACGAAGTGGAAGCAGTTTGATCAGAAATATCTGGCAGGAAACTGATGAGCCGACCAAAACTGCAGGCGCGGATGAGGGCCCTCAGCTTCGACGAGAAGATCAAGATTCTGGAGAAACTCCGGGACCGCGACAAGGCGATTGCGGCTAGCGGCCTTAAGCGGAAGGCCGTGCAGGCTTCGAAAAACACATTGAGGAACAGTTAACGAGGAACTTGTCTCGTTGAATGTTTTGGGAGGTACATGACTTCGCTCATAAGTTGGTTTTCGACCAACGCGGCCGGTTTCGGCATCTTGGGAGCAGCCATTGCGTTCGTTTGGTCGACCACGCAACAGATCGTCCAACGCAGAGCAGAGGCACGCGAACGTGAGTTTGAAGCATTCCACAGACTCGTCAGGGAGCTGGTGTCTCCGGACTCTCTCCAAGGGGTAATGTGGATTGATAGGCAGGCTGCCGTAGTCTTTGAGCTACGACATTTCCATCGTTACTACGACTTTACTGAACGTATGCTGGCAGGTCTCAGAAGTAAGTGGACGCGTGACCCAAACTCCCAATGGCCTAGGTTGATTGAGGAGGTGGATCTGACGTTGAAGTATATTGAAAGCAGAAGATAAGCAAGTATGGCGATCCGTTGGGAAAAACTAACGTTAAAGGCGCAGGAGGCAGTGCAACGCGCCAATGAGCTGGCCTCCGAGCACGGCAACCCGGAGCTCCTGCCGGTACACATCCTTGCGGCACTAGCCGAGGACAAGGAAGGCATCGTTCCGCCCGTGCTGGAGAAGATCGGCATCGGTGCTCAAGCGGTTCTGCACGATACCTATCAGGAAATCGACCACCTGCCCAAAGTGTCAGGGGGCGCGGCGCAGGCCAGTCTTTCCCAGGCCGCCAACCAACTGGTGGAACGCGCCTTCAAGGAAGCGGCCAACTTCAAAGACGAGTACGTTTCCACCGAGCACCTGCTGCTGGCGGCCACTCAACTCAAGCGGAACCCGGCCCAGGAGATCCTCGCGCGCCACGGCGCAACCTACGACGCCGTTCTCAAGGCACTAGCTTCGGTCCGCGGTTCGCAGCAGGTGACCGATCAGAATCCCGAAGCTAAGTATCAGGCGCTGGAGCGCTATGCCCGCGACCTGACCGAGCAGGCCCGCCGCGGGAAACTCGATCCCGTCATCGGACGCGATGAGGAAATCCGGCGCGTCGTACAGGTCCTTTCCCGCCGGACCAAGAACAACCCCGTACTGATCGGGGAGCCCGGCGTCGGCAAGACAGCGATCGTCGAGGGCCTGGCGCGGCGCATTATTTCCGGCGACGTACCGGAGGCCCTGAAGAACAAACGCGTCGTCGCTTTGGACCTGGGTGCCATGCTCGCGGGAGCAAAGTACCGCGGCGAGTTCGAAGACCGGCTGAAAGCCGTATTGAAGGAAATCGAAGATTCCGCAGGGCAGATCATCCTGTTCATCGACGAGCTCCACACCCTGGTGGGCGCGGGCGCGGCCGAGGGTGCGATCGACGCCTCCAACATGCTGAAGCCGGCGCTGGCCCGCGGGGAACTGCGTGCCATCGGCGCCACGACACTTAACGAGTACCGCAAGTACGTCGAGAAAGATGCGGCCCTCGAGCGCCGCTTCCAGATCGTTTTCGTCGGTGAGCCCAATGTCGAGGACACCATCGCGATCCTCCGCGGCCTGAAAGAGCGCTACGAGGTTCACCATGGTGTGCGCATCAAGGATTCGGCGATTGTAGCGGCGGCCACATTGTCGCACCGTTACATTTCCGATCGCTTTCTGCCGGACAAGGCCATCGATCTGATCGATGAAGCGGCGGCATCGCTGCGTATCCAGATCGATTCTCTGCCGACGGAGATCGACCAGCTCGAGCGTCGCGCCACCCAACTCGAGATCGAAAAGCAGGCGCTGAAGAAAGAAGACGATCCCAACTCCAAGGACCGGCTGAAGGTTATTGACAAGGAGTTGGCCGAAATTCGCGAGAAATCAACCACGCTCAAGGCCAACTGGAAAAAAGAGAAGGATCTTATCGCCCGGACCCGCACGCTCAAAGAAAAGATTGAGCAGCTGAAAACCGAAGAGCAGGCGGAAGAACGTAAAGGAAACCTGCAACGCGTAGCTGAGATTCGCTATGGCTTGCTGCGGCAGGCGGAAGAAGAGCTGGCAAGGCTGGCTGCCCAGATGGACAGCAAAGGCAAGCCCCGCATGCTCAAGGAAGAAGTCGACGAAGAAGACGTTGCCCGCATTGTCTCCAAGTGGACCGGCATTCCAGTCTCAAAGATGCTTGAAGGCGAAGTCAAGAAGCTGATTAATATGGAAGACCGGCTGCGCCAGCGCGTGGTTGGGCAGGACGCGGCGCTGGAGCGTGTGGCGAATGCCATCCGGCGGTCGCGTGCGGGGTTGAGCGATCCCAAGCGCCCGATCGGTTCTTTCATCTTTCTAGGGCCGACCGGCGTCGGTAAGACCGAACTGGCGCGTGCTCTGGCGGAGTTCCTGTTCGACGACGAGCACTCCATGGTGCGCATCGACATGTCGGAGTACATGGAGAAGCACGCGGTGTCGCGGCTGATCGGCGCGCCTCCGGGATACGTCGGCTACGAAGAAGGCGGCCAGCTCACTGAGCAGGTGCGCCGACGTCCGTACGCAGTCGTTCTCTTCGACGAGATCGAAAAGGCCCACCCGGATGTCTTCAACATCCTGCTGCAAATCATGGACGACGGACGCCTGACCGACGGCAAAGGCCGGAAGGTGGATTTCCGTAACACGGTCATCATCATGACCTCGAACATCGGTTCTGCGTTTTTGCAAGCCGAAGGTTTGCGCTCGCCAGAGGAGTTCGCCGAAGCCTCGAAGCAGGTGATGAACGCGCTGCACGGGCACTTCAAGCCCGAGTTCCTCAACCGCGTGGATGACATCATCATCTTCAGCCCACTGGGCAAGGAGCAGTTGGTGAAGATCATCGAGCTGCGGCTGGAGGACGTACGGCGGCTGCTGGCCGACCGCAAGATTTCGCTGGAACTGACCGATGCCGCGAAAGACCTGCTTTTCACCGAAGGTTTTGACCCGAATTATGGGGCCCGTCCCCTGAAGCGGGCGATCCAGAAGCTGGTGCAGGATCCGCTGGCGCTGAAAATTCTCGACGGCGAAGTCTTGCACGGCGACCACGTGGTTGTGGATGCCGACAAACGCACTGGCAAGATGGCCTTTCAGGTCAGCAAGCGCGTAGGTGAGAAGGAACCGGCCAAAACAAAGGCTTAATTAGCCACGGATTTACACGGATTACCACGGATCAAAACGTTCTTTCGGTTTATCTGTGATAATCCGTTGAATCCGTGGCTCAGTCTTTTTGCGGAGAACGAGTTGTTAGAATAGACCATATCCAGCTGTGGGGATTTGGGTTGGCAATGCTGCAATTCACCGAACACTTTGACGTGGTCGTGGTCGGCGCCGGCCATGCTGGCTGCGAGGCCGCTATGGCTGCGGCCCGCATGGGGCTCAAGACCGCTCTCTACACCCTCAACGTCGACCTCATCGCGCAGATGTCGTGTAACCCGGCGGTCGGGGGAATTGCCAAGGGGC
The DNA here is from genome assembly GCA_020073105.1 of Terriglobia bacterium. Taxonomy (GTDB): domain Bacteria; phylum Acidobacteriota; class Terriglobia; order Terriglobales; family Acidobacteriaceae; genus JAIQFW01. The sequence goes on from JAIQFW010000039.1 coordinate 26,695, forward strand.
ACCTCGTGCGCGAAGTGGATGCGCTTGGCGGAATCATGGGCGAAGTCACCGATGCCGTCGGCATCCAGTTTCGCCTGCTGAATACATCTCGCGGACCTGCCGTCTGGTCTCCCCGCGCCCAGTGCGACAAGCAAGCCTACCGCCTGAAGATGCGCGAAGTTCTCGAGTCCCAGTCGAATCTCAAGATCAAGCAAGCCGAGGTAGCGGAGTTGATTGTGGAAGGCAGCGATCAGCATTCAGCAGTCAGCACTCAGCCACTGCCCCGTCATCCCGAGCGTAGTGAGGCGAAGCCGAGCGCAGTCGAGGGACCTGCTTTTGCCAACGACCAAGGACGGACGACCAACGACCGCGTTTGCCGCGGCATCAAGCTTCGCGATGGCCGCACCGTGGGCGCTGCCGCTGTCATCATTACGACTGGGACCTTTCTTAACGGGCTGATTCACTGCGGAGAGCAGCAATATCCTGCCGGCCGCTCCGGCGAGCCGCCTGCCGTTCTGCTCGGCGAAGCCTTGAAGAAACTTGGCCTGCGCGGCTGCCGCCTGAAGACCGGCACTCCTCCTCGCCTGGATGGCCGGACGATTGACTGGTCACGCTTCCAGATCCAGCCAGGCGACATCGATCCCACGCCGTTCAGCTTTCGCACCAAGCGCGTCGCTCACCACGACTCGCAAGTGCCGTGTTACATCGCCTGGACCACGCCGGAAACGCAACGCATCATTCGCGAGAACGTCCACCGATCGCCGATGTACAGCGGGCAGATTCAATCGATTGGCCCGCGGTATTGCCCGTCGATCGAAGACAAGATCGTCAAGTTTCCCGACAAGACGACGCATCAGCTGTTCCTCGAGCCCGAGGGCCTGAACACAAACGAGATCTACGTCAACGGCATGAGCACGTCGCTGCCGGTCGAGGTCCAGCTCGCGATCCTGAAGTCGATCCCCGGGCTGGATACGGCGGAAATGCTGCGTCCCGGCTACGCCATCGAGTACGACTCGATCGATCCCACCGAGCTCGAACGAACGCTGGAGACGAAGAAGATTGCCGGCCTGTTCCTGGCGGGCCAGATCAACGGCACCAGTGGATATGAAGAAGCCGCCTGCCAGGGCTTAATGGCCGGGATCAATGCAGCCTTGAAAGTGAAGAACGAAGCCCCGCTGATCCTGGATCGCACCGAGGCCTACACGGCGATTTTGATTGATGACCTGATCTCGAAAGGCACAAACGAGCCCTATCGAATGTTCACTTCGCGGGCCGAATTCCGCTTGCACCTGCGCATTGATAACGCGGATCGTCGCCTTACGCCGCACGGCCGCCGCATCGGATTGATCTCGGATCAGGCCTGGAGTGACTTTGTCGCTAAGCAGCAGCGTACGGAAGCGATGAAGCAGTTGTTGGAGACAACCAAGCTGTCGGGGTTGATGTCAGAGCAGATTCCTCCGGTTTGTCATCCCGAGCGCAGTGAGGCGGAGCCGAACGAAGTCGAGGGACCTGCTGTTTCCATGCAGAATAATGGCAACGGATCGACAGACTGGTCATCGGTAACCGGCCAGACTCTCGCTCAGCTCCTCAAGCGTCCCGAGATCACGATCGAAATGTTGGCCGCCATACTGCGCGAGCTGAGTCCCGCCTTCTTTGAGAGAAACGATCTCTCTGCGTCCTCCGCGTCCTCGGCGGTTTTCATTTCCTCCGCTGTCCGTAACGAGCTCAAGTCGGTTGAGACTGAAATCAAGTACGAAGGCTACCTGCAGCAACAGCAACGTGCCATCGATCGCCTGAAGAAAGCCGAGCAGCGCTCCATTCCCGAATGGTTCGATTACCGTTCAGTCAGCGGCCTCTCCCGCGAGATGCAGGAGAAGCTTCTGAAGATACGTCCGCGCACCATCGGTCACGCATCTCGCATTCCCGGGGTGACCCCCGCGGCGGTGTCGCTGGTGAATGTTTACATCGAAATCCAGGCGAAACGGCGAGAGCAGGCGCCGGCCCTCTAAAGGCTTTTCACCACAGAGGGCACAGGGTTTCACGGAGGGATTTTCTCCTCTGTGATCTCTGTGCCCTCTGTGGTTAAATCATTCCGCCATGCTCAATGCCCGCCAGCACTTTCCCGGCCTCTCCGACAAGGTTTTCCTCGATGCCGCCTGCGTATCGCTCGCGCCCAAGCCCGCGGCAGATGCCATCCGCAAGTTTCTTGATCTGGCGCTGCTGTGCCCGCTCGACTCTTCCACTCACCATCACATCTTCATGGACGAGATGCGAGCGGCGGCCCGTCCCGCCGCCGCCCGTCTCATCAATGCCAGTCAAGAGGAAATTGCCCTGGTAGAAAGCACGACGCATGGCCTTTCGCTGGCGGCGAATGCGATTCCCCTGGAACCTGGCGACCGCGTTTTGCTTTCTGACCTCGAATTTCTGCAAGTCGCTGTGCCGTGGGTACAGAAGAAGCAAGACGGAATCGAGATTGACGTGGTCCCCAATCACAACGGGGAAGTCCGGGTGGAGGACATCGCTGCTCATCTTACTCCACGCACAAAAGTGGTCGCTATCAGCACGGTGCAGTGGACCAACGGCTATCGCTGCGATCTCGCGGCGCTGAGCAAGCTTTGCCGAGATCGTGGCATTTGGCTGGTGGTCGATGCCATCCAACAATTGGGGGCCTTCCCTATTGACGTTCAGCAGACTCCGGTTGACATCCTGGCTTGTGGCGGACACAAGTGGCTCAACGCTCCGTTCGGCTGCGGTTTTCTCTACATCAATCGCGGCGCGCTTCCTCGCCTCCACGCACCACTTGCGGGGTATCTCTCGGTGGAGGATCCGCCAGGCGGCTGGGGCGAATATTTTCAGACCCCGAGCATCACCCCAGTGAAGGATTACAAGTTTGTGTCCGCGGCCCGGCGTTATGAAGGTGGAGGAACCGCAAATTATCCGGGTGCTGTCGGCCTGGCCGCATCTCTGAACCTGATTCATGAACTCGGCCAACAAAACATCGCCGATCACATCTCCGCTCTCACCGAGCAACTTCTTGCCGGACTCGATAAGCTGCCGGTGACCGTGGTCACGCCCCGTGCTCGCGAGAACCGCTCCGGAATCGTGACCTTCTCGGTCGGTTCGGCTGAGCAAAATGTGAAACTGATGCAGGCCCTTCAGGAGAAGAGGATCTTGGTCTCGGTGCGTTACACCTCGCAGGTGGGTGGGGTGCGGGTTTCGTGCCACTTTTACAACTCCTCCGATGACATCGAGAAGCTGCTAGCCGCAGTGAAGGCCGTGCTCTAGCCATGGGTTTTGGGTGGAGCAGGGCCTTCGGCCCTGCATTGCCGGTCTTTACAGAAACGGGGGCTTCAGCCCCTGCGGTACGGACCTCGAGTTTGTCCGCAGTCTGGACAGAAGTATGTCCGAAAACGTCCAACCAACCTACTGGGGATGTTTTATCTTGTCAGTAAGCATGACTGCCACCTCCTACACGCAAATCGACAGCCCAGTGGGGCGGCTGCTCCTGGTCGCGGACGACGCCGGGCTGCGGCAAATCCAGTTTGTAAACGGACGCCACCGAGCGCAACCAGAACCTGCATGCTGATCGAGCACACCTCCGACAAGGCGGCGCCCGGCCTGTGGATGGGATTTGGCGGTGCCTGCGGGGCTGTTCGCGACCTTGGCCATAATCTTCCCTTGGCGCCCGAGGGAACGCCGTTTCAGCTCAAGGTCTGGAGGCAGCTTTGCGATATCAAATATGGCCAGACGATTTCCTATGGCGAGCTGGCCCGCAGAATAGGCAATCCAAAGGCTTCCCGAGCCGTGGGCTTGGCCAACGGCTCCAACCCGATTTCCATTGTGATTCCCTGCCATCGCGTAATCGGCAGCAACGGCAAGCTCACGGGCTACGGAGGCGGTCTGCCGATCAAAGAGAAACTCTTAGCCCTGGAACGGCGGCAGCTTAGGCTGCTGTAAATGACAGTGTTCGTTCTAAGGTCACCTATGCATTCCGCCTCCGATTCGCGGTAACATAGATGCAGAGGTGGGGCCCTTTTTCCCTTCCCGTGGATTCAGAACAGACATGAAGAAAACCTATGGAGTGATTGCGTCCGTTGTCCTGCTGGCTTGCATCGCCCTGGGCCAGGAGCCGGTGAACCCGGTCCTGAGGCCACCCAAAGGCACCCAAGTGGCGATTGTGGTCTTCGAGGACCTGGAGTGTCCCGATTGCCGCCGGGCCGCTCCCCTGCTCGATGAAGCCGCCAAGACCTACAAGATTCCTCTGGTGACCCACGACTTTCCTCTGCCCTTTCACAAGTGGTCGTTCGAGGCAGCCATCATCGCGCGCTATTTTGACGCACACTCCAAGCCGCTGGGTCACGAATACCGGAATTACATGTTCGAGCATCAACCCGAGGTCACTGCGGAAAACCTCCGCGCCTTCTCAGAGAAATTCGCGGCGGACCACAAGGTTGAGCTGCCTTTCGTGGTTGACCCGCAAGGCAAGCTGGCCGCTGCGGTTACCGCTGACCGCGACCTGGGAAAGTCCATTCACCTGGAACACACGCCTACCATCTACGTAGTGAGCAGCAAGAGTCAGGGCAAGCCGTTTGTGGAGGTTGTGGACCGGACGCAACTATTTCAGTTGATCGATGCGATGAAGGCGGAGTGAGCTTGGACGGGCGAGACGCCCGTCCTCCATGGTTCGGTTCTACCCTCTCTCGTACGCGTGCTTCTTCTCTAGTTCTTCCAGCGCGATTCGGGTGTCAGCCTCGAACCGCTCTCTTTGGTCCATCAGCACTGGAGCGGCGGTAGCGAACTCCCGCTCCAGCTTGAGTAGTTTCTTTTCTTCTAAGCTACGCGCGACTTCCAGGACGTGGGCCGTCGTGGTCTCCACGTAGAGGGCCTCCGTGGGATCGCCCAGCCATACCGTCCCGCCGACCAGCCGTGCCTGCCAGTAAACCTTGCGCGCCAGCAGCAACGCCATCTGCTCGTCACTGGCTTTGCCAAAGACCCACTTGTTGCGCTTGAAGTCCCAGTGACGACTGGAGAAGTTCAGGGGTACCAGCTTGCCCGACTTCACGAACTCGAGCTGTTTGCGGTCCACTTCTTTGCGCAGCGAGTTGATGACCGGCCCTTCAGCATCCGCCGGTTCCAAAGACGGCATCACTTCGCGCACCGTCGCGGAGAGGTTAACCGCCACCGGTGCATGCAAGCCGTCGGAACTTGCCAGGCGGATATCTGCGTGCAGTACATGAAAGTCTGCGCCTGAAGTGGACTTATGAAACGGCCACTCCAGGTGGAACGAGAGTGGTAACCCCGCCAGGGTGACGTAGATCCTCTTCGGTGTGTCGCCGTTACCCGTCACCGTGGTCATGGGAGATTCTGGATATTCTAGCGGAGCGCTCCGGATTTGTGTTGCCTATGTCATCCTTCCCGGCCTTTGGGTCCTTTATCCCACTGCGGGCATATGAATCGCAGATGGAAGCGGTGGGCTACTCCACCTTTACTCTCTTGATTCTTGGCAAACTAGGAGCCAAACGGAGAGGGCGGCCGGTAGGCCGCCCTTATGTGGATTACAAGATTTCGCACTCTTAGTTACTTGCCGGCAGACGCTGCCCGGGTGAGTCCGCCCGGCGCAGCC
>JAIQFW010000040.1 GCA_020073105.1 Terriglobia bacterium
TGTCTTCCATGGCATCGATAGGTATGCTCCCGCGCTCGCTGCGCCGCGCCGGAGTGTAAAGGATGTCTAGAGACATTTTGTAAAGGATGTCATGAGACTGAACACAAAACCAAACCGGGCTTGAGTGGGCCACCCGCCGAGATCAAGAACACTACTCGTACCTCAGCGCTTCAATCGGATCCAGACGCGAGGCCCGGATCGCAGGCAACATCCCGCTCACCAGTCCCACCACACCGAGGATCACCGTCGCCACCAGCAGCGTGACCGGGTCGAGCACCAGACGGATATCGCCGCCCTCGGCGTGTTGGGCGACGGCGCTGTACAGCGTCAGCCGGCCCACAGAAAGAGAAACGATGTAAGCAAGAATCACACCCGCCAGGCCGCCCACAAAACTGATGGTCAGCGCTTCCGCCAGGAACTGCAGGAAGATGTCGCGGCTGCGCGCCCCGAGCGATTTCTCCATACCGATCTCCCGGGTGCGCTGCGTCACCGAGACCAGCATGATGTTCATCAGGCCCACGCCACCGATCCCCAGAGTCAGTGTGCCGATGAATCCCAGCAAAATCTTCAAGCCGAGGGTGATGATTTCAAACTGGTGGACCTGCTCCATCAGGTTGAAGATCACCAGGGCGCGGCGGTCGGCCGGGTTGAACCGGTGCTGCGCTCCCAGGGTGTAGCGCACCGATTGCTCCAGCCTCAAATACTCCATGGTTTCGTAGTTGAACCAAACGGAGTCGAGATAGCGGGTATCCTTCAGGTCGGCCATGGTGGTGAAAGGAACATAGAGGGCGCGGTTGATGTTGTCATTGCCAGCCTGCATCTTGGCTTCGAGAATTCCGATGACCTCGAAGCTGATGCCGTCGATGCGTATCCGCTCGTGCAGGGCATTGCGTCCGGAGAAGAGCTTTTCCTTTGCTTCGGAGGCGAGCACGGCCACGTGCGCCCGCTGCATTTGGTCCTGGAGATTGTAGAAGCGCCCCTGTGCCATGGTGAGCGCGCGGATGCGAACCGCGCTGGGATATTCGCCGCGCACATCGAAATTGTAGGTGCGTGTCTCGTATTGAATGCTGGCCCGCTTACTGACCTCCGGTGTGATGTGCATGATCTGGGGAACGTTCTGGTGCAGGAGATCGATGTCCTCCAGGGTCAGGCGCAGCTGGGTGCCCGCTTTCTGCCCTCCAGCCTGCATGGAGGAGCGGCCGGGAATAAGGACCATCAGTTTGGTGCCAAAGTTGGCGAAGATGTTGGCACAAGCCTGGCCAAAACCGTTGCCATAGGCGAGGAGCATGACCACGGTGGCGATGCCCCAAGCCATGCCCAGCATGGTGAGTGCGGTACGGCGGCGGTTGTGCTTCATGGCACCGTAGGCTTCGTGAAGTAAATCTCTCAACATCGCCTACTCCTGTCGCAGGGCTTCCACGGGCTGCAACATGGCGGCTTTGCGAGCGGGGTAGAGACCCGCGATCACGCCGGCCAGGGTCAGACAACTGATGGCCAAAGCCGCCGTGGCCGGCACCAGCCGGGGCGGATCGAAACCCTCCGGGCCTTTGACCGTGCCGAGCGCTGCCATCAAGCCGCCGGCGAAAACCATCCCGACCAGCCCACTTAACAAGGTGAGCAGTACTCCTTCCAGGAAGAACTGCAGCAGAATGCTGCGGTTGGTGGCGCCCAAAGCTTTGCGCAGTCCGATCTCCCGCGTGCGTTCGCTCACCGCCACCAGCATGATATTGATGACCCCAATTGCGCCCAGCGCCAGCGTGACCAATCCCACCGTGCCCAGGAACGTGTTCATGGCGTCAAAAAGCGTGCCCATCATTTCCGCTTGCTTCACCGTGTCCCAGCCGTCAAAGGCGTCTTCGTCGCGGTAGTCGAAACCGTGGTTGCGGGCCACCACCTTGTGGATCTCCTCGGTGGCCAGCAGATGCTCGGCGGCAACGCGCGGCTGATAGTTGAGGAAGGAGATGGCATCGCCGCGCTCTTGCTCGCCCTTGATAGGAAAATAGGTGGCCATCACCTGGTAGGGAATGTAGCCCCGCATGTTGGTGGAGTTGTCGTCGCCACGCCCCACCCGCTCGATGGTCCCGACGACTTCGAAGCTGAGGCCGTTAAGCAGAATGCTGGAGCCCACCGCAGGTCGTCCCGGAAAAAGGTTCTTCGTCATCTCCTCGCCCAGCACGATTACGTTGCGCCGCTGGGCCTCATCCAACCAGTTGAGCCAGCGCCCCTGCTTCATGGGCAAATAGCGGATTCCGTTGTACTGCGGCTCGATGCCGGTGATTTCTCCGTTGGCGGTGGCAAAGTCGCTGACCGCCCGCACGTCGCCGCGTACCAGGACCGGAGTGACAGCGTGCACGTGCGGTGCTTCCCGGCGAATGTCCAGGTAGTCCCGGTAGGTCAGACGATAGAAGCGCGCTGAACTCATGCTTCCCGCGATCACCGGAGCTCGCCCGGGAAACAGGAACATGATGTTCTCGCCGTACTGCGACAAGCTGCGCTTGTTGCCGGAGCGGAAGCCTTCGCCCAGGCCGACCAGCAGCAGCAGCGACCCCACGCCCCAGGCAATCCCGAACATGGTGAGAAAGGAGCGTAGTTTGTGGGCCCACAGAGTGCGGAAAATCTGCGCGAAAATGTCCACCACGATCCGCATACAGCTCAGTGCTCTGACGCCCCGATTCTACATGGAACGAAGAAGGGCGGTCATCGGATCAGGGCGACCCCTGGGGGCCCTCCTCGTTCCAGGAATGGGGGTGGTCACGGCTCAATCTGGTTACTAGAGTCACGACTGTCTTGTGTTGCAAATCACTCTCGCATTCGATCAGTTTTGGATAATCTGAACCTGATGACGAACAGCTCACTTTGACGAGGTGTTCCAATGACTCCGGTGCGTTCAGGAACGGCCAACAAAGTGGTGGTTGCTTGTCTTGACGGGCGGCGACTGAAGGGTCACGTCTACAATTTTTCCATGGCCAACGCAGATTTCCGCCTGTTCCCCGAGGATGATTCAGGCGAGCACGCGGGTACCGAGTTGTGGCTCAAAGACCTGAAGGCGATCTTCTTTGTGAAGGATTTCGCCGGGCATCCCGAGCGGCACGATCGCACCGAGATGCTGCCCCACGGGCACGGCCGGGTACTGCAAGTGACTTTCGCAGATGGCGAGAGAATCCTGGGAACTACCGAGGCTTTCAATCCCAGGCGAATTGGTTTCTTCCTGTTTCCCCTGGATCAAGAGGGAAATAACACCCGCGTCTTTGTCATCAGTCAAAACGCGCGCGAAGTGAAAACGCTCTGACATCGCGCGGTGAGTCAGGTCGAAGATTCCGCTGTTTCTAACCACAGGGTTCACAAGGGCGCACAGAGGAAAGCACTTGCAAGACCGCCTCTGTGGAACCCAGTGTCCTCTGTGGTTGCTGGCTTCTTGGCCTGATGTGTTACCGTCACTGGTGGTTCGGACAGGCCACCCCTTAAGAGGACAATATCCCGCTTTCCGCCCAGGGACTTACGGCGTTCACTATTAGCTCACGCAACCTTCGTAACCTAGACCGCCGAAGAGGCCGCAACTAACCTCTGCGGCGGGGGTTTTGACACGCATGACCAACAAGATCAGCAACACGCTCTTAGTCCTGGCAGTGGGGGGTCTGATGTTCGCCGGTTCCGCCGCTGCTCAAACCGCAACCACCGGTTCCGGCGCCGGCCCCGGAGTAGTCGATCCTGGACATCCGCGCGTCAACCAGGTAAACCGCCGCCAGACGCGCCAACAGAACCGCATCGCCAACGGCGTGAAGAATGGCTCGCTGAGCCCGCAGGAAACCGCGAATCTGGAGCGGCGGGAAGGCAGCGTGCAAAGGCGAGAACAGCGCGATATGGCCAAGCACAACGGGCATCTCACCAAGAAAGAACAGGCGGGGATCAACCGTCAACAGAACCGCATCAGCCGCGGCATTGCGCGCGACAAACACAACTAGGCAGAGGCCATATTTGGTGACAAAGAAGCCGCAGCCGTCTGCGGCTTTTTGTTTTGTTGAGAAGTAAGACGTGGACCCAGACTGAGCGATATCTAGAACGTGAAGTTCAGTCCGCCCCGTACGGCGCGCGCGGATTGCACCAGATAAACGGTGTGGCCGTCGTGGCCAAGCACTGGCACGTAGCCCTCCGCAAGAAGATTGCGCAGGTCGACCACGGCTTCGAAGTGCCCCGGCAGGAAGCCAGTCCCTGGAATAGGCTGGCGGAAGAAAATATTGAGGTACGGGTCAGCCCGCCCCGCGGATGCGTTGAACATATCTACCGGCGTCAGGGCCTGTCCATCAATAAAGCGATACGAGGCAACCCAATGGGTTCTGGTCTTGGGCATGATGCCGCTGATCTTTCCCGACCAGCTGCGCCGAGTGCGAGTTCCGATCCAGCGCTGCGCGTCTGCCAGATTCACTCCCGGCTTCTCCAGATCCAGCACCCCACCATACGCAAAGTCCAGGGTCGCCGTAAGGTCGTCGGCGAGTTTGCGCTGCACCACCAAGCGCAGCCCCTCGGTCTTCAGATTGTTGCCTTGATAGGTAAAGGTCCCGGAGTAAATATCTGGCAAAACCATGCCGTTGTTCGACGCGAACTCGCCTACTCCGGTCAGGGCTGGATCTACCACCCGATCGTAATAAGCGGCCATCTGCAGACTGGCCCTGCCCATCCGCCGGGAGAGCGAGAGTTCATGGTGGTGGGCGTGTTCCAGGGCGGATGTGTATCCGACCATGCTGACTCGCGGTCCGGATTCGCTCAAATCCGCCGGCGCCGATTCGAAGCCTTTCTCCAAACGGCTATCCGGCTCCGAAGTAGCATAGCGATATTCCAGCACGGTGTTCGGCGAGAAGTGCACATCGGCCGAACCGAAGGGCCGGAACGCGGTCACGCGACCCATGAACTGAATGGTCTGCAATTCACTGCCGAACTTCAATTCCACCACGTCGCCCAAGGTAAAGGTGTCGGAGGTGGTAAGCGAAATGGCCTGCAATGAACCGCTGTGCAAGCCGATATCCGGCGCGGGCAGATTGCGCAGGGTCAAAGCAAACTGCGGCACCGTGCCATCGCCCATCTTGTGGCTAAACGACGTGCGCAGCACCGTGGCCGGGGAGGCACTCCCGTACCCGATGTTTCCCTGGAACCCGATAACGTCAGAAGAGAAAATCGATCTCTCCACGGAGAAATTGGTGCTCATGTCGGAGGAGCCACCGAACCCCTCGGAGGTTGATCCGGCCAGAAATGACAAACTGCCCTTCAGGTCATGGTTGCTACGCCCCGACTCTCGCCCGGCACCCGCGGACGTATCGTCCACTAAGCGGAGAATCGGGCGGTTGGATGCCGAACGCAGAACCCATTTCCACTCGTCCTCCTCCGCCGCGCCGCGAACCGGGGCCAGCTTTACTGCGTCAAACAGCGTGTTGAGGGTCATGTTCACCAGCACCTTGGCGCCGGGACGCAGACCCACGTGCTCCCGCCATGCCGGCAGAAAAGAAGCGGCGGAGACCCTGATGTTGTAGAGGCCGGGAAGAAGTCCTGCGACCGAATAGAAACCGTTTTCGTCCGTGAATACCGTCAACGTCTGCGCTGCCGTACCCAGGAGTTCGACCACGGCCCCCATTTGCGGCACACCACTGGCGCTACGCACGTACCCGGAAATCGTGCCGGGGCTGTCCGCAGACCACACCGGAAGCGCCAGGCCCACTATCGCGAGCAAGAACCCGAGCTTACGGAGCATCACCTACCACCTCGAGGGAGTCCAAGTTTCGGTGCTATTCGACCGCAAACATCGCTGTCGGATCCACCGTCTGCTTGGAAATGTTGTCGTTCACCTTGATCTGTATGCGATACACGCCGGGATCTAGATTGGCAGCCGAGAGGGTCTTCTGCAGCGTCACCTGGTCCCCCACGTTGCCCATCTGGTCCGTAGATTCCGTGGCATGAATTACGGCCTTGTTGGTTGCCGCATTCACCACGTTGTACTCGACCGTGGCCGAAGGCTTATGCGTCTTCTCGTCCACGCTCAAGTTATACACCTGCATCCAGAAATTCAGCTTCTGTCCGCGCTTGAAGCTGGCCGGCTTCCCGTCAGAGGGCGGAACCCGCGGCCGCACCTTAGTGGCACCGATGACAAAATTCCCCGTGCCTACGTTCTTGGACGCCACCGGCTCCATCTGGTCTGCCACGATCAGGGAAGATACCTCCAGCCGGTCATCCGCGTAGTCTGGAACCTGAATTCCCTTGCTCCAGGTACCCACGCGGTCTCCATTCACATCCTTTACCACGATGTCAAAGCGGTAACGCCCGGAGCGAAGGGGTAGCGCCTTCCAATAAACTTGAGAGTTCTCCGCAGCCTGCGCCAGCAACTCCGCTGGGATCATCGCCTGTACTGTGTCCTCAAAGGTTTGCGCGATCCTCCCGGTCAGTGTGGTGACACGGGCGAAGATATTCACCGTGCCACGCTGCACTCCATCCTTATTGACGAAGGTGATATCCCGGTTCTTCAGCTGGATGGTCACGGGGACCAGCACGGTATCTCCGGTGACTTTGACGAAATCCGTCAGCACGTCAAACGGCATCAGATTGACGCTGATCTTGTGGCTGACCACTTCCTCAAGGTCTTTGAACTTGACCGGCGGAGGGGCGTTCAGTTTTGCAAATTGCTCGAGGCGGTCAAACTGCTTGGTCTGGATTGAACTGCTCATCGGGCCTGCGCCCAGTCTTTCCAAGCCGCCACCGCTGAAACGTGCTGCCTTGTTGGACATACCCATTTGCTCGTACAGAGTGAGCCCGGCATTGGGCGTGTGCAAAAGGGCGTCCTTTTCCGAGCGGTCGATGGTCATGTGGTAGTCGCCGCACATGCAGCTATCCACGAACTCAATGATAACTTCCTGTCCGATGCCTTCGAGGTAGCGATAGCGCCAGTCCTCAAACGGGTAGGTAGAGGTGCTGCCTCCCCCCTCTTCGATGGGACGTTCGTAGGTGCCCCCCGAGGGATGCGAGTCAATCTCGTCCGCCGGCCCATACATGACATAGATGCGGCCGCGATCGGTTCTCCACCCTGGAATGCCGGCCGCGAAGTGCTCATTGGCGTAGGCGATCCGGCGGTAGTGCTCTTCTTTGAACTCGTTCTCTTCGGTGTCTGGCGTGGGGTCGCGGCGTTGCCAGAAGGCTTCGATGAACTGGTCGCGCTCCTCATCGTTGGAGAGCTGCTTGAAAGCCTTACGCTCTTCGTCGGAGATAATGTACGAAACGTCTTCGTCCAGCCACTTCCTATAAGTCTTGCTGAGTTCCTGTTTCAGAGACTTGGCATTCTCTTTCTTCTGCTTGTCGCTAAGAGGGCGTTTCAACGGGTCGGCCTGCTGGTCGGTTCCCCCCCTGACATCCCCAGATGTGGCCTTGTCGCCGCCGGCAGCCGCGGAACCCTGTTGCGCTACGCTGTCCCCCCCTAACCCGAGGAACAGGAGCAACAGGAGCGTACCAAGAAAGTACCGACGCAAACCTACCAGGAACATAGCCGGGCCACTCCTCGCAGACACTCTTGTGAACAGCATTCTATGTTGTTTGACAATCTGAACGCAAGGTTAAGCCCCACGTTCTAACAGATTTATAGGATGCAGGCAGCCCGTGGGGAGGTGCCTACGTCACCCCGGGAGCAAGCACTCCCGCAACGGCTATCTTGGTCGGTTGAGTCTGAGTCCGTATGCCGCTCCCGGTTTACCGGGCGAACCATGCGGTCGCGCCCACCCAAGGCCTTCCATATGCATGTAACCGGCTCCTTCTCAACTACCTAAGACAGTATTTGCGCAGCGGAAATTCTTTGCCCAAGGTTGGGTTCATTTGCTACCATTACGCCGCTGCCGATCCTCCCAAAAGGCAGAATTTGCTCCCAGCTGCAACTCTCAAGAAAGGTGACCCATCTTGCGAAAACTATCTCTTCGTTTGATAACCATGTTGCTACTCGCCGCTTCCGGCGTTTCGCCAGCCCAGTCGATACAGCGGCTGACGCACGCAGCGCCGGACGGCGCGATTTTTGCTCTTCAGCTGACAGACGGAACCGTGATGGTGCAGGGTAACGGTGAGACGGATTGGTGGAAACTGACGCCCGACAACAAAGGAAGTTATCTCAACGGGACCTGGTCCCAGCTTGCCAGCCTGCCTGCCGGGTATGAACCCTACGCATCTGCCTCAGCAGTTCTGGCGGACGGCCGGCTGCTGGTTGAAGGCGGCGAGTACAATTTCGGCAACTTTGATTTGACGAATCTGGGAGCGATATATGATCCCAAGACCAATACCTGGACCAAAGTGACGCCGCCGCCTAAGTGGAGTTTTATTGGCGATTCTCCCTCGTCGGTGCTTGCGAACGGTTTGTACTTGATCGGGAACAAGTTGGTCAAAAACATCGCGGTGCTGGACCCAAAAACCATGACATGGCGGCAGGGCATAGCACCCGGCAAAAGCGACTTCAACGCCGAGGAGGGCTGGACGCTGATGCCGGACGGCAGCATTTTGACGCTCGACGTTAAGAATGCTCCCAACACCGAGAGATTCATCCCCTCAAAGAAAAAGTGGGTCAGTGCCGGGAGCACGATCGTGGATCTGCACTCGCCTTCCCCCTTCGGTTGCTTGCCTTTTGGTCCCGGGGGCAAGTATTGCTACTACCCACCCGGAGAAATCGGCCCCGCGATACTCCGTCCTGATGGAACTGTCTTTGCCACCGGGTCCTACACGCAGGATGGAAGCCCTGCCCACACTGCCATCTATGCTCCGGGGAAGAATCCCTCGGACACCGGCACCTGGACCGTGGGCCCGGACTTCCCCAATGGCGACGACGCGGGCGATTCCTTTGCCGCACTGCTGCCGAACGGTGATGTGCTGGTGGAGGGTGAATCTGGAACCTTGTACGTTTTCGATGGGAAGAACTTAACCCCAGGCCCCTTCGCCGGCGGCAGCTTGCTGGTCCTTCCCACCGGGCAGATTCTGATCGGGGGAACGGAACTCTACAACCCGGCGGGCTCCTACCAGTCATCGTGGGCGCCGACGGTAACCAATTGTCCGGCGGCTGTGACTCGGGGAAACTCCTACAAAATCTCGGGCACCCAGTTCAACGGACTGTCACAAGCAAACTCTTTCGGCGACGAGTTTGAGACGGCAACCAATTACCCGCTGGTGCGCATCACGAATCAGGCTTCGGGCCACGTATTCTATACGCGCACGCATGACCACAGCAGCATGGGGGTGGCCACCGGAAGCAAGATAGTTTCGACGACCTTCGATGTTCCGTCGAACATGGAAACCGGAGCCAGCTCACTCGAGGTCGTGGCTAACGGGATACCGTCCATCCCCGTGAGCATTACGATCAACTAAATGCTCTTCGCCGCGCTCGTGCCAAGTACCCGGACGAGCGCGGCTTCTTTTATTTGGTTGGCTCTGAGTAGCTGGCTCCGAGAAAACATTCGTTCAGCGCCAGGGGAATGAACATGCGCCAGTTCGTTTTCGGCATCACGTTGGCTCTGGGAATCTGTCAGGCAGCTTCCTGGGCGCAGATTTGTCCCACCCGCCCGATTCCCGGCAGCACCGTCGTGGACCCGTTTGCCGTCCAGAGCCAGGACGGAGTGGCACACCTTGATCTTGCGATTTCAAACTACAAAGACCTGCACACGCGAGATATGTTCTACTGCCTGGCGTATGCACCGGGTATCGAGGCCCCGACCATCCGGGTTAATCCTGGAGACACGATTTCGTTGAACCTTTCGAACAGGATCCGCTCGGTACCGACGGAGCCTCTGATGCATGTCCCCGTTACACCAGGCGACCCGGCCTGCCATGGCACCATGACAGCCTCGTCGACGAACCTGCATTTTCACGGCCTCAATGTTCCTCCCAAATGCCACCAGGACGAGGTGATCTTCACGCTGATCAACCCAGGGGACCCGCCTTTTCACTATAGGACGACCATACCCCGCAACGAACCGCCGGGACTGTACTGGTACCATCCTCACCCACATGGGATGACCCAAGTCCAAGTGATGGGAGGCGCCTCCGGCGCCATCATTGTGGAAGGCATGGAAAAGATCAAACCGGAAGTCACGGGTCTCACCGAGCGCGTGTTTATTTTCCGTGACGTCATCAACAACGGCGACGCTGACGAAGGTACGATGACGCTGAATTTCATCCCCGTGAACCCGCCTCACCTGCCTTTGCCCGCCATCGAGCTTAATGCCGGGGAGAAGCAGTTCTGGCGGGTCTTGAACGCGCAGGGAGAGAGCTTCCTGAAGCTGCAGTTACAGTACGACAACCAGCCGCAAACCGTTCAAGTCGTCGCCCTGGACGGGACGCCTCTGCCGAGCGACATCCGAACCAACACAGTCTTGATCCCGCCGGCAGGAAGAGCAGAGTTCATCATGCAAGGCCCAGCCTCATCGAACGTGAATGCTGCGCTGGTAACATTGGCTGTTAACACGGGGGCGGACGGAGATCCAAACCCAGCGCATGCTATTGCCGCTATTTTCGTTGACCAGGCAGCGAGTCCAGGAAGGATCCCGCCTCGCATTGAGAGAGAGAAGGTCAAGCGTTTTGCCGGCCTGGCGGACGTCACGCCCCTTGCTCACCGGAAACTATACTTTTCCGAAGACTTGTCCGATCCTGATGACCCGAAGTTTTTCATCACCGTGGACGGCCAGACTCCGAAGCAGTTCGACCCGAACGACCCTCCGGCCATCGTTACCAAGCAGGGGGCCGTGGAAGACTGGACCATTGAGAATCGCTCGAAAGAGATCCACGCATTTCACATGCACCAAATCCATTTCCTGTTGCTAGCTAGAAACGGACGCCCCCCTCAACACCGCGAGGTCATGGATACGGTAACGGTGCCGCCCTGGTCGGGGAGCGGCCCCTATCCTAATGTGAAGGTGCGGATGGATTTTCGCTGGCCGGAGTCGGTGGGAACATTCGTTTATCACTGCCACATTCTCGACCACGAAGACGGCGGAATGATGGCGAAAATTGAGGTGGATCCGGCGAAGTAGGGCACGATTTCAGGCAGTTCCGATGTGCAGCAGGACTCGCAGCAACAACAGCCACCGCCGGACATTGGTGGTCATCAAGAAATTCTCCTTCACGTGCTCGCGTCCATTCCTGCCCAGCTGCGCGGCAAATTCGGGGTGGGTTAGCAGATAACGTATTTGATACGCACAGCCCTCGACGGAATGCACCAGCATGCCAGTGAGCTTATGGATGATCTGGTTAGGAATGCCGCCCACCGCACCGGCAATGGTGGGCTTCCCTTTCCACAGGGCTTCGGTCACGGTCAGTCCAAACCCTTCCTTGATTGATTTCTGAATGATGAGTGTCGACGCGCGTTGCAGGGCGTTGATTTCCAGCGCGCACCACGGAGGCAAGTCGAGAATAATGACGTCGGGATCGTCACCGGCGGCGTCCTTGACCTCTTTCAGAACGGTTGCGCCCTCCGGGTCGTCGCTGGCTCCTCCGCCAGCCAGCACCAATTGGCAGTCCACATATCTTCTGGCCAGCTTGAAGGCCTGGACTACACCCAGCGGGTCCTTCAACCGGTCGAAGCGCGAGACCTGGGTCACGATGGGCCGTGCGCGGTCAATGCCGAATTCCTCACAGACCTTCTGAACAAAGCTTTCATCCAGCTCCTTGTTCTTCTCCGACAGCGGATCGATGCATGGATAGAACAAGTACTGCGGGATCGGCAACTGGCGGGCAAAGGATTGCGAGGAGAAGATCGCCGCGTCGTACTGTTCGATAAAGGGCCGCAGGAAACCCCAGACTTCAGGGTGTGGGTTGGACAGATCGATGTGGCAGCGCCAAACCCAGCGAGCAGCCGTCTCCTGACGCGCACGGATGAGTGCAGCGGGCTGGGGGTCGTGGATCACGACCATATCTTCGGTGAATTGCATGCGCTGGCGGTTTTGTTCGTTGTACATCAGAAATATTTCTTCGGCATGTCGCGTCGGTTCGTAATCGCTGCCGTGCAGCGCATTGTGGAAGGCCTTGGTCACCTCAAAGAAATCGTTGCCTCCGGTAATGACGTCCCAATGGGTCGTCACCTCTAGTTCGTTCATCAGGGGAACCAGACGGTTGAGCATTTCGGCCACTCCTCCGCCGACCGCCGTGGAGTTGACCATCTTGACGGTTTTTCCTTTGAGCTCGCGGGCAAGAAATCGCAATTCGTCGATGTCGGCGGCGCCGACAATGCTTTGGTAGTCGTCCAGATGGGGCGGCGGCACCGGTGCCGGAGGAGTCTCCCAGGTGCGAGGCGCCCTGCGCCGCTCTGGCTGTACACCGGGGGATGGGGCAGGCACTGCAGGAGTGGCCGTTGTTGTCTCAGCCGCCGCTAAGTGGCTCCCTACGGATTGGTCTTTCACCGGTTCCATCCTTTACTCATCCGCCCTCATAGCAATGCTCGCTCCAGGATTCGCACCATCTGGGTGCGCACCCCCTCCAGGGTCGCAGTGTAGATATCAACCCGGTTCAATGCCCGCGCCGTCTCCGTCAAGCCCACGTCCTCGTGCAACCATTGAGAAAAATCGTTCGACATGAGCTTGAGCCGCAAGCGTGCTTCGATGAAATGGTGGTGGATGGAATGCACGCTCACCCGCCTTAGCCCCTCGACAAACTCGTGCAGGGCGTGGGCGACAAAGCTGGTGGGCATCACGACAATGTCCGAGGCGCAAAAGTAAAAAGTGTCATCTGCCCTGCGCGGGCCCGCTGCCGGCTTCTGCTCGAGATACTCCTCCACAATCTGGATGAATCGTTCGCGCAACTCTGCCACCGAGGTGAATTCGCGCACGTCCACGCTGGCCAGCCGCTCCGCCAAGCTTGGCTCGTTGCAGGCAGAGAGCGCCCAGTGCGCAAAGTCGTTGGAAAACCCCTCGCGAATGAAGTGATGTTCCTGCAAGGTGCGAAAGGAGTGCTGGAAGATGGAATCTTCCGGGCACTCCCGCAGTGCGTCCCGCAACTCCGCCAGCGTATTCGCTTTGTAACGGGTGATACGCAGCAGGTGGGCGGAGGTATTGAAATAGAAGGGTTTCGCCGGCGTGCGCTGGAGGGCGGGTGTAAGGCTGGTCATCGGTTCACCGCCGCCACCGCCTCACTGCCGGAAGCATCGAGTGCCTGGCAGGCCTTGAGCCACCGTGCCAGAAAGTCGAGCAGTTCCTCCGGCGGCTTGAGCCACAGCCGCGCGGCCGTCTGCCGCCACTGCGGTCGCACCAGGACGCTCAGGCCGCGGCCATTGATGGCCCGGAAAGCTCGCTCATCCGTGTTGTCGTCTCCCAGATATGCGGCTGGCGTGTTCGCACTCATTTCGCTCAACAGGGAGCGCACCGCATCACCCTTGTCGGGTGCCGACGCGCGGATTTCCACTCCACCGTCGAATTCCAACAGATCGAGTCCAGCCTCCTGAGCAAGGTGGATCCAACCCAACAGCACCCGGCCCCGAATTTCAGCCGCCTCCCGTTCACCGAGATCACGCCAATGGATGGCGATACTTCCGGTCTTAAACTCTGCCATGTGGCGGAGTTGCTGGTAGCCCAGCCAGTTGTCGGCAGCGGAGAGGGCGTCGAGAGTGCTCTCATGCAGTTGCGGGGTCTTTACAGTCCCGTCCGGTTTCAGCCGCTGGGAACCGTGCAGACCCCAAATTTCCGGACTGGGATCCAGGCCCAGCAGGGGTGCGGTCTCGCTTGCATCCCGTCCAGAAATAATCACGACCCTTGTGCGGCCGTTGCGGACGATCTCCTGCAAGACCGGAGCCACCCCGGGATACGGCAGCGCCTGGTCACGTTCCTTGCGGAACGGGGCCAGCGTCCCGTCATAGTCCAGCAACAGTAATGATCGGGATGCACGCGCGACCGTTTGCAAGAACGGTTCAATGTCAGGTTGCGTTTCTGGCCTCACTGCCCTGCTCCTCCGTCGCGGTGGCCGATCAGGCCATCGATGCGCTCTTGCGAAGTGTCTCCTGCCCGTCCTCAGCCGCATTCAGCCGGACCTCGCAGAGTTCTGTAATCAAACTTCCCGCCCAGCGGTAGATGTTGTGCTCCCGAACCACCCGGCGCATGCGATGCATGCGAACTTGCTTGTCCTCCGGCTCCATTTCCAGCGCCACGCGGATGGCTTCCGCCATCTGCTCGATGTCGTAGGGGTTGACCAGGAGTGCATCCCGCAGCTCGCGCGCCGCTCCGGTAAACTGGCTCAACACCAGCACACCTCGTTCGTCAGGGCGCGCGGCCAGGAATTCCTTGGCCACCAGGTTCATGCCGTCGTGCAACGAGGTGACCAGGCAAAGATCAGCGGCCCGATAGTAGGCTGCGATCTCGCTGTGACTGTGTTGCCGTTTCAGAAACACGATGGGTCTCCACTTGCTCGTTTGAAAGCGCCAGTTGATGCGCTCGGCTTCGGCCTCGACTTCGGCCAGCAGATCGTGGTAGCGCTTGATATGAGTGCGGCTTGGCGCCCCGATCTGCACGAATGCAAACTTCCCTTGATAGTTGGGATGCTTCTCCAGAAAGCGCTCAATCGCCAGGAAACGCTCGAGGATCCCTTTTGTATAGTCGACCCGGTCCACACCCACGCCCAGGAACGTGGCCTCAACTCCCAGGTTCCGCAGTAGTGCGGAGCGCTCGATGTAGCCGAGTTCATGATCCTTGCTTTCTGCCGACTCGTCGTCGACAAGGTCCACGCTAATCGGGAACGGGCGGACGGCGGTGCGATGGTCCTGGCGCAGCACAGAAAAATGCTCCCAGTCCACGCGCGACTCAACTACCCGATCCACAGTTTGCAGGAAGTTGTTGCAGTGCGACTGAATGTGAAAACCAATCAGGTCCGCGCCCAACAGGCCGTCCACCAATTGGCGCTGCCAGGGACAGATGCCGAAAGCTTCCGGGTTGGGCCACGGGATGTGCCAGAAGATCGCCACCCGCGCATCCGGCCGTCTCTCCTTGACCAGCCGGGGCAGCAGAGCAAAGTGATAGTCCTGAGCCAGCACGACGGGATTGGGGATATCTTCGATTTCCTCTAATAACGCCTGGGTGAATTTCCGGTTAACGTCCTGGTAGTGTTGCCAGTCGTCCGCCCGAAAAATGGGACGGGTATGAGCAATGTGGCAGAGCGGCCACAGACCCTCGTTGGCAAAGCCGTAGTAGTAGCCTTCTTCCTGCTCTTTGGTCAGCCATACCCGGCGCAAGGTGTAGCGCGGATCCTCGGGCGGAACCCGCAGCCGATCCTGTGCGTCCACGACTTCCAAGTCGGCGTCCCCGCTGCCGTGAGCGATCCAGGTGCCATCACAGGCGTTGAGTACCGGCTCCAGGGCGGTTACCAGGCCGCTCGCCGGCACCACGACTTCCAGGGCCTTGCCGTTGCGCTGGTGGAGGTAGGGCTCGCGGTTCGAGACAGCAAACAGGCGGCTGCCATCCAGGCGGGTCTGAACCTGCACCGCAAGCCGGTCCGCCGTCCACAGCGATTCCGCCGCTTCCCGCAAACGGGCCTCGTTCTCGGCAGCGTTACGCGCCTGGTTCAGGCTCTCGGCCAGTGTGGCGACCTCGCGAGCCAGCGGCCGGAAGAGATCGAGGTCCGGCATTTCCTGACGCGAGGAAACCTTTCCCATGCGGAGGGCGCGCATCCAATGCGCGGCACGGGCGATCGGACCGGCGATGCTCCAACGCACGATCAGCAGGGTGATAAGAACGATGAGGAAGACTTGGGCCAAGACGCGCTGAAAAGTGTCTCGCCACACGCGAAGGGTCTGTTCGTGGATGTAGCTTACGTCGTGGACAACCGCCAGGCCACCGACCACCTCGTCTTGCTGCTGGAGGGGTAAGGCCAGGATGTAGACCGGGACACGGTTCAGACGGAGAAACGCGCTTTGTCCCTGATTTTCCGCGATCGCCTGAGTGACCACGTCCGGACTGGCAGTCAGCATCTTCTCCAGTTCGGGAGTCATCGCCACCAGATTCCCCCGCCGGTCGTAGACAGCCACCCCAATCAGGTGTTCACGGTTCCCGAAGCGCTGCACCAGTCGCTGTAGTTCGCGATTCGAGCTCACGTTCCAGGTTCGCTCGACATTATTAGCGAGGCTCTCGGCCAGCACCTCCGCTCGCCGTTGCACCTCACCGCGCAGGCCACGTCTTTCCCCTATCACCTGGTAGTAGGAAAACAGAAGGGACACGAGTGTGATGCCCAGAATCAGGGAGACAATCAGCCGAACACTCAGCAATCGCATCCACCGGCCTCCAGTTGTGAACTGAGAATCCTGTACGAGGGTGTGTCAGCCCAGAGGTTGTCTGTTTCTCAAACTGGAAAAGGAAAAGGGGGCGGTGGCGCGCGCCACCCCGGGTGCGGACGAATTAGACGAGTTCGATAGCGCTCACGCGAATGGTGCCGCTGGAGATGTCCAGCACACCAGTCACTTTCACGTTCTTGTTCACGAACTCTTTTGCTTTCTGTTGGTCGTCGAGCTGGTAGGTGGTCTGGTTCGTGCCATCCGCGAGCACCAGTTTGCCGCCCGATTTCACAATCTTGCCAGTGAAGGTGGCAGCCTCTGCCGCGGTTCTCTGATCGTCCGGCGGCGTGGGCTGCTGTTGAGTTGCGTTGGGGTTAGGGCTGGTCGAATTCTGCGCGATTGACGGCTGACCCATCAGACACAGGCCGACAATCACGGCTACCGCCGGCAACACAGTGAGCAGTGCTGTTTGCACTTTCTTCATTACAGCCTCCTTGGGGAAGGGATTTGTGTTTAGCTGCAAAGAGTGCAACTCCCCTGCCAAACCGGGGATACGGGCTTTAAGTCGTTGAAATGGGGTTTATTTCCGGTGAGCCGAAACGATTGGCACAGTGCAAGGATGACCAGGGGGGAGAAAATTGTTCCGTTTGCGGGTCTGATGCCGGAAGTCTTGGCAGCAACCTCCCCGCTGTACCGGGCAAGTTATAATCTAAGTGTTGGAAGGAAAATCCACTGCGTTTTTGACCTTTCTGGTCGTTCCAGCCAATGGGAACTTTTGGGTGGCGGAAGCCGTACTGGAAGAAAATCGCGATCGGCGCTGGAGCAGTGGTTGCTCTGCTCGCCGTCGCGGGCTTCACTGTGTACCAGAGCCGCAAGAATGTGGTGACAGTGCAAACCGGGAAGGCACTGCGCCAAGACCTGGCCGCAGTGGTGAGCGCTTCCGGAGAGATCAAGCCCAAGACTTACGTCAACATCGGGGCCAACGCATTCGGCAAGATCACGAAGCTGTATGTGAAGGAAGGTGAGCGGGTCAGGCGGGGACAGATGCTGGCGCAACTGGAAAACGTGCAGCCTGAGGCCGACGTGAACGCCATGCAGGCTTCGCTGGATGCCGCTCGCACCGATGCTCTCGCCGCGGAGGCCGCGCTCAACACCGCCCAGGCGGACCTGAATCGCGCCAAGGCAGACGCGGAGCGTTCCGAACTCGACTGGACGCGCGCTCAGGGCCTGTACAAGGCTGCCCTGATCGCGCGGTCCGATTTCGACAGTCAAAAAGCTGCACACCAGACGGCAGTGGCTGGACTCGCCCAGGCGCAGGCACGCGTGGCACAGGCCAAGGCCCAGAAGGAATCGGCGGACCGCCGGGTCTCGCAGGCCGGCGCGAACCTGACGCACGCTACCGACGTGTTGCGCAAGACCACCTATCAGGCGCCGTTCGACGGAGTGATCACCAATCTTCCCGTTCGGGAAGGCGAGACGGTGGTCATCGGCATCCAGAATTCTCCCGGCAGCACGCTGATGACGCTTGCGGACATGTCGGTGATTACCGCCGAGGTCAAGGTGGATGAGACCGATATCGTCAACGTGCAACTCGGCCAGCCTGCCCAGGTGACCATCGATGCCATCCCCCGCAAGAGTTTCAAAGCCGTGGTGACCGAGATCGGCAATAACGCCATTGTGCGCTCCACCGGTGTATCGACTTCGCAGCAGACCAGCAGCAGTCAGGAAGCCAAAGACTTCAAAGTCGTGGTGACCCTGCAGGATCCACCCGAAGACCTGCGGCCAGGCCTTACCGCGACCGCCAAGATCACGACCGCCACGCGAAATAAGGCACTGACCATCCCCATTCAAGCTTTGACGGTGCGGCAACAGGAGGACCTGCTTCCAAAAGGCGAAAAGGGCTCGGTCGAGGCTGCGGTGCCGCAGAAATCTCCTTCTAGCAAAGAGGAGATTCAAGGCGTCTTTGTCATTCGCAACCGCAAGGCAGAGTTCGTGCCGGTCGAGACCGGCATCGCGGGAACCACGGATATCGAAGTATTAAAAGGACTTGGGGACGGAGACGAGATCGTAACCGGCAGTTACAAGGTGTTGCGGACTTTGCGTCCGGGCAGCAGCGTCAAGGTTGACAATTCTGCTCCGAAGAAGGAAGAAGAAACATAACCTTCGCGCTTGCGGCTCGTCCAATGGAAGAGCCGGCCGGGTCTGCGAAGAAGACGAAGATCGGAGAGGCCGCGAGTGTCCCAAGAGGGCCAGGAGAAGAGGATGGCAACCGCTGAAGTGGTCGATTTTTCGCAACCCGTAGTGTCGGCGCCGCCCGACTCCTGCATGATCAGCACGGTCGACCTGTGGAAGACCTATGACATGGGGTCGGAGCAGCAAGTGCAGGCATTGCGGGGCGTCAACCTGAACATTCGCCGCAACGAGTACGTCGCGATCATGGGACCTTCCGGATCAGGTAAATCGACGCTGATGAACCTGATCGGCTGCCTGGACACACCCAGCAAAGGCCAATACTGGCTGAATGGTCAACTGGTGAGCGAACTGGATGACGATGAACTGGCACGCATCCGCAATAAGGAAATCGGATTTGTGTTCCAGACGTTCAACTTGCTGGCCCGGGCCACGGCACTGCATAACGTAGAGTTGCCGCTGATCTATGCCGGCGTGCCCGCGGAAGAGCGTGTCGAACGAGCCAAGGAAGCGTTGAGTTCGGTGGGCATGGCGGAGCGGATGATGCATAAGCCGAACGAACTGTCAGGCGGGCAACGTCAGCGGGTGGCAATTGCGCGTGCGCTGGTGAATCGGCCGTCCATCATCCTTGCCGACGAGCCGACCGGGAACCTGGACTCACAAACCGGAAACGAAATTATGGCGCTGTTCGATCGCTTGCACGCGCAGGGGAACACTATCGTGCTAGTCACCCACGAGCACGACATCGCTGAATACGCGCACCGAGTAATTCACATCAAGGACGGTGTAGTGGAACGCGACGTGGTGAAGCCCAAGGGATAGCAGCCTCTTCGCCACGGATTTTCACGGATCAATTCCGCAGGGGATGCGCTGGTCTGGACCACGCGCCGCCTACTTCTTCAGCGAAACCGCCTTCACGTTCCCACTGCAAGCAGGGTCCTGGTAGCACTTGCGGAAAGCGGGCACGACCAGCGCCTGCTCCAGGGTTGCGTCGTTCATATTGGCCAGGGTTTCGTTGGTGCGCTTGACTCCCGCACTGTAGCCGATCTTCTGATAGGCCGCGGCCAGCAGCTTCAATGAAAGCGGGTTGTTGACGTCTTCCTCGAGGTGGGAAATGGCGTCGTCGTATTTGTGTTCGGAGAATGCCAACGCACCAGCCGCTCCCTGGTAGGCAATCTCGATCAACCTGTCGTTCGAATTGGCCGCCATGTTCGCCAGCCGCGTCAGCGTGGCGCCTGCCATTTGCTGGTTTCCCGTTTTCAATGCCACTTCCACCCGAACCCGCAAGATCTGCGCCCGTTCCTGCTGGATCGCCGCCTGCATGGCATTCTTTCCTTCCTTGAGAGCAGCTTCAGCTTTGCCCAGGAAGACGATCGCTTGTTTTGGGTTGCTTTGATACATCGCCATTTGCCGATAGGTGTCAGCCTCGGCCTGGCTCAGGTGCTTGGCGTGCGCATGGTCAGCAATCGACTGGAATGCCCGGTCGGCACCCTTGTAGTCGCCCTCCCGGATGTAAGTCTGCGCCTCGCGGGTCTGCCATTGGACAAGGTGCAGTTCGGGCAGAGGAAACTTCTGGAATGCAATCTCGTACTCCTGGCGGGCACGGGTTTGATCTCCCATAAGCGAATAGGTGTCCGCGATCCCGAACTGTGACGAATAGAACTCAGGGTTGATCGCCAGGGCAGCCCGGTAGTGCTCGATGGATTTGTCAAAACTCCCCGCCATGCGCAGGATTTCCGCATAAGAATCCTCCGGGTTGGCGTCGCGGGGCAACGCTGCCACGTACTTGTCCATGAGCACATATGCCTTGTCGAACTGCCGCATATAGGCATACGTGTATCCCATGTTGTTCATCAGGCCCGGGGAACTGGTGATTCCGGAGCGCTCGTACACGGTGATGGCGCGTTCGTACTGAGTTTGCGTGATCAGCCAGTTGGTCATCATAAAGATCACCCACTTGTCATGGGGGTACTGGCTGAGCACATCGTTCATTTTGGTGATCGCGGAAATCAATTTGTGATCGGAGGCGTCCTGCCACCACTCGATCACCAGCCGTTCCGCGGGGCCCACATGATTTCTGAGGGCAAAGGCCTTGGCATTCTCGCTCACCTGTTCGGCGGGATCAAGACTGCTCTGGGCCAGCAGTTCGTGGGCCATGGCAAAATCGGGATCAATCTTGATCGCTTTGCGCAGCAGTTCGTCCGCCTGCTCCTGTTCGACCAGGTCCAGGTCCAGACGCATGGCCTCACCGACCAATCGCAAAGCTTCCGGAGACTTGGTGGTGAGCGGCAATGTGGCGGTTTGTGGGCCGGGCTGCTGCCCTACCGCGCTCACCGCGGCCAACCACAAGCCAGCGACGACCAAGCAAACAGAGAGGCTGCAAGTGTTGTGTCCCCGAATCATGGCTAGTTTCCTTTCAACAGATAACCTTGCTCGACCGGCAGCTTGCCGTCGACCTTCAACACATGAACGTCCTTGGTGAGCGAATAAAGGTCGACCACGCCGACCGCTCCGCGGGTGGCCGCCACAAAATGAATGACGGCGTCATCGGAGTCCGCAACCATGACCGCAGCTTTGTGAGCCTGGATGAACTCGCGTGCCTGACCGGGCGTCATGTTGAACAGCTTGCGCAGAACCATCTGCATGTCGCTCGACGACGGGTCGCGCACCACCACAATGACGGGTTTCCCATCCGGCCAAGTGCGGGTATGCGCAGTAAACATCTTGACTAGGTCCGCCGTGGTGAGGTTGGTGGTTGTATTTGTGGTTTCAGTCACCACCGCCAATTGCTTGGCTTGGACACAGTACGGCGCCATTGCCACCGACCACAGCACCAGCAGTCGCTGCCAACCCCTCATGTCGGATTAATTCTTACTGATGCCGGGGTTGCGCGATAGTAACGAACGTAACTGGGGAGAATAGTTCTGGCGGTGGCGTTGAGGTTGGCTGGCTCCTACCTCACACACAAAAAGGCGCCCCGAAACCGGGACGCCTTTCGTGCTGCGAGTTGGCCCAAAGCCTAGCGGGTTTGGGGATAAATGAAGAACGACAGCGCGCCGTTCGCGTTGTTGTCGGTTACCGGGCCCTGGCTGGTGGCAGTCAGAGAGCCGTCGTTGTTGATCTTGAAGACTTGAAGCTGATTGAACCACTCCGATACCACCATCCAAGTACCGGTGTTCTGAATCATTCCGGCATAGCCGCTGGCGGTGTTGATTAGGTTAGCCTTGACCTGGGTGATCACGCCGCCCGACAGATTGGTGGTCAGAACGCCCGACTGGCAGCCTGCGCCAAACCCGGAGTAGCCGATGAACAACGGGCCACTTCCGCTGCTGTAAGCCGCCGCGCTCAACCACGGAACTTCGCCGTTGCACAGGCCGGATGAGGTCTGGTCAGTATAGTTGATGTTGGTGAAGAAGGGGCTGCTCCCCTTCAACTGCATGCTGAACACACCGGCGCCGAGGATGGCATTGCCGGAAACCAGGAACTCACCCTTCGTGATGTCGATCCCGGTGGGGAAGCAGCCGACATTGACGCAGGAAGTATTGTTCAGGTTGGCCGCGGCCAGGTCCTTCAGGGTGCCGTTGCTGTTGATCGCGAACAGCTCGAGGTAGCCCAGATCGTCAACCGAAACCACGAGTCCCTTGCCGCTGGGGTCGACGATGAGGTTGCTGTAGGTGTCGATGCCAGAATTGGCGACATAGGTGCTAATGAAGCTGAGTGAGCAGTCGGCATTTCTCTTCCACGCGCCGATGTTCTGGGTGCCAGCGTAGGTAGCGTACAGGTACTTGCCGTTCGGCGTCATCGCCATACTGCCACCGGGGAAAGCCCCATTCAAAGCTGCGTTGCTGTAGTTACCAACCTTGGCGAGGCCGGGCACGGTAAACGCAGCGATGTCGCTGGTGCCGCCGTCGTAAACGTACATGCACTTTGCGTCACGCGAGATGGTGTTGCCCACCGATGCAAAGAATCCACCGCAATTGCCCAGGCCACCCGTGTTGAGCGTGGTCATGAGCGACAGATTGCCGTTACTGGTGTTGAGTTTGTAAATGCTCGAAGTGTTGCTGGCCGCACTGCAGTTGTCATCATTAGTTACGACATAACTCGTCGCTGCAAAGCTGGTCGAGGAAATAATCAGAATCATGCTGACGAATGCGAGAAGCACGAGAGCCTTTTTCATCTGCTGTTTCTCCTTGGAGTTCTTGATTTTCTCAGCCGAACATCGACGGAATGCTGTGCTGACGATCCAGAAGCCGCGGCAATCCTATGCCCGGAGCGAGTTCGACGCAAGAGAGAAGGAAGACCCCATTCCAGCTTGGGCGTTTTGGCCACAGCTAGGCCCCCCGGCCGGAATGCCTTAACCTACGGGCCGAACCGCGGACCTCAGGGTTTTGGTGGAGGCGCCGGCGAAGGGTCGGGCTCAGGTGTAGGCGGGGGGGGCTGCGCGGCCTTGGCGGCCGCTTCCAGTTCCTGATTCGAGCGCCAGAAACCACCCATTTCATAATGCATCCTGATCTCGTCGTACTCCTCCCAGATTTGCCGGACTTTTCCATCTCGTATCTCAAACATCCACATGGCAGTTGCACGGATACCACGCTCGGGATCTTTGTGTGCCTGAGGATCGATAGTATTGGGAAAGAGAAGGTGTTTATAGGTTCCTGTGAACACCAGGCGCATGGCCACCTTCTCCCCTTGCACCATGGTGTCTTCGACTTTGAAATTGAGGTCGGGCATGGAGTACCGCCAAGCATTGATCACCCTTTTCAACAGGGTCGAATCCAGCCGCGTCCGGTGGCCTCGCGACGTCATGATGACCGGAAACTCGAATACGGAATTGATGAGATCAAAGTTGCCCGTGTTCCACAACTCAACGTACTTCCGGGCCAGTTCCTCCGGCGGTTGCTTCTCTGCTACCGGCTTGGGTTGCTCCGACGCTGCGGCCGCTTGGCCCGAAGATGCTGGAGGAGTCGCGGCCTGCGTCTGGCTTTGTGCCAGCGCGGCAAGACAACAGAACATTGCCAAGATCACCATCACAGCTACCGGTTTCACGTCTCAAGGCCCTCCTCAAGGTCGTTCAGCATATCGCAATTCGGAGTCTGCCTGCAAAGGCAGGGTGTGGAATCGGGCCGGCAGAATCCGCAAGTGAGGGTCCAGCAGGAGAATCCCTCCGCTTGCAACGCGCTGTCCTGATCTACCATGTTATAATTTGCAGGAATTTGCCGCTGTCGCGGACGGAGGACTGTATCGACAAGCGTTTTATCCGCACTAACGAGCGTATTCGGGCGCGGGAAATCCGCGTGATTGCCCCGTATGCCGCATCATGGACTACGGGAAATACCTGTACCAACAAGAGAAGAAGGAACGCGAGGCCAAAAAGCACCAAAAGACGATCACGGTCAAGGAAGTCAAGTTCCGCATCAACGTGGATGACCATGATTACGAGACCAAGAAGAACCACGTGCTGCGGTTTCTCGACGAGGGCGACAAGGTCAAGGCAACGATCTTCTTCCGGGGCCGCGAGATGACCCGGACGAATCTGGGCCGCCAGATTCTTGACCGGCTGATCAAGGACGTCGAAGAGAAGAGTATTGTGGAGTTCCGGCCGCGGCAGGAAGGCAACACCCTGCATGCGATTCTGGCGCCGAAGAAGGAAGCCGGCCACAAGCCGCACCCGGCGCCGCCGCCCATGCAACAGGGGGCGAAGCAAGCGTAGAAAGCAGCATTCAGCTCTCAGCCGTCAGCATTCAGCCCATTGATAGCGCTGCCGGTTTCAGCAACGGCCTGATCTGCCTGAATGCTGAGTGCTGACTGCTAATTGCTGATTTTGAGGACTTATGCCGAAATTGAAAACTCACAAGGGCGCCGCGAAGCGCTTCAAGAAGACGGCGACGGGCAAGGTGAAACGTCATCACTCCTACTTGCGCCACATGCTGACGTCGAAGCCGCATAAGCGGAAGAAGAAGCTGAGCGGATCTGTGCTGGTCAGTGATGCCGATACGCCCAAAGTGAAGCGGATGATTCCGTACTAGTCGAACCATGGAGGACGGGCGTCCTCGCCCGTCAGCAAGTGGTCGCGGTCAATGAACCGGCGGCCCCGGCGCGTGAAGAGGTCACAAAGACTGCCACAGTCTCCTACCTCCAGCCGCCGAAAATTGAAGTAAAAAAAGGAGCCAATCATGCCTCGTGTAAAACGCGGGACCAAACGCCACGCCAAGCGCAAGAGGATTCTGGAGCGCGCCAGTGGCTATTTCCTCACAAAGTCCAAGCTGTACCGTTCCGCCAAGGAGGCGGTCGAGCGCGGCTTGAAGTTCGCCTACTCCGGACGCAAGCAGCGCAAACGGCAGTTTCGCTCGCTATGGATCGTGCGCATCGGCGCCGCTGCCAAGCTGAACGGAATGAGCTACAACCAGTTCATCCACGGGCTGAAGAAAGGCGGCGTGGAACTGGACCGCAAGATTCTGGCCGACCTGGCAGTGAACGATGCGGCTGCCTTTAAGAGCCTCGCCGAGCAGGCGAAGGGCGCTCTCAGCTTGCCCTGAGCGAAGTCGAAGGGGCGGGGCCGCGTAACAGCTCTCAGCATTCAGCACTCAGCGTTCAGCCAGAACCGGTGGGACGACCGCCCTCGGACGTCCCTTATACAATTGTCATTCCGAGCCGTCCGCAGCCGAGCGCAGCGTGGCGAGGAATCCGCGGTTCGCGTGCAAAGCAGGTCCCTCGACTGCGCCGACGGTTCGCAAGCGAACCGTCGTACTCGCTCGGGATGACAAGACCTAAGAGATGAGTTGAGAAGAACGTGGCCTACACCGTTCAAAAGCTGAAGGATTATTCGCCGGCGGCGCTCGACAAAGCTGCTGAGAAGCTGCTTGCTGCCTTGGAAAAAGAGGCGGCCGAGGTAAAGACCGAGCCCGACGGGAAAGCGTTCCGTGACCGCTGGGTGGCGCGCAAGAACGGCGTGCTCACGCAGATTAACGATCTCTGGCTGAAAGCGGCGCCGAAGGACGCGAAGCGCGAAGTCGGCCAGCGGGTCAACGAACTGATGGGTAGGGTTGAAACGCGCGTCACTGAGGTGGAACTTCAGTGCCGTGATCTAGCCATCCTGAAGAAGGCTCGCGAGGCGGGCCTTGACGCTCGGATCGACGAGGCACGACGAGCACTCGAATTGTCCGACCGTCTCGACATCACCCTCCCCGGAATCCCCCGTCCCCTCGGCGCCGAGCATCCCGTCATCAAGACGATGAATGAAATCGTCTCGGTATTCCGTAATCTCGGTTACTCAGTGCAGGAAGGGCCGGTGATCGAGACCGACTACTACAACTTCGAGGCCTTGAATTTTCCGCCCAACCATCCGGCGCGAGACACGCAGGACACGCTGTTCATTGCGAACCAGGAAGCCACGCCGTTGCGCGAGCGGCTGTTGCTGCGCACGCACACTTCCCCGGTGCAGATTCGAACCATGGAGAAGATGAAGCCGCCGATCCGCATCGTGATTCCGGGCAAAGTGCACCGCAACGACCCGCCCGACGCCAGCCACTCGCCGATGTTTCACCAGATCGAGGGCCTGGCGGTTGATACAAACATCACCTTCGGCGATCTCAAGGGGACGCTGGATCATGCCATGAAGGCTTTATTCGGTTCGAACGTGAAAACCAGCTTCCGACCGTCGTTCTTCCCTTTCACGGAGCCGAGCGCCGAGATGATGGTGACTTGCTTCATTTGCGGCGGTGGTGGCAAGCGCGGCGCCGAGCCCTGCCGCCCCTGTAAGCAGACGGGATGGATTGAGATTTTGGGCTGCGGGATGGTCGATCCCAATGTGTTCGAGTTCGTGAAGGACAAAGGCTACGACCCCAAGAAGATTTCTGGATTCGCTTTCGGCATGGGTGCGGACCGCGTGGCTTTGTTGAAGTACGGCGTGGATGATATCCAATTGTTCTTTCAAGGGGACGTGAGATTTTTGCGGCAGTTTGCATAATGTCATGCTGAGCGTAGAGTGACCTTCGCCTTGCGAAGGTCACTCGAAGTCGAAGCATCCCTACCAGCGCTGCTGCTGGCTATAGGGATCCCTCGACTTCGCTCGGGATGACATTGATGATGAAATGAAACTTTCTCCACAATGGATTCGGGATTTCGTCGAGCTGAGGGTGGACGATCGTCAGCTCGCCGAGGATTTGACGGCCGCTGGCATCGCTGTCGAAGGCATCAGCGGGCAGGGAGCGAACCTGGTCTACGAGATGGAGATCGGGACCAACCGTCCGGACGCCATGAATCACTACGGCGTCGCGCGCGAAGCCTCAGCGATCTACGACGTCCCGCTCAAGCCGATCGAACCCAAGCTGCCCAAGGTGGAAGGCGATGCGAATTTTGCCATTGAGATCGAAGACATCGACGGCTGCCCGCGTTTCACCGCTCGCGTCATCCGAAACGTGAGCATTAAGCCTTCGCCAGCCAGGGTCGTACAGCGGCTGGCATTGCTCGATCAGCGTCCCATTAACAATGCCGTAGATGCCACCAACTACACACTGTGGGAAATGGGGAAGCCGACCCACGTGTTCGACCTCGATCTGCTTGAAGGCGGGAAGATCGTGGTGCGGCGAGCGCGCGACGGGGAGAAACTCAAAACGCTGGACGGTGTGGAACGCAAACTGACCGCGGAGGATTTGGTTGTCGCCGATGGCGTGAAGCCAGTCGGGTTGGCCGGCACCATGGGCGGCTACGACACCATGATTACCGAGAAGACGCGCAACATTCTCGTCGAATCGGCATGGTGGGACCCGGTCACGGTGCGCAAGATGGCGCGGCGGCACGGGTTGCATACCGATGCTTCCCACCGTTTCGAACGGGGAGCGGATTTCGAGTCGACGGTTCTCTCCTGTGACCGCGTCTCCGAACTGATTTTGCAGTCGGGCGGAGGCCAACTGGTCGGCGGTCCGATTGATGTCGTTGCCCGGCACATCGATCAGGCTCCGGTGGCATTGCGCATGTCGGAAGTGCATCGCATTCTCGGAGAGGGTGTGGACGCCAACCAGGTGGTGCGAATCCTCAAGCGCCTGGGATTTGACCTGGTGCCGGAACCCGGGGAAGAGTTTGAGTTCACGGTGCGGATTCCGAGCTGGCGGTTAGACGTCGAGCGCGAGATTGACCTGATCGAAGAGATCGCCCGCCTGCACGGCTACGACAAGTTTGCGAATACGCTCCCGGCGTACTCGGGAGCGGTAGTGGAATTGCCCGAGGCTGCGAAAGATAGCAAGCTGCGGAGCTCGCTGCTGGCACTCGGCTACAACGAAGCGGTTTCACTGACCTTTATTTCGCACCAGGACGCAGAGCAGTTCTCTGCCGTGCCCGTGATTGAACTGGAAAATCCGTTAAGCGAAGAGGCTTCGGTGATGCGCACCTCATTGGTGCCGGGCATGCTGAATATGCTCGCGTATAACCTGAACCGTGGCAACGATGACGTGCGTTTGTTCGAGGCGGGGAGCGTGTTCCAAGCTGACGGGCCAAATGCGTTGGAGCTGAAGCGAGTCTGCCTGGGCGCAACGGGAAGCGCGGTGGAGCCGGGTGTGCATCAGCCGCCAAGAACGCTCTCGGTTTTCGACTTAAAGGGCGACGTGGAAGCCCTGTTGCACTCTTTTCAGTGCAAGTCGGTTTCTTACGACGCGCAAACTGTCGATTACTACCATCCGGGACGCTCGGCGCGAGCAGTGATGGATGGTGAGATGGTCGCCCAGTTTGGGCAGATCCATCCCGACACTGCGGCCCGGTGGAAAGTAAAGCAGGATGTTTTCATCGCGGAACTGTATGTCGATCGCCTGTACAAACATGGCCTGCGGAAAGTCTGGTACGAAGCGCTGCCACGCTATCCCGCGGTGGAGCGGGACTTCTCGTTCATTTTCGCCGATTCGGTGGTCTTCGAGGGAATCCGGAAGAGCGTGATGGGGTTGGGGATCGCGGAGCTGCGTAGGTTTGTCCCGGCGGAAATTTTCCGCGGCGGCTCGATTCCCGCGGGCAAGTATTCCCTGCTTCTGCGCGCAACCTTCCAGTCGCAGGAGCGGACCCTGCGTGAAGACGAAATTGCTCGATGGTCGGCGCAGATCATCAAGACACTGGAAGGGGTGGGTGGGACGTTGAGAGCCTCATGAGGTTTGGTTTCGGTCGTCCCTCCGGGACTTGTTCGTCTCTGCCGTTTTCCCGCCGCTGAAGCGGTGGACTACTATCGGTCGCCCCTCCGGGGCGCAGTCGCCTGACGACAGGCACGGGAGGCTGCCGCGCAATGCCAGCCGCTGCTGTGCTAGCCTAGCCCACTATGGCGGACGTGGGCGCCCAACTGAAGCATTTTCTCAGCGACAAAGTCCAGCATTTCACCGAATCGGTGATCCGCGAGATGACCCGCCAGGCCATGCTTCATGGCGCCGTTAACCTGGCGCAAGGCTTCCCGGACTTCCCTGCCCCCGCAGACATCAAGCAGGCAGCGCAAGAAGCAGTCGCCAGGGATGTTAATCAGTACGCCATCACCTGGGGAGCCAAGAACCTGCGCAACGCCATCGCCCGGCAGATGAAGGAATGGCAGGGAATGGCGGTGGACCCCGAAACCCAGATCACCGTCTGCTGCGGTTCGACGGAGGCGATGATTTCGACGCTCCTGGCGGTGTGTAACAAAGGCGACGAGGTCGTGATCTTCGAGCCCTTCTACGAAAACTACGGGCCGGATGCAATTCTTTCGGGTGCCAGGCCGGTATTTGTGAAGTTGCGGCCTCCGACGACGGCGGATGGCGAGTGGACTTTCGATGAGCACGAACTGCGGACCGCGTTTCACCATCACACCAAAGCCATCATCCTCAACACGCCGAACAATCCTACGGGCAAGGTGTTCACCCGCGCAGAACTGGAATTGATCCGCGATCTCTGCGTCGAATTCAACGTGCTGGCGATCACCGACGAAATCTACGAGCACATCATTTATGACGACACACAGCATGTCTCGATCGCGAGCCTCGACGGCATGGCGGAGCGAACCGTCACCATCAACGGCCTGTCGAAGACATACAGTGTGACCGGGTGGCGCGTGGGTTGGGCGGTAGCGCCGCCGCCCATAACCAGTGCCATTCGCAAGGTCCACGACTTTCTGACCGTGGGGGCTCCGGCGCCGCTGCAGGAAGCCGGCGCGGCGGCTTTGGGCCTACCGTCCAGCTACTACCAGAGCCTCGCAACCGCGTACTGCACCCGGCGGAACCGATTGATGCCAGCCCTGACGGAGGCGGGGTTTCAGTGCTTCAAGCCGCGTGGCGCTTATTACGTGATGACCGACATCAGCCGGTTCGGATTTTCCGACGATGTCACCTTCGCGAAGTACCTGGTGAAGGAGATCGGCGTGGCCGTGGTGCCGGGATCGAGTTTCTATCACAATCCGGGAGATGGAGCGAGGCAAGTGCGTTTCGCATTCTGCAAACGTGCGGAGACGCTGGATGAGGCGGGAAGACGACTGAAGAAGCTGACGTTGTCATCTTGAGCGTAGCGATCTTTCTACTCCGCAAGTCCACTCGCAAGCGAGCGGCCACGCTGCGCTCAGGATGACAAGGGTCTATAGGCTTATCTTCATCCGTCCACAGCGTTCTGCGGTATACTGCGCTAAAGTTTGAATTCCTTCGGGGAACAAGTGCAATCATGGCTGTGAGAATGGCAGAAGAGGTATCCACGCAGGTTCCGGCCGACGATTTTCAGGCGTTGGAGCAGAAGGTCTATCGCACCATTGAGCTGTACAAAGCGGCGCGCGAGGCGCGCGCGGTGGCCGAACGCGACATCAAGCGCCTGCGGGAACAATTGGAAGAGCGCGAAGAGGAAGTCGAAGGGCTGCGCCGTGAGATGGTGCAACTGCGGCGCGAGCGCGAGGAAATCCGCGGCCGGGTCGAGAAAATGCTGCAGCAGATCGAGACCATCGCCGAGCAGCAGGCCGCGAGCTGATTTTGGATTCTGCTTCCGCTCCGCATCTGAGAGGGGCAAAATAGGGTATGGCAACCGCCACTAAACAGCCGCCGGTGAAGGACGCCGGCAACAGCAGCGTGCGCGTGGAGATCTTCGACCAAGCCTACAATCTGCGCGGCTCCGATCCAGACTACATTCTCAAGCTTGCCGAGTACGTGGACGGCAAGATGCGCGCCGTCGCCGAGCAGACCCACACCGTGGACACGGTGCGCCTGGCGGTGCTGGCTGCCTTGAATATTGCCGACGAATATCATCTTCTTAAGCGAAACCATGACAGCGGGTCGGTGGAATATCTGAAGCGCGCCAATAATCTGGCAGATGCGCTGGACGAGGTGCTTCAGGAGAAGCACCGCGCCGGGTAACCGCGGTTGGACGGACTGGTCGACTGTCGGCTGTGCCCGAGTGATCGCCAATAGGGATCCCTCGCTTCGCTCGGGATTTCGCCTGCGGGCTCGTTAGCCTGCCCTGAGCAACTGAGCACAGCGAAGTTGTCGAATGGGCCCGCAGAACGACTCAACTTACCAAAGTCGCTGGCAAACGGAGTGCCAACTATTTCGCTTCTCCCTCTTGCGAATCCCGGCGAAATTGCCTAGCATCCAGATTGAAAGCCGGCCTACGAAGTTGGTGATGGTGGTAACCGATTTTTGAACCAACACCTGAATGAACGGGGGCCCGACTCGACATAGATCCGGTGTGCCATGCTCCGCCACGCGGAGACGCCTAAAGGGTCTCGGCGGGTTCCCACACGTCTCTAGACGGTTCATTCTCGGCCCACCACACGGCTCAGTGGGTCGGCTTGCTTTTTTTGTCGTTCGTCGTTCGTCGTAGGTCGTTGGCCAGGCCTGGCTTCGACGAAGAATCTGCGAACGACGAACGACCTCTCAGTTCTGCTAGACTTTCTTCAATACCCATATTGAGCATCTAAGCAACAGTGTTTCCACAACTGTTTCATATCGGACGGTTTTTTCTGCCCACCTATGGCCTCCTGGTTTCTCTGGGAGTGCTGATCGGGCTGTGGATCAGCGTGCGCAATTCTGAAAAGCAGGGCATTAATCCGGAACATGCGTGGAACCTGGGGATTCTGGTCGTACTGTGCGGAATTGTCGGAGCCAAGATTCTTTACATCGTGAACGACTGGGGCTACTACACCTCGCATCCCAGTGAGATTTTCAGTTTCGCCACCCTGCAGGCCGGTGGCGTTTTTTCCGGCGGGCTGATTGGAGCCGCAGTGGCCGCGGCGTGGTATATCCGGCGGCGCCACATGCCTCCGCTGGGCACCTGGGACGCGTTCGCACCGGGATTGGCCATGGGCCATGCCATCGGGCGGGTCGGCTGTTTCGCTGCCGGTTGCTGTTACGGCAAGCCGACTACACATTTCTGGGGCGTGACCTTCAAGAACCCTTTGGCGGCGGCTTGGGTCGGCACACCGCTAGGGGTTCCGTTGGAGCCGACCCAGCTGTTCGAATCTGCGGTTGAGTTGGCGACCTTTTTCATCCTGATGTGGCTGCTGAAGCGCAAGAAGTTCGACGGTCAGGTACTCGGCGCTTATCTTTTTCTCTATGGAATCGCCCGCTACTTTCTGGAGTTCATTCGTGACGATCCTGGGCGTGGGTCGGTGTTTGGCGGTTTGATGACCGGCACGCAGTTGATCGCGATCGGACTGGTCCTCACCGGCGGGCTGATCTGGTGGCTGCGGCCGGAATTGAAAACCGTGCCGGCGCCGGCGGCACGGTGATCCTTTTTCGCCACAGATCGCGCTGAGACCGCAGATTCCCATTCTCATCGCACGCTGAACCTCCTTTCGCCACAGATTACGCTGACAACGCAGATTCCTTATCTAACACCCCCTTCACCCTGACGCGCTGTCGTAAGATTCCTTCGGAGCTGGCCTTCGATGCCGGAGACACTGGATTCGGGCATGACTAGATTTCCCATCAGCCTTGTGGTCGCACCGGACGACGCCGGTAAGCGCCTCGACCAGTATCTGGTCAGCCAACTTCCCGACACCAGCCGCGCTCGGGTTCAGCAACTCATCACTGAAGAGAAGGTGTTGGTTAACCAGGCGTCTGCGAAGGCGTCGTTGAAGCTGCGGGGCGGGGAGAGCATCAAGATTCTGGGTTCGGCCAAGCTCGCGCCCTTGCGCGCGATGGCTGAAGACATTCCGCTCGACATTGTTTATGAGGACAACGACCTTGCCGTGGTCAATAAACCGGCTGGAATGATGGTCCACGCTGGGGCCGGCGCTACCGACGATGAACGCAATCGCGGCACCCTGGTGAATGCGCTGCTGCATCGGTTTGGGCAGCTTTCCGGCGTGGGCGGCGAAATCCGGCCAGGAATTGTGCACCGCCTCGACAAAGAAACGAGTGGTCTCATCGTCGTCGCCAAGAACGACACGTCGCATCGCAAGCTGGCGAAACAATTTGCTTCCCGGCTGGTCAAGAAGACGTACATCGCCCTGGTGCACGGCTGGATGAAGCAGGACCGGGGGACGATCAGCAGCAGCATCAGCCGCGACCGGGTACGGCGCACACGCATGACGACGCGCGGGTCCGGTGGGCGCGAGGCGATCACGCACTACGGAGTCCAGAAGAAGATCGACTCTAGCTACGGCAAATTTTCCTTGCTGGAGGTGCGCATCGACACCGGACGCACCCACCAGATACGCGTGCATCTGGCCTCGCTCGGGCACCCCGTGGTGGGAGATACGCTGTACGGCGCGCCCAGGGAGCTTCGCGGAAAGAACCAACAAAAGATCTCGCTGCAGAGAAATTTCCTGCACGCTGCCCACTTGGAGCTCCAGCAGCCGACAACCGGCGAGGCGCTCTCCTTCTCCCGATCCTTGCCTTCCGAACTCGCTGAGTTTCTCGAGCGAATCAGTTGAAGGGGCTGCCCCTCATAAGCGCTGACTTAAGGCCGAACTCCTCTTGGGCCGTCAAACCGCCACCTGCCGGAAACAGGCGCCCCGGTTACTGGAGTGTCCAACTTCCCAGAAGCCGACTTCTGGCCCGGAATGCCTGCTTGGGGCGAGCCGGAGCATCCCCTCCCATGCTAATCCCCCGAAAGAACTTGCCCCAAGGCCGTGTCCCGCCAACGACGCACGCTCATCACGTCGAAGCGAGTGCCCTTGAAGACTATTTGCTTTACGGGCTTCCTGCCATTGTTGCTAACGTCTCTGAGATATTCGCGCACTTCCATCCAACGAACCTCACCCTCTGAGGTGCGGATCACCAGCATTACAGGAAACGCCTGTGCCATCCAATAGCGGGCGTGCCGTTCTTCTTTCATCGTGAAGATTTCCGCGCCATCGCCCTTACGTTCTCGCAGATAGGAATCGCCCGACTTGAGTTGAAGATATAGCTTTTTCCCGGTGGCTTCACCCGCTTCGTTCTTGAATTCGATTTCCATGTCGATGCCATGGTCGCTCACGTTGAACTCCCGGCTGATTTGCCCGGCAAGGGCTGCTGTGGAAATCACTTCGCCCACCAACGCACGTTCCTTGCTCTCGTTGTCGAGCACAATGGCCGACTGCTCCTGCAGCTCCCGTACCCTCTGTTGTATCTCCAAGCTGGCGAACCACTGCTCTAGCTCGTCCCACAACGGCACGCGTTCCTCGCATTCGGAGCAGACGATCGTTGGCGCCTCAGGCCTCCCGAGTCCACCTTGGGTCCGATCGCCCGCTGCTTGGTTAGTTGCCTTCTTCTTCAGCCACGCCTCAAGTCGACGCATCGCCACTTCCCGGTTGCCAGCCAGCGTGCCGCAGTGCGGACACACGTAATGCCGCAGCCGCACAACATCCTGTCCCTTTTGGAGTAGGTGCTCGTGGACATACCGGCTGAAAATAATCTTTTCTTCCACTGGGATGACCGGGTCGAAATAGACCTCCAGTTCGCCCGCCCCCTCAGCTCGACGTGTCAGCTTCACGCCCAGTTGTTTGCCGGTCAGGGTCTTGAAGTCCGCTGCGTAACGCCACAATTGATCTTGCTCGAACGGATTCGTGTTGTGCAGTCGCACCACCAGCGTGGCGTAAACGTCGTCGAGAAACCCGTTGAAGCGGTAGGTCAACAGCACAGCTGGGTGCTCCACCAACTCTGGACGCTCACGGCGATAATAACTGGGGAAGATAAGCTGCGTTCCCTTATCCGTGTGCTCGCGAAGACACAAGCCTCGCTCGACCAGCATCTGGTGCATTGCCAGCAGAACGAACCTTTCTTCCTCGGGTTCAAGTCGCCTCACTGAAGAGTGGTACACTAGGTGGCCGCCAAGCACTCGTTCCTCCGCAATTGAGCCGCGCTCGTGCTTGTCTGCACGCATCGTCTGGATTACCGCCTGGGCATAGGCGTTGATCCGTTCCGGCTGGAGCAACACCCAGCTTCCGAACGAGAGCTCCCACACTACGCCTGGGCCAGCCAGCAAGCCCACCACCGCCTTCAAGTCCTCATCGTTGAACTGCACGTCCTCGCGCGCTAGCCGTAGTCGCAAGGCATCGCGCAGTTCGTTAAACCGAATCAGCACTCGGCCCTCGTCTCTTAGGCGAAGGATCTGCTCCTTAAGACGCTTAAACAGCCGTGGCGACGAGCGCCACGGGATGTCTGCCCAGTGAATTCCGCTCAAGATGGCATCCTTGAGTTCTTCGCAACCCAGGTTGGCCTTGGCACTCGTCTCTAGGCAGCAGGTAAAACCACGCTCGTTTGCAAACTTGGTAATCTGGTTTCGGCTTACACGTAAGCCGCCAGCGTCAACGCGGCCTGCTACGAGGACCTTCGCAAAGGCCTTGCGCGAGGCCCGCGTCAGGTCGCGGTCCCACTGGCCCAGTGTCTCGAACAAATCATCCTTCTGCCCGTCAAAGACGAGCACAGCCAGGGCCGTGTCCTCCATGTAAAGCTGGTGGATCAGCCGCTGGTCAGCCTGGCCGCCGAAATCCCAAAGCCAGATTTCGCGTTCGACACCATCGGCCGGGGAGACCGGTAACCTCCAATGCGTGGCCCAGGCGCCGACTGTCGAGTCGCTCGGTTTCCAGTCGTTCAACGCCAGCCGCATCGAAAGCGCGGTCTTGCCTGCACCCGTATCGCCGACAAGGAGGACCTTAGCGTTCGTGTATTGGATCTGATCCGGCAAGGGCGCCAAAGCTGATACAGCGGCGTGCGCTGTACGCGACTCGCTGACGATTTTCGATAGGTCCCACATACGAATGCAGCCGGTTGCGTCACCGGAGAAGGCCCGGTGACCATCGGGGGCCCACGCGGCGCTCATGACACTGCCAGAATGACCTACCAACACACGAAGGCAGCGCCCGATGTCAACGTCCCACAACCTCACGGTGTGGTCCTCGCTACCAGAAAGGACGTGCCAACCATCGGCGTTCCACGCCACGCTATAGACACTACCTGTATGACCTTCGAGTACACGCAGGCAACGTCCTGTCTCAACGTCCCACAGTCGCACCGTCCGGTCGTCCGAGCTGGAAAGAATGCGGCGTTGATCAGCGTTCCACGCCACACTATAGACGCTGCCCGTATGACCTTCGAGTACATGCAGGCAACGTCCTGTCTCAATGTCCCACAGTCGCACCGTCCGGTCGTCCGAACCGGAAACGGCAAGGTCTTCGGCGCTCCATGCCACGCTCCTTACGCCGCCGGTATGGCCCGTCAACACTCTCAGGCAGCGCTCCGTCTCCACATCCCATATTCGCAGGGTGCCGTCTCCAGAACCGGAGATAGCACGGCAGTTATCGTTGCCCCACGCGACAGGGCCAACCCAAGCTGTATGGCCTTCGAGGAAATGCACGCAGCGTCCTGTCTCCACCTCCCACACCTTGACGGTACCGTCTGGCGAATCGAAGTTTTTTGTGGCGCCGGAAAGGGCGAGCCTGTTATCGGCACTCCACGCCACGCTGTCAACTGCCGCTCTGTGGCCAACGAACACTTGCACCCACCTCCCCTTCTGCAAGTCCCACATCCGCACGCGGCAGTCTTGGCCACCGGTAAGGGCGCGCTTGCCATCCGGACTAAATGCGTAGGTACGGATCATCGCATTGCATTCAAGCTGGATAGTCTTTTCTGCAGTCTCCTCGCTCACAGCCTCCGTTGCGCCCATCGGAGGCTTCGCTGGCGGTCGACAAGCTTCAAGGAGCCTTGCGTACTCCTCCTCGCTGTCCTCAGACAGCCAGTTGATGTATAGGAATTGCGCCAGGGAGCCTTTAATCGGGGCGTCGTCGAGCCGCAGGGGTATGAAGCGACGCTCCTTGTTCAGCGGGTCGCGAAAACGGAATGTGCCCGCTTCCAACTGGGCCCAGTCGGAGCCAAATGCGTTCGCAGACATGCACAGCACGAGTACGCGAGAGCGCTCCAGTCCATCATCGATCTTCGCCAGAATGTTGTCGCCGGGGCGGATTTCCTGGTCATCGAGCCAGACTCGCAAGCCATCTGCCCGTAACCGCTCGGCGACGGCGTGGACGACCATCTTGTCCTTGGAGCTGTGGCTGAGAAAAACGTCAAAGAAGAACGAATCACTCATGAGGTCTGCCACCTCGCTTTGCTGAATGCTCTGTTTTGCTAACCAAATGGCAGATCGTAAGTATATAGCTGTCTTATGGGCTCTTGACGCTCAACGTTGTCGGGCTCGACGACCAGTTTCGGACGATTCGGCTGACTGGAAGCTATCCAGAAACCGGCCTCGAGGAAGTTGGCGGATCCTAAATGGAGAAGGCTCAAGTTAGCCTCATTGGGCTGCCCTGCGGGCGCATGCGCGCCACGCATGACTTGCAGTCATTTATACATACTGTGTCTCCTGTATGTTTTGAAAAATATCTTGACTAACAGGGGGTTGCGTAATGAACAATGACTGCACCTTGAAATGACCCAAGGAGCGGAAATGAAGAAAAACATTCTCGAGCGGCTGAAGGACGGCCCAGTCCTTGGCGACGGTGGCTACCTGCTGGAGCTGGAAAAGCGCGGATGGGTGCGGGCGGGTCCGTTCACTCCCGAGGTCGCGCTGACGCGCCCCGACGCGCTGCGCGAACTGCATGTGGAATTTCGTGAGGCCGGCGCCGACGTGCTGCAAACCCTGACTTTCTACGCCAGCCGCGACAAACTCGCCACGGTCGGTCTGGAGAACAAGCTGGAGGATCTGAACCGCGCAGCAGTCAGAATTGCGCGCGACGTGGCCGGGGACAAATGCCTGGTTGCCGGCAACATCAGTCTGACCTGGATGTACGAGCCGGGAAGTCCCGCCGCTG
The DNA here is from genome assembly GCA_020073105.1 of Terriglobia bacterium. Lineage (GTDB taxonomy): Bacteria > Acidobacteriota > Terriglobia > Terriglobales > Acidobacteriaceae > JAIQFW01. Next base: position 37,641 of record JAIQFW010000040.1, read on the forward strand.
CGGACCGCGTCCGCAAAACCTTCGACGAGCAACTCGCGGTCCAGGTGGAGGAAGGTGTGGACTTCATTATTGGCGAGACCTTTTCCTGGCTGGGCGAGGCGCTGATTGCAGTTGAACGCGCCAAAAAGACCGGCCTGCCGGTCATGGTGACCATCTGCTTCGAGAACAAGAACGAAACTGCCGATGGCAAGACCGCCGCAGAGTCCGCGAAAGCGCTGCGGGACGCCGGCGCTGACATCGTGGGCATGAACTGTTTGCGGCCGCCGCGGCACATGCTCGCGCACATGGAAGAGATGCGCAAAGCCGTTGATGGCTACCTTGCTTGCCAGCCAGTCGCTTATCGCACGCCCGACGACAAGCCCGATTTCACCAGCTTGCCGGAGTTTCCTCTCGGGCTGGATCCCCTGCAGCTCACTCGCAAAGAGATGGCCGACTACGCGCTGAGGGCGAGGGAGATTGGGGTCAACTACATCGGCGCCTGCTGCGGCGCGGTGGCGATCCACATTCGCGAGATGGCACGAGCGCTGGGAAAACTCAAAGAGGATCAGCGGTTATGGAAGAAAGGTGGCGAGAAGCCCATGTCAGCGTATGAATACTACGATCATGACAAGCTGGCCGCCGGCAAGCAGAAATAGCACGGCACAAACGGGCCCCCGGCAAGTCTGAACAGCATCTCAAAATTGTTTTGAGGTTCCGGAACCTCTCGCCGGGAACGGGCCAGCAGCGGATCACCCGTTCACGTTTGTCGGATCCTAGAATTTGCCGGGCAGGCGATTGTCACGAAGGCTTCATGCAATTGTAATTTTTTGGTTACATGGAGCAAGCCGCGCACAATCCGCTTTCAGGGGCGCTGGTACCCGGGGCTGCCCGGCGCCGGCGGCGCGTAGTCGTGACCATACATGTTCTTGTGCGCTTCCTTGGGCTTGGATGCCGGCAGGCGCAAGACTCCCAAAGTCGAGTTGTCTTCGGAAATCGTGACCTCGCGAGTGAAGGAACTCAGTGTCTCCGGGAGTGCCGCTTCGTACCACACGTGAGACGAGTAACGGCCGGGGGCGACGTGGGGAATTACGATCTGGCCTTTGCGGTCTGAGATTCCATAGTAGGGCGTGCTAATCGCGATCACCACCGCGCTCATTTCCGCGTGAATGTTGCAGAAGATGTATGAGATGCCAGGCTTATCGAAGCGCACGTCACGCGTGCTTCCAGCCTCATAAAGACCAAGGTCGAAGCGCTTTCCGTCGAACAGAGAGAACACATTGTGGAAGAACGGATCACGATTGGGGAACTCCACCAGCGACCCGACCGGTACGACCAGAACATGGGGTTCGAACCTCTTGTTGTGTTGCATTAGCCTCGGATGGGGTGGCGACTGCGGCGTGGGTACTGCGGGCCCGGCACCCTCCAAGGGGGTCAACCAGACGACCACGTTACTGGCGTCCCGGGTCTTCATCTTCTTCCCATCGTTCACCAGGGCGACACTGCCGGTCACCGTAGTCTCCTGGGCGCAGGCAAGACGGCTGCAAATCAGCAGCATGAACAGGTAACGAGACAAGAGACGCCGTAAGCTCATCAGAATAGGATCCCCATCATCATGTTCACTTGCTCTGCCGTGTTGTCGATGCCGTAAAGTTGAAACGTCTGCAGATGTCTGTATTCGGTCGAAAACAGCAAATTCGAACGTGGCCGGTAAACAAAATTAACCAGGCCCCCGCGATTCTGCACCCGTAACGGCCCGACATACTGCTCACTGGCCGCGGCTGCCCGTACTTCCGAACTGGTCGGGTTGTCCAATCCGAAAGCCGCGTTAAATTCTAGCTTGCTGTTGGCCTTGAACTTGAACTGGGACCATCCGCCGATGGAGTTCAGCCCTCGCACCGCTGTGGCAGGACTGGTGGGATCGCCGCCAAACAGTACGCTGCGACTGACGCCACCGCCGATGCCGCCCACCGCGCGTCCGCGATAAAACTCGCCAGATAGGCTAAGTCGCGAAACGATGGGAATGTCCCAGTCTGCCATGCCTGCCCAACCGTCGGTGTAGTGATCGAAGGCCCAGACCTGGCGGCCGTAGTAGCCGGCGCCACCGAGGGTAAGCGGCCGACCAAAAAGCCGCCTGGTCCAGGCGGTGCGGAATCCATACGCGGGCTGTCCCGACCTCTCCCCCGGCCCGGCTGATCGGAAATAAGAACTGGCGGGAAATTCTCCCGTGAGATTGTCGAAGATCCCTCCCTGGACTGTGATGTTCTGATCGTCGGCCAGATCGAATCGGTGCTCCACTCGCACTTGCGGCGTCCACGACCAGAGGTTCCCTGCATAGCTAAGCGACGGGACTGCGAGGGAAGCGAACGAGGTAGGAGAGAGCGGGGAAACAAAAAGCTCGTCCTGTCCCACCAGCAAAGAGGTGCGCCGCCAATCCATGCGCATGCTGGCTATACGCAAGCGGAATACTCCCGCGCTCGCGCCGTTCCACGTGTCGACGAAACCGCCGGCAAAGTCGGCTTGGAGGTTCCCGGACGTCCGAGCCCCGGCGATGGTAGGTCCGAACACTTCCAGACCGATTTCCGACTGCCGCAGGGTGGCGCCAAAGTTGCCGTTATCCTGGTTCGGCCCGATGGCGAAACTCGGAAAATCGGTGTTGTCCGTTTGTCCCCGGTTGCTAAAAAGATTCATCAGGACGATGCCAGACAGCCGCACCCTGTACTTCGAGGCGCTCTCCACTTTGGTCTGATACTGATCGTCGATTTTGCTGTTGAGCAACTGCGAGGTCTCCTCCAGCGAGGCGACTCGTTGCGCCAAGGACTCCTGGCGCGCTGTGGGAGGCGCGGCTTCCGCTGGAGTGGCCGTATCAGATTGGGCGGCAGCAGCGTATGAACCTGCCCGGGGTGCGGCTTCGACCCCGCCGGATTGTCCGCGCACGGTCTCGAGCTCACGCCGCAGAGCGGCGGTCTCAGCGCGATACTGGGCAGCTTCGTGGCGAATCTCCACCACTGCCGCGCGCAGTTCGTCGACTTGCTGCTGCAGGTCGTGAACCGCGGAGGTCAAGGCCGCGCTCTCGCCCGGAGGCGCCGGCCCGCTGGAGGTTTGCGTCCAACCACAAACTGACGACGCCAGCAAGAACACCCCGATGATGCTGCGTCCCCCAATCCAATCAGGCAAAACATTCCCCTGCTTCACAAGCGCCTCCCGAAGAAGACTGTGGAAGTACCGGAACTATCTGTCGTTTAAACCTGAGACGGTCCTGAGACTGAGTTGCGCTACTTCTGCTCGGGAATCCTACTCCACGGGAATCCTTCTTGTCCGGGCGAGTGCCGGGGTCTCCAGTTTGACCTCCCCCCCATTATCGGGCGGGGCCAAGGCAGAGACCGGAAGGATCAGCCGGAAGACCGTTCCCGCTGCCGAAGTGCTCTCCACCACAATGTCGCCACCGTGGTCCTGAATGATCTTCTGCACAACTGTCAACCCTAGGCCGGTGCCGTTCTCCTTTCCAGCGCTGACGAAAGGTTCGAACAGCTTGCCGCGTACCGATTCCGGGATACCGCGTCCGTTATCGGCGACCCGAACCTGAACCCCGCCGGGAACTTCCGCGAGCTCGATGGTAATCCGGCCATGATCGGGCGCTGTCGCTTCACATGCATTCAGCAACAGGTTGTACAAAACGCGCTCCAACTTTCTCGTGTCGAACCAGCCGCTGCAGTCCCCCTCCTGGCGGACGCTGATCCAGGCCGGATGAAACCGGGGATTCGCCCGGATCATTTGGATGACCCGGTCGACGGATTCCTTCACGTTCCCGTGGGTCAGCCGCAGGGATTCCCGGGTCCGGGAGAATTCCAGCAAGGAATCAATCAGGTCCGTCATCTGATTCACACCGATGCGCACTTCCTGGTAGAGCTCCTCGCGCTGCTCCGAGGACAAGCGGCTTTCCAGGAGAAATTCGGCATTGGCGACAATGGCGGCCAATGAATGTCGCAAGTCGTGGGATATCGAGCTGGCCATACGTCCGATGGTTGCCAGCCGCTCTGCTTCCAGCAGTTCCTGCTGAGTTTTAAGCAAGCTGGCACGCATCCGGTTGAAGGCGCCGGTGAGTTCGGCCACTTCATCCTCGCCGTGGACATCCAGCCGGTAGTGGAAGTCGCCTTTTTCCAGGGCGCGCACACCCGCCACCAGATTTCCCAAGGGCCGGGTGAAGGTGTGGGAAATGAAGAACACCAACCCACTTCCTCCTGCCACTGCGGCCAGCCCCACAGCCAACAGCAAGCGGTTCAGGCTATCCAGGAAGGCCGTTTCCCGGTCATACGATTTCAACACGCTCAAACGAACCGAGGGCCCCTCCCCGGGTGCCAGTTCCAGGGAAGTACCCAAGAAGTGTTCGTCGCCCAGTTGCACGTCTTCCGGCCCGGTTGCGTCGGCGCTGGCATGGACAATCGGATGCCGCGCCAGTTCCGCTTCGTGGGTAGGGTCGAGCGTGCTCCGCACGATGGTGTCACCATAATAAAAGGCCACTTGGCTGGCAGCGATGCGGCTCATTTGCGCAGCCACGCTGTCGTCAATCTCGTAGCCAATCACCAGGAGTCCGAGCTGCCGGTTTGCGGTTGCAGGTCCGAAGTAGATGGGCTTGAGAAACACCTGATAAAGATGCTGCGCGCCAAACCACCACTGCCCTTCGCGGTTCTGGGAGCCCTTCAGAGCGGCCTGAGCCATCTCCCGGGTAAAGCCCGGACTGGCGGTGTGGAGCGCTACGACCCTGCCCTCCCTGTCCGCCAGCACGAACAGGTCGCTGCCCGCAAGCCGCCACAGATCGGTCGAAGCATCCTGAATGGTAGCTTCGTGTTGGGTGGTCATGAGTGCCCGCAGATTGGGCAAGTCGGCAAGCAGTTCCGCAGAGTGGGTCAGCGTGACTTCGCGTTCCCGCTGGAAGCTCCGAAAGGTGGTGACGGAATTATGCAGGTCGGCGAAGATGCTCTTTCGCACCTGCGCCTGGACGCTTTGCCGGACCAACAGCAAGCTCATCCCCGTCAGTCCGGCAGAGATCAGAAGCATGGAGAGGAGGAACTTGCCGCGCATCCGAAGTTTCAACATGCCCCGTTCTCCTCGGACCCGAATCCTTCGCAGAGCACTGCTCGCTCCCCACCGTTATCGAACAAATTTGTAACCCACGCCGTGGACAGTCCGGAAATGCGTGGGATTCGCAGGATCCCTTTCCAGCTTCTGCCGCAACTTCAAGATATGATTATCGACCGTACGGGTGGAAGGATAGTTCTGGTATCCCCACACCTCATTCAATAGTTCGTCCCGCGAGACCACGCGCTCCGGGTTCTGGACCAGAAACTTCAACGTCTTGAACTCCTGCGCGGTCAGGGCAATCGTCTCCCCGCTGCGCGTGACCTCCATCTTGGAGAAGTCCACGGAGATGCCATCGAATGCCACCAGTTCCCCCATGTCCTTGCGAACCGTACGCCGCAATGCGGCGCGGACGCGCGCCAACAGTTCCCGCGGACTGAACGGCTTGGTGACGTAGTCGTCGGCGCCCAGTTCCAGCAGTAAAACCTTGTCGGAAACATCGCTGGCGGCGCTCAACACGATGATGGGGAGTGTCGGGGCCAGTTGTTTGATCTCGCGGCAAACATCGCGGCCGGACATGAGCGGCAGGCGCAAGTCGAGTACGATCGCCGACGGCGTAGCCCTGCGAAACGCTTCCAGAGCGGCCTTTCCGTCGGCGCTGATTTCAATTTCAAATCCTTCTGTTTCAAACAGCCGCCTCAGCGCCTTCTGCACCGCGTGGTCGTCTTCCACCACCAGGATTCGATCGCCCGCGTTCACCCCCTGAACAGTTCGCGAGGTTTCTTTGGGCAAAGTATGGGGAGGATGCTGAAATTCTGTCTCCCGGTTAGTTTCCACTCGTATCATGTATGCTCCTTAAGTTCGCTCTATTCCGCAGAATTACCTTGTCAGCTTACTACTTCTCCGCCCAATAGATGCAGCAAGATACGAATTGTTGACAATGTTTTTACAAGTCAGAGACATTTGTGCGGTTTGGGGAGACATTTTCCCACGACTCCAACGAAAGGCGGTTTTAGCTTGGCTCCCCGCCGGGAGACGAGCCGCGCCGAGCGGGTCTAAGGTAGCTGCGGCTGCATCACCTGCGAGCAGAGATTTTTACAGATCGAAACTCCATCCGTCTTCCGCGACTTCCCAGCCTGCTGCGCAAACTTCGCGATATTCCGGGCAGGATTCGTCCAGCATGGGATTGGTGTTATTCACATGGACAAACACCTTGCGTGGGCGGTGCAATCCGGCCAGTTTCCGCAGACTGCCATCTGGCCCGGACACCGGAACGTGCCCCATGTCACGCGCTGTCGCCCCGCTTCCCTGCACCCGAATCAACTCGTCGTCGCTCCAGAAGGTTCCATCGAACAGCAACACGTCAACCGTTTCCAGACACTCCAGCAACGGTTCGTCAATAGCCGGAACGGCTGGCATGTAGGCGAGGCGTCCCCCGGTTGAAGACTTGAGGACTAGGCCGAGCAAGGCTTCTTCGGGCTTGAGTTCGGCGGATCGCTTGGGCGAAACATAGGCTGGATAGTGGCTCCCCAGGCAAATGCCGGAGCAACAAATCCCTGATTCGGTGCCGTCAATCGTAGGCAAGGCCAGGCTCTGGCTTGGATGTATGTCAGTCCACACCACCTGGTTCGATATGCGATTCAACATCGCAAAGACAGAATTGTCCTGGCGCAAAATGCGGCGAAGGGATGGCGTGCAGTAGATGTGAAAGGGTTGCAGTTCCCGCAAAGACAACAAGCCCGCGACCTGGTCGATATCCGCGCTGGTCAGAACAACGCCGCTGATCGGAGAATCCCTAAGTCCGCTGCACGGGTGGAGAGAGGGCGTTGCTTCGATCTGCAGGCGCAGATCGGGAGAAGCATTCAGGAGAAACCAATGCTGGTTGTCGTTGGTGAGAGCTACCTGGGTCTGAGTACGAGCCTTGCCCTGGAAGGTCCCGGCACGCAAGGACTGGCAATTACGGCAGTTGCAATTCCACTGCGGAAACCCGCCCCCTGCGGCCGAGCCCAGGATTTCGACGCGCACAGGTTACATTGCGGCGCTAGCGTAGGAGTTGATCTCGCAATTCAACGAGATCTCTTCAAACTGCGGTGTAGTCCATTCCATATTTCTCACCCCTTGAAACGATTACCAGGCGTTAGATTAGCACAACCCCACGCCAGATTTCGTTACTTTAACTCGAAGCGGGCATTAAATCCATGCTCTCTTTGCACCCTACCGTTAGTAGGTACTTTCGTCTCCATCAGAACGGCGAGAGCCCCCTGTAAGAACCGCTCGTATATAGTGTCTTGAATCCTTTATGTCCCGCCGATCCTCTGTGCTTTGCTGCGCGCTCGTGAGTGTGGTGTTCTCCGGGACCGTAAGCCACGCTGCCTCTTACAAATACATCCGCATTGGACAGAAGAGCGATGTGCAGACGACCCCAATCCCGGGCATCGCCATGATGGGCGGGGGAAGCGACCTGGACGAAGCCTTCCGCTGGCTTTGCCAAAAAGCCAGTGGAGGTGACCTGGTGGTTCTGCGGGCCCGCGGAGGAAGCGATTACAACTCCTATATCAACGGCTTGTGCAAGCTCAACTCGGTTGCAACTCTGGTCATTCCAAGCCGCAAGGCGGCCAACGATCCGGCAGTGGCCGAAGTTATTCGCCAGGCGGAAGCAGTCTTCATTGCGGGAGGAGACCAAGCCCGCTATGTCAACTTCTGGCAAGGAACACCAGTCCAGGATGCCATCAACGCTGCCATCGCCAGTGGCAAGCCACTCGGGGGCACCAGCGCGGGCCTGGCCGTAGAGGGTGAGTTTGTGTACGGGGCGTTGGGAGACAAGCCTCATGATAAAGATCTCGCCTCGACCGATGTGTTGCCCAATCCTTACTTCAAGCGAGTGACCCTAGTCAGAGATTTTCTCCATGTCCCGCTTTTGACCAATACTCTCACCGACAGCCATTTCGCCAAGCGCGATCGTATGGGCCGCACCTTGGGATTTCTTGCCCGCATCATTGCGGACGACTGGTCGAAGAATCCGCGCGAAATAGCAGTCGATGAGAAATCCGCCGTGTTGGTGGAACGCGACGGCACCGCGTTGATCGTGGGCCCCGGCCGCGGCGCGTATTTTCTGCAGCCTTCGCAGGCCCCGGAGGTTTGCCAGAAGGCGGTCCCCCTGACCTTCCGCAACGTCTCTGTCTACACGGCACCCAATGGGCTCCGGTTCAACCTTGCCTCCTGGACAGGCGAGGGCGGCACCAGCTATTCGCTTTCAGTCGAACACGGCGTGATCCGTTCGACCCAGCCAAACAATGCCATCTACTAAGTCGCGAACAGCGGGCGAGCATGTGACATTCGTCATTGACTCCGGCAACATTCTTTGACACACTGCCGCAGTCGGGCTTTCCTTTGGGGCGTGGCCATGACTAGAAATCTGTCTCCTCAAACCGCCGTTCACGGCAATCTGGAGCAGGTCGCCCATCTGGTCGATCCCGGCAAGCTCGAATCCGGCCTGTGATCCTGCCTCGGTTCTCTGCGCACCGTCTTGAATCAACTCAGCCTGTACTGTGAGATCTTCAGCGGATCCGTAACCAGGAGCCCTTATGAAATTCATTCGCGTTGGCCTAGTCAGTATTCTGGCAATGGTGCTATCCGGTAGTTGCATTCTGGCCCAAACCTTCCAGGGGCGCATTCTGGGCCGCGTGACCGATTCTTCCGGCGCCGTCATTCCTAACGCCACGGTCACGATCGAGAACACGGGAACGGGACTGAAACGAGTCCTGCAAACCAACTCCTCCGGGGATTACTTTGCGCCCAACCTGAATCCCGGAATCTACTCGGTGAACGTAGAGGCACCGAACTTCAAGACGATGCGGCGGTCCGAGATCCGGCTGGAGGTCGCGAGCGACGTGCGCATCGATGCCACCCTCAGCCCGGGGGCCGTCTCTGAAGTGATGCAGGTAACCGGCGAGCAGCCGATGGTCGATATCGTCACCGACACGCTCGGTGGCACCATGACCAACAAGGCGATCAATGAACTGCCGCTGCAGGGAAGAGACTTCCAGAATTTGTTGGAGCTTCGCCCAGGCGTTCAACGCACACCCGGCGGTGGCTTCCACACAGTGACTTCGAACGGCAATCGGTTAGAGGACAACAATTACACCGTGGACGGTACCGACGACAACGATGTTTATTACGGCGAGACGGTGATCAATGATGCCGGAGTTGCCGGCACGCCCGCCAGCCATCTTCCGCTCGATGCCATCCAGGAATTCAACACGCAAGAGAATCAAGGTGCCGAATACGGGTGGAAACCCGGGGCTGTCGTCAACATTGGCCTCAAGTCGGGCACGAACGACTTTCACGGCACGGGATACTATTTCCACCGCAATAGCACCTTCGATGCGCGCAACTACTTCAATGCCGCCCCGCAGCCGGTTGCCGATCTTTTGTTACACGAGTTCGGGGCTTCCGCCGGCGGACCGATCATCAAAGACAAGTGGTTCATCTTCGGGAACTATGAGGGTGTGCGGCACAAGGTCGGGAACCCCTACGCCGTAGAGAGCCCGGTCACCGCGGCCATCGGAGATCCTTCCATCAGCCTCGCGGATGCCAAGGCTGCAGCGGGATGTCCAGCCGCCTGCAGTCCCGTCAGCTTGCAACTGGCGGACCTGTTTTTGTCCAACCGAGGTTCTACGTTTTCTTCCGCCGATCCGTCAAAGATCAACTTCAACTTCAACAATCAAAACCGCGAAGACAATTTCGTGGTCAAGTCGGACTACCATCTCAACCAGAACAACCTCATCTCGGGCCGCTACTTCTACGCCAACAGCCTGCAGACCGAGGAAGACACGGCTCCCATCCGGTCCGACTGGCTCTCGATCGCCAATACGAAGGTGAGTGTGATGGGGGTGAATTGGACCTGGACACCCAATGCCCGCTGGGTGAACGAAGCCCGCTTCGGCTACAACCGCTACTGGCAGAATGACAATGTCGCCGATTACAAAAAGAGTGCCCAGTCTTACGGGCTGAATACGGGTGTCACCGATCCTAAGCTGTTCGGTTTCCCTGAGATCGATATCGGCACGCTCTTCGAAATGGGAGGAAACCTGAGCTGGCCGCTTTACACCACACCCACCTACACCTATCAGGCCGTGGACAACGTATCCATCACCCGCGGCCGGCACAATATCCGCTTTGGCGGTGAGTTTCGACGAGGCGGAACCGATCTTTATCGGGCGCGCAGAGGACGCGGACTCATCGTCTTTGACGACACGACCGATGACAATGGCGACGTGGTTACCCCTGCCCTCGTGAACTTCCTGCAAGGCAATTTCGGGGACGCCGGCTACGCCAGGGTGCTCACTGGCAACATACCTCGCACGGTTCACATGAGCGCCTTCGGCGCATTCGTGGCCGATGACTGGCGCATCCTGCCCCGCCTCACCCTGAACCTCGGGCTTCGCTACGATTTGTCATTGCCCATCAAGGAGGCCAATAACCAGATCGCCAACTTCATCCCCAGTAAAGGCGGCCTGATCCAGGTAGGCAAGGGCATCGACTCTCCCTATGACACAGACTGGAACAACTTCTCTCCCCGCATCGGATTTGCCTTTGACATGTTTGGAACAGGCAAGACCGTCCTGCGCGGCGGCGGTGCCCTCATCTACGAGCAACCTACGATCCGCGAATTCGTTGATCGCGGCGGGTTGAACGAGAATCCCAGCGGCCTCGCAGGGGTGACACCCGGGACCGGCAACATCCAACTGGTGACCCGCGAGATCGATGACACCACCCAGCTCAGCAATGCCTGGTTGGGGAAGACCCCGCTGTTTGCCGGCGCCGGCACCATACCCTGCGCCCAGAGCGATCCCTGCACCGTCTTTGGTGTGAAGCCCAACCTGGCGACGCCTTATGTGTTGTCTTGGAACTTGAACGTGCAGCAGGAAATCTCAAACTCCATGGCGCTGCAGATTGGCTATGTGGCCAATCGCGGTGTCAAGTTGTACAGTCATCGCGACATCAACCAATCGATCGGCCCGCTGAGCTTCGATTGTTACAACAATGGCGACGACAGCTATCACGGCTGCCGTCAGGATACGCGTCCTTTCGTCCTGAACTGTGCTTCCGGCGCCAGCCCCTGCTTGCCCTGGGTCGATTACGCCAACCTCCTCGAGAACTTAGGGAACTCGATCTACAACGCACTGCAAGTGACCTTCACGCGCCGGACCTCGCACGGGCTCGACTTCCTCGCCGGCTACACCTGGTCCCATGCCATTGACAATGGAACCAGCAACCGGGGCGGGTACCCGCAGGACAGCACAAATTTCAATGCCGAGCGCGGGAACGGCGACTACGATCTCCGCCACCACTTCACCTTCTCGATGACCTATGAGTTGCCACGGTGGAAAACTCCGCTGCAGCTGGGAGAGGGGTGGCAGATCACCAGCATTCTCAACGTGCAGAGCGGATTGCCCTACACGCTTTACGATTCCTACGACGACATCAGCTATACCGGCGAATTTGTGGATCGCTGGAACTTCTTCGGTGATCCATCGGACGTCAAATGGACCGTGGACCCCGCCAAGCAGTTCCACTATTACGATTACACCGTGGCGGCGACTGTCCCCCAGTGTGCGGCGCACGCTTCCCAGGACCAGCTGGCCTATTACGGCTGCTTCGCCTCCGGTAACGCCGTTCTGACGCCGCCAGAGAATGGCACGTTCGGCAACCAGGGACGCAATACATTCCGTGGCCCGAGGTTTGTCAATCTGGACATGTCGGTCACGAAAAAATGGAAACTGTCGGAGCGCATGGATCTCCAGCTACGAGGGGAGTTCTTCAACATTCTGAACCACCCCAACTTCGATTGGTACACCTTACCCGTGGATGTCTCGGATCCCGTCTATGGCACCAACGATCTGGCGGTAGCCCACACCACCCCGGACGTAGGGGCTTCCAACCCGGTCGTCGGCTCCGGCGGTTCACGGCATATTCAGTTGGGAGCGAAGCTGATCTGGTAGCTGTGCCTTCCAATATCACCCAGGTGGCCCCGGTCCTCCCGGGGCCTTTTTTCATCGGCGCGGTGCTGGTGTTTTCCACAGCTTTTTGGCTCCAAGCCAGTGATTCTGCATTCCCAGTCAAAATCCGAACCACGATGCTAAACCCCATTAGTTGTGGTCACCTACTCAGTTAGCTACAACTTCTCGTAGTTTCCAAAGGCAGCCCCCCTTCCTCCGACCGACCTATAACTTTGTTATTGACAATAAGAGGTTTAGGCGTAGGATGTGGTGAAAAGTGGTAGAAAGTGGTCTTGACAGTAGAGGTCGTGGGCAAGAGTGAAGCAGAGAGAGGCGCCAGTGGATTTTGAAGCTGACACCCCCAAAAACAGCCCGAACGAACCCGGAATGACCGATTTCTTAGCCGCTTTTACCTCCCTCGTAATTGTGGCCGTTGCAAAAAAGCTTTCAGCTCCGCTAAGGGGCAGAACTCATGTTTCGCGGCAATCATCCAACTCGCGTCGACGAAAAGGGACGGTTGAAGGTCCCGGCCGAGTTCAAGCGGGTGATCGACGAGAAATATGGCACACAATTTTACATCACCAGTCTGGATGGGAAGGTTGCTCAAGTGTATCCCTTCGAGGAATGGGAACGGATCGAGCAGAAACTGGCAGCGCTCTCCACCTTCAATCCTACGAAGAAGAAGTTTCTGGACCGGGTGAATTACTGGGGGCAGGTAGTGGAACTGGACGGCCAGGGCCGTTTGCTGATGCCGCAATTGTTACGCGACTCAGCGCGGATCAAGGGAGAGGTGGCGGTGACCGGCAACTTGACACACCTGATCGTGCGCAACCTGGAGCAGTACCGGCAGGAGATCGAGCAGCAACCGTTTACGCCTGAGGATGAGAAGACGCTCGACGATCTGGGCATCTAGTGGCGGAGGGTTACACAGACACCCCC
>JAIQFW010000240.1 GCA_020073105.1 Terriglobia bacterium
AAACCTTCCTCCAGACGCGGCTACCAAAATAGTTTTCTGCCCAGGTTGAGAACTGCTGGTCTCAGGGCATAATTTTAATGCTGGATGTGTTGTGCTATACACTTTCCGCTGGAAACGGAGGAACTAATGCGATCTTGGCCTTTCGTGCTTTTGCTTTTCGGGCTGTGCGCCAGTGGACGCGCCATTCCACGGACAGAGGCCTCCAAAGCCCTGCATGATCTATTTGCAGCAGCCTGGGAACAGGAAATGCAGCAGCACCCTGAAGAAGCGTCCTTGTTGGGTGACCGGCGCTGGAATGATCGCTGGACGGACAAGAGCCTTGAGGCCTATGCCCGGCGCGACCAAGAAACCCAGGAGGTGCTGGCCAAGCTTAAGAGGATCGACCGCAACGCACTGAGCAAAACCGACCAGCTCAATTACGACCTCTTCCAAAAACGCTACCTTGATCGCGTGGAGCAATACAAATCGCACTGGTTTCTGATGAGCTTTAACCAGCGTGAGGGCCCGCAATCCATTGATGATCTGGGCAGCTCTCTTCGCTTTGAAACTGTCAAAGACTATGAAGACTGGCTGGCCCGGATGCGTGAGCTTCCTACGCGCCTGGACCAGGAGATTGCCTTGTTGCGCCAGGGAATGCGCGAGCATATGGTCCATCCCAAGATCATCATGGAACGGATCCCAGCTCAGATTGACAAGCAGCTCGTAAGCGATCCCACACAGAGCGGATTTTATAAGCCATTTACGAGCTTTCCCAAAGGGATTGGCGCATCCGATCAGCAACACGAAAACCACCGCCACCAGAAGAAGCAACAGTATCGGGCGAATGTCACTGACCATGTTTTCCTGCATGCCGACAAGGCCGATGGCGCCGTCACCGTCGGAGTCCGGATACTGCTTCTCCAGCTGGCGGGCGATGACATCCATTTCGTCTCTGGCCTGCTGCAGGCTCACTCCTGGCTTGAGCCGTCCCCACGCCTGCAGATAGTGGCTGTCCCGGACGGGACGGGGATCTTCGTTGGGTCGTAGCAAATTCGGAGGCACACCCCAGCGGGACGGCAACCACAGTTCGCCATAACTGTCAGGTTTGAAGTCTGGCGGCATTACGCCGACCACGGTGTAGGACTCGCCGTTCAGAACGATGTTGCGGCCCAAAATGCTGGGGGCGGAACCAAAGCTGCGTTTCCAGAGGCCGTAGCCGAGGACCACCACGTGATCGTTGCCTGGCGTGCTGTCCTCAGGCAGCAACGTCCGTCCTAGAACTGGGCGAACGTCGAACAAGGGGAAGAAGTCACCAGTAGTCATGGTGCCTCGAATCCGCTCGGGGCGGTCCCCGCCGCTGAGGTTCACCTGCCAGCCGCGCGACGCCGCCATGTAGGCGAAGACGTGGTTTTGCGCAGCCCAATCCAGGTAATCCGCGGGAGAGACAGCTCCTCCCCCCACCCCCGTGCTGCGCTGTGCCAGGCTAACGTTGAAGATGTGGCTTGCCTCCGGATAAGGCAGCGGGTGCAAAAGGACCGTGTCCACAACGCTGAATATCGCTGTCGTACTGGCGATCCCGAGGGCGAGGGCAATCACGGCAACCAGCGCAAAACCGGGGCTGTTGCGCAGGGTGCGCAGTCCGTAGCGAAGGTCTTGTAACAGAGTTTCCATGTTGTTAGCTCACTCGTATCTCAGTCCGACCATGGGGTCGACCTTGGTGGCACGGCGCGCGGGTATGTAGCTGGCGATCAGAGCTGCACCGAGCATCGCGGCAAGAACCAGAGCGAACGTCAGGGGATCATTCGGATGCACTCCGTACAACAAACGCCCCAGCAGACGGGTTGTGGCCAGCGCGCCTATCAGCCCGGTCGCGGTTCCAATCACCACGATTCTGCAGCCTTCCCCAAAAACCAGTTTCAGCACATTCGCCGGGGTTGCGCCGAGGGCCATCCGCACCCCGATTTCGCGCGTCCTCTGTACAACGGAATACGCAATCACCCCGTAGGTGCCCAGAATCGTCAGTCCCAGCGCGAGCACGCCAAAGCACGACATCAGAGCCGTGACAAATCGATCCTGAGCTACGTTCCTATCCAGCAGCCATTCCATGGTGCGGATTTTCCATACCGGCTGGTCGCGATCCACACGCCAGACCGCTTCCCGAACCGCACTGCTGAGGCTCATGGGCTCGACGGCGGTCTTGACCACGAGGGTTCCAAAATTCCCGGGCATCTGCGCGTACGGGACGTAGATATAGTCCTGGTGTTCGTCGCGGGCTTTGTACTGTTTCACGTCAGCCACAACACCGACGACCATGGCGCGCCACGGACGGGCCTCCACCCCAGCGGCAATGGTTGCGTGGGGAAACAAGATCTCCTTGCCAACCGGGTCCTGTTGCGGCCAGTATTTCTCCGCCATGCTCTGACTGATCACGGCGACCGGCAACGACTCGCTGGTGTCGCTGTCCGCGAAGGTGCGCCCCCGCAGAACAGAAATTCCCATGAGCGCGAAGTATCCCGGAGTTACCAGATTACCTATCGCGTCAGGCTCCTGGCCTGAAGCGACGGTCATGCCAGGCAGGGTGAAGTTGGTGCTACCACCGTTGCCGCTGAAAGGGAGTCCTTGAATGATCGCTGCCCCCACCACGCCGGGGACGTGGCTCACCTGCTCGGTGATCTGACGATGAAAATTCCAACGCGACTCGGCGGTGTGGTACTTGGACGCCGGCAACCGGTATTCCATGGTCAGCACGTTCGTAGGATTAAATCCTGGATTCGACCGCAGCAACTGGCTGAAGCTTTTCACCAGTAGACCGGCACCGATGAGGACAACGATGGATAGGGCCACTTGGCCGACGACGATTGCGCTTCTGAGCCAGTGACGTTGTGGATCAGTCGTGGTTCGTCCGCCCGCAGCCAACTGCGCGAGTCCAATGGTTGAAAGTCGTAAAGCAGGGATACAGCCGCACAGGACTCCAGTAAGCAGCGATGCCAACGTCGCAAATGTAAGAATCTGCCAATTCAGGCTGGTGTTGACCTCCACGGGAAGCGAGCGCGGGCTGAGTTTCAGCAGGGCCCTCAGCGCCCAGGTCGCAATCAGCAGGCTCCCGGCCCCACCCAGCAAGCCAACCAGGCAGGTTTCGGTCAGCAATTGACGTACGATTCGTGTGCGGGTTGCTCCCAATGCCGCGCGCATCGCCAGTTCCCGGCTGCGGCCGGCGCCACGGCTCAGAAGCAGGTTGGCAACATTGGCGCACGCAATCAAAAGAACCAGGCCCACCGCGCCCAGCAGGACCAGCAGTGCCGGCCGCGCAGACTCAGTGACCGCCTCCTGAAACCCGGTCAAGGCTATGCGGACACCCGCATCCTGCGGATAGTTGGCCGCCAGACTGCGGGCAATCACATCCAGATCAGCGGCTGCTTGCGAACGAGTGGACTCGTCTTTAATCCGCCCTATCATCAATTGATTCTTGGCTGCGCGATCGTGCTCGATGTAGTCAGGGTAGTGCGAGATCGTGATCCAGACATCGCTGTCTGCCAACGTGTAGTGAAAGCTCGCGGGCAGGATGCCAATCACGGTGTAGATCTCGCCGTTCAGAGTCAGTTGTTTCCCGATGAAGTTAGGATCGCTGCCGAACCGGTCCTGCCATGCTCCATGGCTGACTACGACTACGTGATTCGACCCAGGCCGGTCCTCGCCGGTGACAAAAGTGCGGCCCTTGATCGGTTGAACCTCGAGGAGATGAAAAAAGTTTGCTGAAACAAACGAGCCGATCACCCGGTCGGGGCGCTCGGTTCCAGTCAGATTCACACTCTGAGCGACCCATAAAGACAGGTCTTGGAAGGTGTGCTGCTGGGCGCGATAATCCTCGAAATCGGGCACTGAGACTCCATAGCCCTCGTCTCCAGACCGGACCGGATCGCGGACGATCATCAGCTTGTTGGGATTGCGGAACGGCAGCTTCGTCAACAAGACGGAATTGACCAGACTGAAGATTGCCGTGTTGGCCCCAATGCCTAAAGCCAGGGTGAGCACGGCGACAACCGTGAATCCCGGACTTCTGCGCAGCATGCGCAGTCCGTAGCGAACGTCTTGCAACAGAATTCCCATTTCTTACCTCGCGACCACAGATGGCGTGCTGGTCTGGGGATTCGCCGGATCACTCGTGATCCAGCCATCGAACAATTGAATGGTCCGATTTCCGTACGACGCATTCACTTCAGAGTGGGTGACCTGAATGATGGTCGTTCCTTCCTCGTTCAGCTTCTTGAACAACTCCATGATTTCTTTCGCCTGGCTGGAGTGCAGGTTGCCGGTGGGTTCGTCGGCCAGAATTAACTTTGGATTCCCGACCACCGCCCGCGCCACACCTACCAATTGTTGCTGTCCACCGGAGAGCTGGCTGGGGAACAAGTCTTTCTTGCCAACGATCTGAAAGCGGTCGAGGATCTCCGCCACCATGCTGGCCCGTTGCGAACGCGAGATGTTGCGATAGGAAAGCGGAACGTCCAGGTTCTCATAGACCGTGAGATTGTCGAGCAGGTGATAGCTCTGGAAGACAAAGCCGATATGTTTCCGGTTCAGGTCCGACCGCTTTTTCCGATCGAGTTTGTGCACTTCGTTTTCGAGGAAATAGAATTCGCCCGCCCAACTGTCGTCGAGCATGCCGATGATGCTCAGTAGCGTGGACTTCCCCGAACCGGAAGGGCCCATCACGGTGATGAATTCACCTTCCTGGATGTCCAGGTTGATGCGGCGCAAAACATAGGTCATATTGCGAAGCTGAATCATGTTTGATCACCGACCTATGCTTTTCGTTTTTCCGCGAACTCTGCGTAACCTCGGCGCACTCTGCGTCAAGAGCTTTTGACGCTGAGCTCGCAGGGGAATCGCAGAGATTCGCTGAGAGAACATCACAACTTTGTCTATTCGTCTCGCAGTGCCACTACCGGATCGAGTTTCGTCGCGCGCAGCGCCGGGATGAAACAGCCGACCAGAATCATCACCAGCACAATCCCAGGCACAATCGAGAATGTTCCGAAGTCTCTGGGACTGACTCCAAATAGCAGGCTCTCCATCAACCGGGTAAGCGCGAACGCCCCCACCAACCCCACTACAACACCGGCCACGGCCAGCCTCGCGCCCTGTCCCATGATGAGGCGCAACACACTCTGCCGCTGTGCGCCAAGCGCGATGCGAATCCCAATCTCCCGCGTCCTTTGCGAAATCGAGTAGGCCATCACCCCATAGACGCCGACCGCCGCCAACGCGAGCGCCAGCCCCGCAAATGCCCCGATCAGCCACATGTCGAATCGCCGCAGCGAGCCCGAATCCGCAACCATCTCCTCCATACCTTGCACGTCGTAGACCGGCACGGTGCTGTCGACGCTGGCGACAGCGGCTCGAATCGAACTGAGAAGGCCGGCAGCATTCGAACTGCGGACTGCGATGCTCATACTCCCTTCAAGCAACGGCAAGAACGCCTCGGGCAGCTGCGTGTGGGGGTAGTAGGCAGTTGGTTCGACGTCCGTGACATCGGCGGCCCAGTGACGAACGTCGGCCGCCACTCCAATCACGGTGTACCACTCGCCTCCGGTCAGTTCGGGCTTTAAGCGTTTACCCAGGGCATTCTCTTTCGGCCAATACAGCTTGGCGAGGCTTTCGCTCACAATCGCTACCTTGGGAGCTGCCGCGGTATCGTGGTCGGTAAACTCTCGGCCACCGAGCAACGAGATCTGCAACCCGCTGAAATAGTCCGGACCGATGGCGCGAAGCCGGGTCACGATCGGAATCTGAGACGGCGGCGGCGGCGTCCCCTCAATGGCGATCGGCATGGAAGGATCGCCCCCACTCATGGGAAGGTTGCGGGCCAGCACCGCTGACTGCACTCCCGGGAGCGCCCGCATCCGCTCTAATACCTGCTGGTAGAAAAGCGGGATCCGTTCGCCAGCAAACGAGGGCGGCGCCGAAATGCGGAACGTCATCTCCCCAGTGGGATTGAACCCTGGGTCCACATTCTCCGTGCGCCACAAGCTTTTCAGTGACAATCCAGCCCCGATGAGCAAGATCGATGCCAGCGCCGTCTCGGTGATCACCAGCACCACCCGGTGTTTCCCGAATCCGCCGCTGCTGCCTCGAGTGCCTTCCTTTAGGGCGTCGCCGACGTTGACATGGGAGGCCTCCAGTGCCGGAGCCACGCCAAAAAGAATCCCGACTACACCACACAGCAAAGCGGTGTAAGCCAGCACCGCAGCATCAATCGTGATCGTCTCCACTGACGGAATACTGGAAGGATGGATCGCCAACAAGACCTGCAACGCGGCCCACGCCAAGCCCACCCCTAGCACGCCACCCATAATCGACAGCAGTACGCTTTCCGTGAGCAGCTGGAGAATCACTCGAATTCGCGCTGCGCCCAGCGCGGTACGAATAGAAATTTCACGCCGCCGCATGGTTCCACGCGCCAGCAACAAGTTAGCCACGTTGGAACAGGCGATCAGTAAGACGAAGGCCACTGCTCCCATCAGCAGCAACAAGGCGGGTTTCACATTTCCGACGTTGAACTCACGGATGGACTGCAGGGTCACTCCGAAACCGCCCTCGCCGGTCGGATCCTGCGCTTTCAGTCTCGCAGCGATCGTATCCAGCACGGTCTGGACCTGCTGCTGGCTGGTTCCAGGAGCAAGCCGGATGAAAGCAAACAACCAATGGACGCTTCGCGCCGATGCTTGTGCATTTGCTGATTCCAGTTGTAGCGGGACCCAGAACAACTCTTTGTCGGCGAGCACGTGAAACCCGCGGGGCATGACGCCAACCACGGTGTACGGCGCTCCGTCTAGACTCACCGTGCTGCCCGAGATGTCTGGCTGCGAGGCGAAGCGCGTTTTCCATAATGCGTGACTCAGAATCACCACTCGACCTGCGCCCGGCTGGTCCTCCCCCGCGGAGAACATCCGCCCGAGGACCGGCTGTACCCCGAGCACGGAGAAGAGTTCGTAGTTCACCTTCCCGCCTGTGATTCGTTCCGGCACGTCCTTTCCCGCCAGATTGAAACTGGCGTTGGAGAACGCCCCCATGTGGGCCAGGATGTCTCCCTGCTGTCTCATTTCCAGGAAAGCTGGCGTTGAAAAGGCATTGGGCGTGCCATTCGACATGGTTTTCCACACGACCATCAATCGCCCTGAGTCCGGAAACGGCAACGAGCGCAACAATACTGAATTGATTACGCTGAACATGGCGGTATTCGCGCCGATACCGAGCGCCAGCGTGATCACTGCCACAGCAGTGAAGCCGGGACTTTTCCGCAGCATGCGGAACCCGTAACGCACGTCTTGCAGCAGGGTTTCCATCTCACTCGTACCTCAAGGCCACCATGGGATCGACCTTCGCGGCCCAGCGCGCCGGTACATACGCAGCCAGCGCAGCCACAAGAGCCAGCAATAAGGTCAGGCCGCCGAAAATACCCAGATCGAGTCGGACAATGCCGAACAAGGCATTCGCCATCAGCCGGGTCATTAGAAAGGTGCAACCGAGGCCAATCAGCAGCCCGGCGCCCGCCATCCGACCGGCCGACATGGCGATCAGGCGTAGCACATCGACCTGTTGCGCGCCCAGCGCTACCCTGACACCGATCTCATGGGTGCGTTGGGCCACGGAGTACGACAGCACTGAGTAGACCCCAGCTGCCGCGAGAACCAGCGCGATAACACCAAAGATCACCATCATGCGGGCCGAATACTCCACCCCGCTGGCGTCGTCGGAGATCAACTGTTCCAGGGTCCGCATGTCATAGGCGGGCTGGTCGGGATCAAGGCTCTGTACCTGCGACCGGATGACACCGGCCAGCTCAAGGGGATTCCCTTGCGTCCGTACAACTACTGCTGATGAGGCTTGGGGCATTTGCGCGAGCGGCAAGTACGTCGTCGGATTGGGATCAAGGTCGAAGACAGACGGTCTGATGTTGCCCACCACGCCAACAACGGTTCGCCATGGTTCATGACTGTCTTTGCCTCCCAGCTTGAGGCGCTTTCCGAGCGGACTTGCGCCCGGTGCGATGCGGTCTGCCAGGCTCTGGCTGACTACGGCCACAGGAGTAGCGTCCCGGCCGTCTTGCCCGGAGAGTAGCCGTCCATGCAACAGCGGTACACGCAGCGTCGAGAAGAATTCCGGGGTCACCGTCTGAGAAATTGTGTCGCGCAGTTCGCCCGGCGCTAGTGGTGGGGCGCCCTCTGGCTCATATTCGGTCCAGTTCCAATTCCAACTTGCAGGTGGGCTGGTAACCGAAGCCGCGGATTCCACACCTGGTAATCCGCGCAGTTTCTCGACCAACTGTTCGTAATAGTTCCGGACGCGGTCTCCGTCGGGGTACTTGCTTTGGGATAACGAGACCCGAAACGTGAGCACATGGCTGCGATCGAAACCCAGGTCGCCACTCACCATGTTGCGGAAGCCGGTAACCATCAATCCTGCACCCACCAGTAAAACCAAAGCAAAAGCCACCTCGGAAATCACCAGCAGGGTCCGCAACCGCCGTCCGCCCGGGTTGGCGGTGGCACTCCGGCCACCTTCTTTCAAGACTTCATTGACGTCCCATCGCGAAGCATGCAGAGACGGAGCCAGGCCGGCGAGAATTCCTGTCAGCAGCGCGATACAGAGCGTAAACATCAGTACACGCGAATCCACCTCCAGATGCTTGAGTCCGGCGACGTGAGCGACGATGAACGACGGAATCATGTGCTGGCTCACCACCAGCCACCATTTCGCAAGGAACACCCCTGCCACTCCTCCGAAAGATGCCAGCAGTATGCTTTCGACTAGCAGTTGCCGGGCAAGCTGCCAGCGTCCAGCGCCGAGCGCAGCCCGCACCGCAATCTCTTTTTCGCGGGTGGACGCTCTCGCCAACTGCAGATTGGCTATGTTGGCGCACGCCAGCAGAAGCACAAACACAGCGGCGCCCATCAACGCCCACACGAACTGGCGGGATCCGATTGTGAAATCCTCAACCAGGCTCACCACTCGGGCACCGTGGCCGGCGTTGGTATTGGGCGCAATTTGGGCGAGACGGGCCGAGACGGCCTCCAGGTCTGCCTGCGCCTGAGGGATGGATACGCCGGGCTTCAAGCGTCCCACGACAGTCAAGAAATGATTGTCGCGGTCCGCGGAGAAGCCCGTTGTATCCAACGGCGTCCACGCCTCAGCACCCGGAGGAAAGTCCATGTCCGCCGACGAAACCCCGACTACGGTGTATCTCGCGCCGTTCAAAAGAAGAGTCTTACCGACAATGCTGCGATCGCCGCCCAGATGCCGCTGCCAGAAACCGTGGCTGAGAACCACGACCGGTGCAGCGCCATGCTCGAAATCGGCGGCTCCAACGGATCGCCCAAGCTCTGGCGAGACGCCGAGCAGAGAGAAGAACTTCGAAGTCACCTGGTAGGCTTCAACCCGCTCGGCCAGACCGCTGCCGGTAAGGTTGACACTCCAGCCATGCAAGGCAGCGAGTTGATCGAAGGATTTGCTTTGCTCGCTCCAGTCCAGAAAGTTGGCAGGGGCGGCTACCAGGCGTTGCTCGTTTTGTCTGGGCACGGTTTCCCAGACCGCAACCATCCGCTCCAGATGAGGAAACGGGAACGGATGCAGCAACATAGCATTCACGGTGCTGAACATGCTGGTGTTGGCCCCTATGCCCAGCGCCAACGTGATCACAGCAATTGCCGTGAACCCGGGGCTCTTCCGCAACATGCGGACTGCGTAACGCACGTCCTGCAGCAGGGCCCCCATTAGCTCACCTCGACGCTCTCCTCCACGACACGTCCATCAAACAGGTGAATCTGGCGGTCGGCATGGCGGGCAAAGCGCGGATCGTGGGTCACCATGCAGATGGTGGCACCTTCGCGGTGCAGGTCACGCAGAAGGTCCATGACCGCCTCGGCGTTGCGCGAGTCCAGGTTCCCCGTAGGCTCGTCAGCCAGCAG
>JAIQFW010000241.1 GCA_020073105.1 Terriglobia bacterium
GGGAATCGCCGGCAACCGCCGTTGCCAATCCGCGCCCAGCCATGTAACTCAAAACCTGCACTGCACCATGCGGTCTATAGACGAATCCGGAGGACCCCCTGGGCGCACTTGACGACGAAGGCGGCGGTGTCGGCGGACTTGTGTTGCTGCTCATCGCGCTGCTCACTCCTCCGCGAATGAAGTCCCCCATTCCCGATGGCGATCCAGGAGCCGCGCCCGCTGCCGAGGCGCCGCCTCCTGCTATGGCAGGTGCGGACGCGGCTCCCGCGGTCATTCCGACTGCCGCAGCGACGGTTGCCCCAACCGCGAAGACTCCTGCTCGGACGAGCGAATAAGCGGCGGATCCGACGTCACCGGAAATGACTCTCTTAGCAATGAACGGAATCAGTGCGACGGCCAGGGCGTAGAAGATGCTCACCAGCCCGAGCATCGTCGAATCCGGCAGACCTTTCAGGAACCCTAGAAACCCGTTGCCCAGCACATCGTCGACCGAATCCGGCAGACCTTTCAGGAACCCTAGAAACCCGTTGCCCAGCACATCGTCGACCCGGTTGAACTGGATAGCGGTGATAAGGGCGCCAAAGGTTGCGTAAAGGATGGCCCAGGCATTCCAGACCATTAGATTAACGGCATACGACTTTCCCAGTTGCCCGATTCCGGAAATCGGGATGAGGGCGAGGACGAGAGGTCCGAGGACGTAGAGCAGCGAGCCAAACAATACGTAGAAAAAGCAGAATACGATGATGGCCAAGGCATAAACAACGTAGGCAACCAGCAGAAGCAGAACTGTGATGGTGCCTGCCGGATCGCCCGTGATGATGTCCCAAAGAGTGAGCGCTGGATTATTGGCGAACTGTTGTTGAAGCTGCCCCATCCAGCTTTGGAACATGTCTCCGGCGCCCGAGCTGTTGCCGATAAAGTTCGCGACGGCGTTGAACGAGCCGTTGACATCTCGAAATACCGTCGCCCAGTTGGAGACAATCATGGCAACCACGAGATACTTGACGGCGGTTACCGCCAGCGCCTGCGCATCGCCGCCGCGGAATGCCGCCTGATACAGTCCAATCAGAAAACCGACAAGGAGTATGGCAAAGGCAAAATTCGTCACGGTCGGAATGATCCCTGTGCCATCGATCCCGGACATCGCCATGTTTAGGAGTTGCTGAAAATAGAACACGGCTACTGAACCCCCTGTTGTAGAACTTGTCCGCCAGTACTGTGAAGCGTGCCTGCGTGAGAGCTGCTGAACTTGAGCTGTGCACCTTGATTGGCCAGCTCAATCGAGCGAACACGTATCAGCTCTGCCATCGCGGACTGGGTATATGCGTTGGCCCTCACCAGCCAGGCCGATGTCTGAGCTTCCAGAATGGGCGCGCTGCCCGGCGCGGCATTTTGAAGTTGCTGGTTGATTTGTTCGGCGGCCTGCAGTTCAAGGTCTGCCAGGGCATCGATTTCTACCGCCCTCTTCATCGCCGCTTGCGCTGCCGCGTCGGTCATGTCGACCAGGTCACGGACGGGTTGTGGCGCATCCGTCTGGGCCACGGTCGGGCCGTAAAGGGAGGAATAGTTATTGCTGATTTGCGCTACCGCCCCTGGATTGCGGGAAAGCAAGCTCTGTTCGAGCTGTTGCGGCGTGGGCAGTGTCGCGCTGGACACTGGCACTTGAAACAACTGGCGCATCTGAGTGAACTGTCCTTGAGCCTGAACGGCCAGCCCTCTGGCCTGGTTGATGGCCGTCACCGGCCACACCACTTGCCGCTCAAAGTCGGCAGATTGTTGATCATTCTGTTGGATGGACGCCAGAGGTTTCGCTACGACCTCTTTCAGCAGACCCGAGATCGACTCCAGTCCGGCCGAAATGATCGCGCAGCAAGGGTCGAGGCCAAGCTGGCTGCGGGCTTTTCCCGGTAAAATCACGACCACAAGCGCACAAGCGAGTGCCAACAGAAGAGCGCTCCTAACAAACTTCCACAAATTAGCCAACGGTTTCATTTTCCATGCTCCTACGGATGCTTTAAAACCTGTTGCATCTGGTTCTGGAGATTGCGGGTCGCTGACGCGCTCTGTCGTAGCAATGCATTCTGATGTGCTAGCTTTGCCGCCTCCTGGCGCAATTCAGCGGCGAGCATCTTCGCCAACTGGGCCTGGGTTACGAGGTCGGTGACGCGTGCCTGCGCGGTCAGAAGTGGAGCAGATCCCGGAGCGGCACTGGCCGATTGCTGCTCAAGCGAATCTGCGAGGCTCAACAGGTTCTGGGTTGCCTGGTCAGAGACGATGGTCGTTTTCAAAGAGTCCATCGCGAGCGCATCATCGATGTCCATCATGTCCCGCTGCCTGGGCTTGGCTGCATTGGACTGCGGCACCGCCGCATAGACCTGCGCGTACACCTGCTGGAACTGTCCCATTCCTCCTGCCTGCCCACCACGGAGAGCTGATTCCAACTGTCTCGGATTCGCGAGGTTTGCGCTGTTGTTCCTGATGCTTTGAATCTGCGACATCAGGCCCGTGTACCGAGCCCTGGTTGCGCTGACAAACGCTCTCGCCTGGTTGATTTCGTTCAGCGGCCAGACGATCTCCTGCCGAAACCTGTTTATTTCCGAATTTATCTTCTGAATTTCACTCAGCACTCCTCCAATGGGTTTCTGAAGGGTGCTGGTGATGGTTTTGATTAGGGAAATGATGTCTCCCAAACCGATTGCTTGCGCACTGATCGGCGCCATCATGAGCGCTATCACAGCTAGAACCAGGGGGCGCCTGCATAACGCACGGACTTTCGACTTCGTCCACTCGTTAAGGTTTGTCATACGCTTCTCGCTCCCTTCGCCACTTCGCCTGACAACTCTTCCGGAAGCAAATCGAGGTCTGCCAGACCGAAGGGGAACGCGTCCCCGAGCTGGCGGTAGGCTTCGATTTGAGTCAAGCCCTTGTTCTGCTCTAGCCACCAGGACCGATAAACCCTTTCCCGCGCATAGGTGGTCATGATCCAGTAGTCCACCGGTGTCGGGGACATGCGGATGGTGTGTGTCGTTTCCGCCTTTTCGCCAATCACCAGTAACGCGTCGGCGCACTTTCCCTTTACCGGCGCGCTGAAATGCTTGATCTCGTTCAGGGCCGTGTCGTTCAGGTGCAGGTGGTCCCGCAATGCCGACATATCGCCGGGTTGCTGGCCGATGATCTTGGTGCTTGAGTTCTTCACGATCCCTGCACCGTGAATACGTGGACTGGATTCGGTTCCCACGAAATCCTCCGCGGTTTGCGAGATTCCCCACACGCTCGCGTTCCGCTTCCTGGCGGTGCGGAAAAGTTGGACTACTTCCGGCGCGAGCACCGGAGAGTCGAGCAGGAACCAGCATTCATCGAGAACAGTAATGCTGCGCCGGCCCGCCGCTCCTGACGCGCGCTGCGCAGTAGCATGAGCAATGAGCAGGCTCATCGCTGTCTCCAGGCGGGGATCGTCGCTGAGTTGCTCCACGTTGAAGAACAGCCACGGATTGTCGAGAGAAATAGTTGTTGGCCGATCAAACAGCTTCGAATACACGCCCTTCTCGCCGGTCCAACTGCGAAGCTTGATGGCTGCAAGCTGCGCTTCATCCGTCACCCTCTGGTTCTTCTCCTCGTCCCGCCACTGGGCTAATTCGTCGCGGAGGTCCGAGAACGTGGGGATTGGATTCGAGGGGCGGATGGCCGCCCGCTTGTAAGTCCGAAGAATCGCTTCGGTAATCAGGTTGTCGAGCAGTTCCGTGTCCTGGCTGCCACTGTCACCCAACATATGGCGCGTCAGGTTCTTCAGAAACGCTACCTGATCTTTGCTGGGTTCCCGTTGTCCTTCGGCTAGGTCCCACGGATTAATCGTTTGGTCGCTATCGAGCGACATCGCGACCATTCTTCCGCCCATGAGGTCAACGAGCGGGCGATAGGAGTCGCCGCGTTCGATGATTGAGATCAGGGGGTTGTCACGAGCGGCCATCAGCAGGAATTGCTGCACCATGAACGTCTTTCCGCCACCGCTTTTCGCCATCACCAGCATGTTGGCGTCACTCAAAGATGCATCGAACAACGAGAACGGAATGAGTTGGCGGTAAGGCGTTTCGACAAGAAACAATGGAGATCGCGGAGTTCCTTGCCACGGCATCTCTACCGGCAAAAGATCCGCGGCATTCGTTGTTAAGAGATCTTGGTCCCGCTTGTCGGCCTCGCCCATCGCGGGCAGTGAACTGAAAAAGAGCCGCCTCTTTGCCAATGTCTCTGCGACGGCCTTGGCGCCATTCATCCGCGCGATGGCGTATAAGAGCTGCTGCCTCCGATTTTCAATAGTCCGTTCGGCTTGCTCCAGTTCGGAAACGGTCACGGCGGGATGTGACGTTCGTGCGCCAATTACGAGGCTCAGGCGGGCCGTCTTGACGGAGCTGGAAATGATGTCTTGCTGCACTTTGAACAACTGTCCTTCAGCAACTTGGGCCTCGACATTCACTTTTAGGCCGCCATTCGAGTCCCGCTGGGCGGCCTGCATCTTCCGCAAACGGCTCTTGTAAGCCTTCAGGACTTTCGCTTGGTCAGGAATCGTCAATTGGGCATTGACGACGACGGGAAAATCCAGGGCGGTCAGTTCCCGAAGCGTTCCGGGAAAGGTCGCATCTGGCAACTCTTTCAGACTGACGAATGTGTAGAGAATGCCGTCAACGTTGATGTAGTTGTCGGTCTCGTCCAGGATGCTTACATCCGCAATCTGCTCGCGTGCGCTGCGGAATTCCAGATGACCCTCTCTCCTATATGGCAATTCGTCCGCTCTCAGGGGATTGAGCGCTCGTTTTGCTTCGATGAACAAGTCGTCATCGCTGAGCCTTCTAGCGCCGAGTTCCGCCGCTTGAAGCGCCGTTTCCACGCCTTGAAGAAGGCTCTCGAACTCCGCCAGCAGGTCCTCGTGTTCCTGCCGCGTCCGCTCGATGCATTTGCGAGCTGACAGGCTGAAAACATCTCCGGTCGGCTTCAACGGTTTGCCCGTAAGTCGGCGATGAACGACCGGGTTCCAGATGAAATACACGTGCAGAAGCGGTCGCCGATAGTGGCTGGCGGCCTCTTTGGCCCTCCATCTGTCAATGCGCACATCATCGAGCTCACACGTTTCCGGATGTGTAGTCCGAAGGTTGGAAACATACTGATTGAGCAAACCGCCAAGATCCTCCACCACCTCGTAGCGGAACTGCACGCGCATGCTTTGCTCCGGGATCGATCGCAAGAGAGCTTCAAGCATGAGCTTGCCGCGGTTCCGCCCTTCGTCGGTGGCAAAATAAGAGGTGAGGCCTCTCAACTCATAGCCCGCAACAAAGCTGCCGTCGGTTCGCACGACTACGTCGTCGAGGTAATCGCGGACGGGGAGTTGCTCGCACAATGCGGGTTCCCGAATGGCCTTTTCCCGTTGATCGAGCGTCATTGGCACTGCGATTCCTCCTTGATATAGGCGGCACTCAGTTCGTGATCTCTCGACGTGGCACAGTAGGCGCGTGGTCTCACGTACCACAGCGCAAGGTCCCGAATGTACCCACGCGGCCTTCCGTACTTGAACAACATCAACAACGGAACGATGGATAGGGGCACGCCATATTGCACGACGATGCTCATGGGCAAACCGCCGATGTCACCCGAGACGAAGTGCCCGGCGACGTTTGTCACTGCTGCAATGCCGAGCACGACAAACAAGTCTTCAAATTCCAGAAGCATGAAGGTCACGCGCGTCTGCAGGTTGCGATTTACTGGCGTCACGTTCAGCGGCATT